>JABDMM010000057.1 GCA_013001465.1 Chitinophagales bacterium | reverse complement strand
ATTCATAGCCCATAGCGGTATCCATGCTCTTGATCTCTTTATAGAGTTGGGTTGCGTTTTTGTTACCACCGATAATCAGTGTTCTATAGCTTACAATACCTTTTCTTAAACGGCTTTTCGCACTGTTTAATAAGATAAACCTACCGGATATTGTAAAGAGGAACTGAAGCAAGAAGAGCATACCAAAAGTTTGGTAATAATTCTTGTAGCTGGAGACGATATCATCGAGAAGGAGTGTAAAAAATATTATAACAACTCCAACGAGCGTAGCAAAGAAAGTTTTGTTGAGTTCTGCAAGTCTTGATTTTCGATGAATATCTGTATAAGAACCGAGAATAAAGTAGAACGAAAGCCAGGCGATCGGGATTATGGTAATACCTAGAAAGAAATTCGGGTCGCTGGTAAGGAACTCTGTGTTTAAAGCGTTTCCTTCAATACTGATTTTCCTGAAGATATATAGACCTGCCCATGCAAAAGCTGCAGCGAGAAAGTCGCTTATGATATACAGGAATATTCCAAGTTTCTTTTGAACCCTCATCTTTCGAATGTTATCAGAGGTGAACGATCTTGAAATTATCGATGTATATTTCTGCGGTAGGTAAAGTATCGTTTTTAACAGCATTAATTATAAATTTATAATCAACAGCATTTAGTAATGCGATATCATCCGTGACCTTGATATAAATTTTGTTCCATTCCGATTTCGGGGCAATGAATATTAAATCTAACGTAGAAATCACTCCACTATTTTCTTTTCCCTCTAATTTTACATTAAAAAAATTGTTTGCCTTGTAATTCAGCTCTACGTATACTTCTCTGTCAAATGGAAGCACAAAAGAAGCGAATGTTTTAGCAGTTTTCTCAGGAGTAAGACCGTTTAGAGTCATCAATCCGCTGCCTGAACCTTCAAAAACTTCATTATTTGTGACAATCTGCAGATTATCGAAGCTATTTCCAATTTCAAAGTCTTCGATCAATGGAAATTGAGTAGCGCTGCGGTAAGAAAAGGATGGTATAACTGTAATTGTGTCTTTTTCGATCAAATTAACAAGTGCTGTATCTAATGTATAGAAAGGATAAATACCTCTGAAACCTGATCGGCCATCCTCAAGATTGCCAGCCAACAAGAATAGCGTTGTCTCTCCTTCCGTTAGAAGCGGAAGTGTGGTTGGAAGCTCATATGCTCCATAATCCACTCCTTTAGCCTCCAACCAGATATCGACAATATTATGAGAATTGCTTCCTTGAAGTGGATTGGAGTTGAGTGTTACGGATTCTATTTTAACATAAGATGGAATACCTCCATTCGGAAGGTTGGAATCGCAGGAAACGATCAACACGGAAAGAAAAAAAATTACACTTGTTCTGATAAGCTTTGATTTTCGCTGCAAATATACTTGAATATTAACGCTTAAACAGTCTGGTTTTTGTTGATCTTTTGTAAAATTTGGGATGCGATTTTCATAGCGTTATAACCGTCTTCCACGCTGACGGCAGTTTCAGAATCCTGAAGAATGGCATCGCGAAACATTTCAAGTTCAAGCTTAATAGAATTAACATTTTTGATTTCCGGCATGCTGATATCTATAAACTTTTCTCCTTCGTTGGTTTCAAGAGATAGCGGATTTTCGATATGCTCGGGTTTGTTATCTGAAATTTTAATAACCTCTGATTTCTTTTTCAGAAAATCTACCGATATATAACATTCAGGTTGGAAGACGCGCATCTTGCGCATATTTTTCATCGATATGCGACTGGCAGTTACATTTGCAACGCAGCCATTATCAAACTCAATTCTAGCATTGGCGATATCAGGTGACGAACTCAGCACCGGAACACCACTTGCACTTATTCTTTGAACATTAGCATTTGTGATACTCAATATGATGTCGATGTCGTGGATCATAAGATCCATAACCACAGAAACATCAGTTCCTCTGGGATTGAACATAGCTAACCGGTGTGTTTCAATGAACATAGGTTTGAAATCGACGTCGCTAAGTGCGAGAAAGGCCGGATTAAATCGCTCAACATGGCCGACCTGTGCTTTTATATCTGCTTCTTCCACTAAAGCCAGCAGTAATTCTGCTTCTTCTAAAGTGTTGGTGAGTGGTTTCTCAATAAAAATATGCTTGCCTTCTTTAATTGCATATTCTGCACATTCATAATGGGACAACGTTGGAGTGACAATATCGACCATATCGCAAGCCGCGACAAGTTTTTCCATAGAATCGAATGAGGTGGTATCAAATTCTTTCTCTGCAAACGCAGCATTCCCATCGTCGGGATCATAAAATCCTACGAGTTCTACCCCTTCTACTTCCTTTAATAACTTGATATGAATTTTGCCGAGATGTCCGGCTCCTAATACTCCTGCCTTTAACATATAGATAATTTTACATCACAAAGCTAACACTAAAGGATATCTAAGCTTGAATAAGGTTTTGAATTCTTATGCCCTGAAATATGTGGAAAGTATGCCTAAATTGACGGTTTAGTCGTCAGACCTTGATGACCTTGGATCGTAGAGCTTTTGTTTTTCCTGATCCAGAACTGGAGTTGGCATAGGAGGATCGTCCCGATGCCCGATAGAAAAGTGAAAAACTTTCTTTACCCAATTCCATTGTTCATTTTCCCACTTAAATCCTTCATAGGAACCATCAGGAATATATGCGAAGTAAAGGCCGTCATATTTTTTCTTGAATGGCTTCAGATGATCATACACGATCATGTCATCCTCTGGATAATAGTTCATTCCTACATTGGAGTTGTGTTTATATTCAATAAAGAAACGATTATACTCTTTTGAATTTCCTAAAGAATCGGTGACAACGATCAAAGGGTCGGACCCAAAGACCGGTTTGCCATCCTCAAATCGCATGATCTCAATGAATTTTTTATTGCTCCAATAGTCATTAGCATCAAAGCCGAACAGCGTATATATTTTGTCCCCATCGACTTCATGGGCAAGAATATTGTAATAGATCGAACCATACCATTTTTCCGGACTGAGAATTTTGTTACAGTGGAAAGGCAGGGTATCGGATACATCATAGAGGGGAAAGAGCTTCAACTCATCAGAATTCATCTGTATAGCTCCAAAATACCGATTCGAACCATCGTCTCTTCTGAGTTGAAACGTTACTAATCTGAAAGTGCTATCCGGGGAATAAACAAAAGACATCCCATTGACCGAATCAAAGGGGTAAGAAAAGGATCCTTTATGCTTAAGTGTTTGTACCAGATAAGGAATAAGATCTTTCACGGCATTGGTTCTATTCTCTTCAACGGAGTCTGTTCCGAGTACCAAAGCCAGCGACTGTAATGAGTCTTCGCATTTTTTAAACAAATCATCATCCTGTGCACACAACTGCAAGGAACTAACAGCAAAGACTATTATTGTAAATATGGTTATGATAACTTTCAAATGAGTAGATCAGGTCCCCAATTAAACGTTTGTTAAGTTGATTTATTACATTTTTTCGATCACCATAGCAGAAGCGCCACCTCCGCCATTACAAATACCTGCGCAACCGATCTTTCCATTCTTATGTTTTAAGACAGACATCAACGTACACAAAATTCTGGCTCCTGAAGCTCCGATAGGGTGACCTAGTGCCACAGCTCCACCGAACACATTCAATTTCTCGGGATCGATTTCAAGTTTTTGGCAATTTGCAATGGCAACTACAGAGAAGGCCTCGTTGATCTCGAAAAAGTCGACATCGGAAGCATCGACACCAGCTTTGCTCAATGCTTTAGGAATAGCAAGAGAAGGAGTTGTGGTGAACCAGTCCGGTTCTTGTGCCGCATCTGCATAGCTTCTTACTTTGGCAATAGGAGTGATACCCATTTCTTTAGCCTTATCTGCACTCATAAGTACAATTGCTGCTGCGCCATCATTAATTTTCGATGCATTCACAGCAGTTACTGTTCCATCTTTCTCAAAAGCTGGTCTCACTGTAGAAACCTTTTCCCAGCGGATATTTTTGTACTCATCATCATCTTTAACAACAATTGGATCACCTTTACGCTGAGGGATCTCAACAGGGAGTAATTCATCATCGAACCAGCCATTTTCATGAGCGGCAATGGTTCTTTTATATGACTGAATTGCATATTCATCTTGCGCTTCCCTTGAAATGTTGCATTCTTTTGCACATAATTCAGCTACATTTCCCATCATATTTCCATTGTATGGATCCTGCAATCCATCTCGAACGATCGCGTCCAGAATTTCGGCATTCCCATAGCGATAACCGTTTCTGCCTTTTGGTATATAGTATGGAGCATTAGTCATACTTTCCATTCCGCCAGCGACAACGATATCGTTGTCTCCTAATCGGATCGATTGAGCTGCAAACATGATCGCTTTCATTCCGCTGGCACAAACTTTATTTACAGTGGTACAAGGTACATTTTCAGGTACCCCAGCCGCGAGCGCTGCTTGTCTGGCTGGAGCCTGGCCTACATTTGCAGTGAGCACATTTCCCATAAATACTTCGTTTACATCACCTGGAGATATACCTGCCCTTTCAATGGATGCCTTAATGACTTTTTTTCCCAGGTCTAAAGCTGTAAGTTGAGAAAGACTGCCTCCAAAACTTCCGATCGGTGTTCTGGCCATGGATACTATAACAACTTCGTTCATATTGTATATTTTGTAATTTTATATTTAGATTATCGACGTCAAAATTACTTAAATTTAAGTGCAAAAGCCGAATCACAGTATTCATTACAAGTAATTGTATTTTTGCGATCCTTTTAGCCCAAATCAAAAGCATTGATCACAGAATCTTCCATAGCCAGAGTTCTAGAAACCGCCCATATCGAGCAGGTGATCAACGAGTATGTAAGCTTGAAAAAGCGTGGGGCTAATTTTCTTGGTCTTTGTCCTTTCCATAATGAGAAAACTCCATCGTTCACAGTCTCTCCTTCCAAAGGTATATACAAGTGTTTCGGTTGTGGTGTGGCGGGTAATGTCACAAAATTCCTTATGGAACATGAGCATTACACTTTTCCGGAAGCCGTAGAATTTTTAGCAGAAAAGTACCAGATCGACCTGGAGTATACAAACAGAAAGGAGTCGAGAGAGGAAGTCGATAACAGAGATAGTATCCACATCATCAATTCTTTTGCTAAGAAGGTTTTTATTGAAAATCTTGAGACTGAAGAAGGTACATCAATCGCATTATCCTATTTAAAGGAAAGAGGATTAAACTCCGTTACGATAGAGAAATTTGGTATTGGTTATGCCTTGGATTCGCAGGATGCGCTCATGAATAAAGCAAAGGAAGCTGGTTTCGAAGTGGATAAATTGGCTGAAGCAGGTTTGCTTTCAAGAGATAAATCAAAAGATTTTTTCAGGAACAGGATCATGTTCCCTATACACAACTTAAGCGGAAAGGTTATTGCATTTGGCGGCCGAACGATGAAGAAGAACACGAAGGCCCCTAAATATATCAATACCGCAGAATCTGAGGTATATCTAAAGAGCAAGGTACTTTATGGGATGTTTGTCGCCAGGAATTCGATCCGCAAAGAAGATCAATGCTTCCTTGTGGAAGGATACACCGATGTAATCGCAATGGCTCAAGCTGGTATTGAAAATGTAGTCGCTTCATCCGGAACTGCTCTTACTCCGGATCAGATCAGATTGATCAAAAGGTATACAGAGCAAATCACGATCATTTACGATGGTGATGAAGCGGGTAAAAAAGCAGCGACCAGAGGTGGAGATATAGCGCTGGAAGAAGGACTAAAAGTGAGTATTCTCGTTCTCCCTGATGGAGAAGATCCTGACTCTTTTATAAGGGCAAATGGTGCAGCAGCATTCAATAAATATTTCAGAGCCGAAGAAACCGATTATATTTTATTTAAGGTTAAGAAGGCTGTTGAAGCATCTGCAAAAAACCCCGTAAAAAAAGCGGCGCTTACAAACGAGATCATCAGCAGTGTTGCAAGAGTAGGAGATCCGATAAGCCGGTCCTACTATTTGAAAGAATGTAGCAGAATTCTGGAAATCAATGAGCAGATCCTCATCGCCGAGTGCAATAAATCGAGAAGGAATCTACTTTCCAAAAATAGAAGCAAGAATGAAGCAGATGCCTCGGTTGTCGCAACAGAGACACACAAATATATCTCGGAACAGATGGACGGGATCACAGAGGAATCCTATCTGGAGCTGCTTGAACGAGATTTGATACGACTTACAATGGAGTACGGACCTAAAAAGCTGGATGATGAACAAACGGTCACCGGGTATATTCTTGAGGAATTGGAAAACATTGAAATAGATAATTCATTGTATAAGGAAACCATCGATTTGATCGAAAAAGAATTCGATAAGGGTAACGTGCACCCCCAGGAGTTCTTCCTTAATAATCAAAATGACCGAATAAGTGAGCTTGCAATCGAGCTTTTGTCATCTCCATATGAACTTAGCGAAAATTGGGGAAAGCGATATGATATCATGATCCAGGATATTCGGGACAATTTTCAGAAAGATATTCAATCATCTGTTACTCGATTTAAGCTTTTCAAATTGAAGAAGATGATCAATGAGAACAAGCAGAAAATGAAAGATGAAAAGGACGAAGATCAATTGAAAAAATTACAGGAAACCCATGTCCTCCTGCATAAAGTCAAACAAGATCTCTCTGAAATACTAGGTACAGTGGTCTTCAAATGAACCTGTGACATAGCTTATAATAAAGTCATCCATTTTTTGATAGCTTACATCAAAAGGCAAAGTCTTGCCGTTAACTCTTATAAAACAATGCAGGGTGTCTGAATCTGCAGGTTCAAATGGTTCAACTAATAACTGTGTTTTAAAGGTGAGTCCTTTCTTGCCATATAACTTATACAGTGATTCTTTGGTACTCCAGTAAATTGTCAGTTTCGTACAATAATTTTCATCTCCCGGGTCGATCTCATGCTCATAGAGAAATTTAGAAGCGATGCGTTCTATTCTCGTTTCTATCGTTTCAATATCAACGCCACAGTTTATTTTAGAGATTATCACAGCAGCATAATTACGGCAATGTGAAATGGAAAAATAATATTTGCTACCATCTACGTGTGGTTTCCCATACTGATCTTTAATCAGATGTAAGATCTCTTTAGTGCCCAAAAGTTTTTTAAGAAGAAACCTGCTTGCCAGCCACTGAGCACGTTTGTTTTGTGCATTGATAGCATCGAGTTCCCTTTTATCAAATTCAGTAAGCTGAAGTGTTTCTAAAAAGAAACTTTCCTGCTCCTCAATTTTCCAAACACCCAGATTAAAGTTTTCATCTTCCTTTAGATAGTGTAAGGGCATATTACAGATTTTAACCTTCCAAATTGATCGAGATTGTAAAAGCCCTGCTGAAGAGAGAATCAATTGCACGGGAAAAGATAAGATTTGTATCCCTGTCGTGTATGTTCAAAATACCGTGAGACATTTTAAACTCCGGGGAGAATATGAAGTAAGGAAAATAAAATGAAAATCCTATTCCATACTCGAGAGACAGATCATGCTTCCTGATCTTGATCTGATCTTCCGCTTTTCTCTTACCACTGTTCGATGCAAGGTCAAAATCATAACGCATTCCACCGAGTACAAAAATTCTAAAATCATTGATCGGTTGTGATTTAAATCGAAGATGTAAAGGGAAACTGAAGTAGATCGAATTGATGGTTTTTGGTATTGTTTGTCCATCTAACATCAGGAAGTCTGATTTCTTATCCGAAAATGAAAGTGCCGGGACAAAACGGAGGTCAAAATACTCATGGAATTGATAGTTTGAAATGATCCCAAGATTAAATCCCGGTCCTAAACTCGAATTGATCCCAAGGATACTATCAACACTTTCTTCACGAGGGATCGGTGTGAAGTTAAAATCGGAAAAATTCAATCCAATATTGATTCCAAAATAAATCTGTTTGTCTTTAAATTCATAATAGTTTACCTGTCCGGAGGTGGAAGGAATGAAGAAACATAGTCCGGCAAAAAGAAGAAAAACTATTTTGATCCTGTGTACATAGCGCATATTCCAAAAGTTAAAGGGGTCCATTTAGATTCTGTAAATCCACACTCTTGCATAATGGAGATAAACTCTTCATTTTCAGGAAATGCCTCTACAGAGTTAGGTAAATAGTTATATGCATGGTTATCTTTTGAAAGTAACTTTCCAATAATTGGAAGTATGTTATGAAAATAAAAATCAAACCCTTGCTTGATCGGAAATTTTCTGGGTTTAGAAAGTTCCAGTATAGCAATGTGACCACCGGGCTTCATTACCCGATTCATCTCTTTTAAGCCTGTTTTTAGGTTTTCAAAGTTGCGCACTCCAAATCCAACGGTAATCGCATCGATAGTATTGCTTTCAAGATCAAGATTTTCTGCATCGCCTTTTATGAATTTTATCGTATCTGTTGTTTTTTTCTTAACAGATTTTTGCTGACCTATGTCAAGCATGTTTACAGATAGATCGATGGCATAAATGATTTCAGGCTTCAGTCTCATTGCTTCAAAGGCAAAGTCACCTGTTCCGGTCGCCATATCCATAATTACTTTTGGTTCGTACTGACTTAAAAACCGGATCGCTTTTTTGCGCCACAAAACATCGATCCCCGCTGAAAGGATATGATTTAAGCGGTCATAACTCGATGCGATATTGTCGAACATCGTTTCAACTTGAGCTTTTTTACTCTCTTTCTTATCCTTATATGGTGTTACCTGGGTCAAATAGATTTAATTTTGTACAAAGATAGAAGGTATTAAATCTAATTATGTTTATAAAGAGCGCAAAATATGTAGGTAGTTATGTCAAACTTCAGGATAGTCCGAAAAATCGTCCTGAGTTTGCATTTATTGGCAGATCCAATGTTGGTAAATCTTCGCTTATCAATATGCTTTTGGATAAGAAGAAATTAGCGAAGACATCGAATACTCCCGGGAAGACGCAAACGATGAATTATTTTGACGTGAACGAGCAGTGGTATTTGGTCGATCTACCCGGATACGGTTATGCAAAGGTTTCCAAAACAGCGCGCGTCAAATGGGAAAAGATGATCAGAAACTATCTTTTCAGGAGTAAGCAGCTGATCTATGTGTTCCAACTGATCGATATTCGAGTTCCACCGCAAAGTGCTGATATCGAGTTTATCAATTGGATGGGAGAAAGCAGAATTCCTTTCATTATTGTTTTTACTAAGGCAGACAAGATAAAAGAAGGTGCAAAAGAAAAAAATGTCAACATTTTTAAAGAAAAGCTCGGTGAAACATGGGAGGAACTTCCGCCAATTTATATCACGTCCTCTTCAACGAAAGAAGGGAGAGAGGGTCTGTTAAAAAGAATTGAAACTGCTTATGCAGAATTTAGTGAGGGTGTCTAGACCATTTTATTTGCACAACTGGTACTCGCAAAAGCATCCGGTTTGGCCTTAAAGATAAAGCCCATACCGAGGATGTATCCCATTGCTTCCTTGAGTGCCGGATTGGATTTAAATTGTGGATTTGTATTAATATCAGCGTGTACTTCCAGATCTACATCATACTTATCAAGCAGATCACAAATTTTATAGGCGATCTCAATAGATTTTGCTACTTCTAGCAATAGTCTTTCCTTAATAGTCATATTGTTTGGTCGCTTTTCGTTGCTGATATACATAAAGCCTCCCTTCCCTTCTCTCAGAAAGACGATAACTGTGGCAAACTCAACGATATTGCTACGAACTTGTGAATCCGTTCCGATACAAACCTTTAAAGAATGCCCCATCGCTTTCTCACGGAGAATAGCTTCTTTAACTGATTGTTTTATTGATTTCCTGATGGGTGTACCATCAAATTTTCTCCATTTTATCATATGATTGGCAAATGTTGTTATTAACTATGTAATGATAGAAAGTGTTCGTTAAACAAACTTAAAGCGAAGGCTATCTAATTATTAACATGCTTATTGCTTTAAAATAAATTAAATTTCTATCTTTGCATTCCTAAAATTTTACGAGGAAAATGAAAAAAGATATACATCCAGGTAATTATAGATTGGTAGTTTTCAAAGATTTCAGTTGCGATGAAACTTTTATTACCAAGTCTTGTGCACCTACTAAAGATACAATAGTATGGGAAGATGGCAAGGAATATCCTTTAGTAAAGCTTGAGATATCCAATATGTCACATCCATTTTATACCGGTAAAATGACATTTGTCGATACTGCGGGGCGTATTGAGAAATTCAAGAAGAAATATTCAGCTAAGAAATAGACACCCGAGAAAATTGTCAGTTAATAAAGCCTTGCTTCGTCAAGGCTTTTTTTATTTTTACGGCCATAGCAATTTGATATGCCCGTATTATTTGAAGACTTAAAATTTCGTACAAACCTTCTACCTTTTACTTACACGAGGCATATTGCCGATATCCGTGTAGGAATTCTTACCATAAGAGAAAAGTGGGATCATGATTTAGACGAGCAGGTATATCTTATTTCCAGTTCTGAAATGTTGTCTGCGAAATACTCAAATACAAATTCTTACCTCTTTATAAATTCATCTGTCTTACCAACCCCGGATCTTTGTAACGAGATTAATGCATTGAGTGAAGGAGCCTGTCTCAAAAGTGATGATATTATTGTCGCTTTAAAATTTAAGAACCCTCAGACATTCGATATCAGTTTAGCTGATGCAGCAGAATCGGTAGCGGTGACTTCTAAGGTTTCGCTGATTCAGGATCGCTGGGATATTTTTTTACAAAATGAAAAGGAAATTTCGAATGACTTCGAAAGAGTAACTCGCGGGAAAGTCTCAGCTTCAGTTTCAGATACAAACGTCATTACGGGTAATCCGGAACACATCTTTATCGATGCAAGTGCCACTGTTGAAGGAGCCTTCCTTAATCCAATGTCTGGTAGAATTTATATAGGCCCGAATGCCACGGTCATGGAGGGAAGTTGCCTTAGAGGAAGCATTGCATTGTGCGAGAGCGCGACTTTAAAAATGGGGAGTAAAGTATATGGTGCATCCACTCTTGGACCTTATGTGAAATGCGGTGGAGAGGTGAGTAATAGTGTTTTGTTTGGCTACTCAAATAAAGCTCATGATGGCTTTTTAGGGAACTCTGTTATTGGAGAGTGGTGCAATCTTGGAGCAGACACAAATGTTTCTAACCTGAAAAATAATTATTCCGAAATTAAGGTTTGGGACTATGGTGCAAATCATTTTCGTAGCAGTGGTCTCCAATTTTGTGGACTTTCAATGGGAGATCATAGCAAATGTGGAATAAATACAATGTTCAATACCGGGACGGTTATTGGGGTTGCCGCAAATATATTTGGTGGGG
Organism: Chitinophagales bacterium; assembly: GCA_013001465.1. Taxonomy (GTDB): domain Bacteria; phylum Bacteroidota; class Bacteroidia; order Chitinophagales; family JABDMM01; genus JABDMM01. Next base: position 15,609 of record JABDMM010000057.1, on the reverse strand, counting down.
ATTTTCCGCCTAAGTTCATTCCTTCTTTTTCGTGGGGAAGTGCTGATGGTTTTAAAGAGTTTCGACTTAAGGAAGCCCTGAAATTAGCAGAAACTGTGATGGCTCGACGCTCGATCAAGTTTGATACTACCGATAAAAAGATTATGAAAGAGTTATTTAATTCTACAAAACGATATAGAAAAACATGAGACAAAAAATAGTAGCAGGAAATTGGAAAATGAATACCACCTTGGATGAGGGTATTATATTAGTAAAAGAATGCCTTGAAAGGATAGATGGACCTGCAGACAATACTAAAGTCATTCTTGTTCCTCCATTCTACCTCTTAAAGGATGCTGTTTTACTCGTAAAGGGGAGATCCAGCATTCATGTTGGCGCACAAAACTGTTATGAAGCAGATAGTGGCGCTTTTACAGGTGAAATTTCTGCTCCAATGATAAGATCCGTAGGAGCTGAATATGTAATCGTTGGACACTCTGAGAGAAGAAAATACTTTGGAGATACTGATGAGCGCATTGCAAGAAAGATCGATTCTGTCCTAAAGGAAGGATTGAGCCCAATATTTTGCTGTGGCGAAGAATTGCCGGCAAGGCAAAGCGATCAACAGGAAAATGTTGTGGAGAATCAAATTAGAAAAGCGCTTTATCATCTAAATGGAGATCAGCTTCAAAGGGTGATCATCGCTTATGAGCCAGTTTGGGCGATCGGCACAGGGCAGACTGCCAGTCCGCAGCAAGCTCAGGATATGCATGCATTTATTCGAGACCTGCTGGCGCGCTTATTTACACAGGAAATAGCAGATGAGATTACAATACTTTATGGTGGAAGTTGTAAGCCTTCCAATGCAGAAGAGCTCTTTGCTCAGAAAGATGTCGATGGCGGACTGATTGGTGGTGCGTCCTTGAACGCAAATGATTTTTCAGCGATCGTAAAGGAACTTTAGTTATTGGATTACATACAAATTAGTATTCAGGCTACTGAAGTCGAGCAGGAACATTTAATTGCCTTGTTATCAGAACTTGATGTTATCGGGTTTGAGCAAACTATGTCTGTAATTTCTGCTTTCCTCTCAAATTCAAAATGGGATGAGGAAAAATTTAAAAATATGCTTGCTAAGCATGACCTTTTGGATCGCATATCGTATGAAACAAGTGAAATAAAAGATCAAAACTGGAATAAAAGCTGGGAAGCAGATTTCCATCCCGTAGAAATCGATAATAAATTGACAATCAGAGCATCTTTTCATCCTGCGGCGCAAACACCAATGGAGATCATTATCGATCCTCAGATGGCTTTTGGTACTGGTCACCATGCGACGACATTGCAGATCCTCAAATGGTTGCTTCATAATGATATTGCTGGCAAGACAATGCTTGACTGGGGAGCAGGTAGTGGAATACTCACCATCCTGGCATCAAAATTGGGATGCAAGGATGTGATAGCACTGGAAAATGACCAGGTTGCACTTAATGCGTTGATCGATAATGTTAAAACGAATGATCTAAGCAATGTTAAAGCTCATTTAGATGAGTCTTACATAAAATCTCATCCCGGCTTCGAAATTGTATTAATGAATATCAACAAGAATACAATTTTAAAAAAGTTTGGCGTTATTCCAGAAGTAGTACTTCCCAAAGGCAAATTGGTATTGAGTGGTTTTTATACTTCCGATGCTTACGATATAGAAAATGCAGCTGTGAGAGCTGGATTCCAGCTAATAGACTCATCTGAAGATGAGGATTGGGCTTGTTTAACCTTTCAAAATAAATAGTATAATGCTTACGAGACTTTTGTGGATCCTAATTTTAATTTGCTCGTCGCAAGCGATATCTTTTGCTCAAACCGTGGATGCCTTTCCTGGTGAACCAGATAAATTTGTTCAGGCGATCCAAAAGTATCTGGAGGCAACAAAAAGAGATGATTGCAAGCAAACCGCAAACGACTTTTTTAAAGCTTATAAAGGTGGTGATATCGATTTGCACCGGTTGAACAAGGTAAATGAGCTTTGTCAGCTTATGATCCAGAAAAAACTTCGCGCTTATCCTTATTTCGAAAACTATATCAATATAATTTTAGTCTACGAAAACAGTGGTCATGATGAAGCTTTTTTTAACAATTGGCACGATATCCTGAAAGAAGTTTTTGAGAACCAAAGAAAAGGCGATAACAAGAAATTTCAAACCTTCCTCGAATTCTCCAACGGTCTTTTTAGTAAGAATGCGTTGTATGACTCTCAGGCCAAATCCTGGATCGTAACAAAGCCCGAATTTGTTCTAAAGTATGAAGATGAAAAACCATATCTCGTTTTTGAGAACACGTCATTGTTGGGGATTACAAAGGGAGATAGTGTTTACATTCACAATACTGCCGGAACTTATTATCCATTCGACAATAAGTGGAAAGGTAGCAAAGGAAGGGCATACTGGGACCGAGCTGGCCTGGACACCTCCGGAGTGAATTGTTCTTTCGGAAAGTACAGGATCGATATGACAAAGTTGTCCTACGAAGTAGATACAGTGAAGTTCAATTTTAAAGAGTTCTTTGAGAAGCCGATCATCGGTGCATTTGAAGATAAACTTATCGTTGACAACATTCAATCGAAGACGTCTTATCCCAGATTCGAATCATTTAACTACAATTGGGAGATTGATCAACTTTCTGAAAACATAACATATTACGGTGGATTCAAACTCTATGGTTCCAGGATTTACGGGATTGGTAGTGAGAAAGAAAAAGCACGCATCGTATTTTTTAACGAAAAGAAAGTCGAGATCCTCGAAGCAAGGTCAGAGCAATTTACATTTAAGAGACCTGTAGAAATTTCTGCCGATGAGGCAGAGATCGTTTTAAAAATGGGAAAGGATTCACTCTACCATCCAAGTGTAAATTTCACATATCGCATTCCAACAAAAGAAGTGCGTTTATTCAAAGGAGAAGAGGGGATCTCAAAATCAAATTTCTACGATTCTTATCATCAGCAAGAAATAGATGCGGATGCTATCTTCTGGAACCTGAACGAAAATCAGATCGAAGTAAGAATGGTAGAAGGTGCAGGACAAAAAGCTGCGGTTTTCGAGTCCAACAATTTTTTCAATGCAGCAAAACTACGAGAGTATCATAGTGTAGTACCTTATGATCCACTTTCAGTTACCAAAAAGTATTATGAAAAGTATGGCAGTCGGAAGATCGATGCCAATGCGCTTGCAAAAGCAATGAGCCCGGAGCTTTCTGAAAGCCAGATCAGGGGACTACTCTACGAAATGGTTGAAGATGGTTTTATAAAATATGATGATAGCAAAAGTTTGGTGACCGTGAAAGACAAAACGATAAACTATGTTCTTGCTAATGCTAAAAAGATCGATTATGACAATATCCGGTTGAAAGCATTATCTACAAAGGTCAATGCTGTTATCAATCTGGAAAATTTTGACATCGATCTGAATGGAGTTTCATCAGTACCGATAAGTGATACCGCCTTTGTTTATATTTTCCCAAGAGAAAAAAAGATCACAGTAAAGAAGAACAGAGATATGTTGTTTGGTGGAACCATCTTCGCTGGCAGAATGGATTTCTTCGGTAATGACTTCTATTTTAACTATGAACCATTTACGATCGACCTTGGTGCTGTCGATTCCTTCATTATAAATATCCCGGATGGAGATAAACTAGATGAGTATGGAGACCCTATTTTGAAACCTATCAACTCACAAATTGAAAATGTAGTTGGACTACTTGAAGTTGATGCGCCGATCAACAAATCGGGGCGGGGGAAGTTACCGCAGTTTCCTAAGCTTACTTCCAAGGAAGACGCATTCATATTTTACCAATACAGAAACGCATTGGGTGAGGTGTATATGAAAGAGAATTTTTACTTTATGGTGGATCCGTTTAAACTGGATAGTCTCCGTACTTTCTCACCTTCAGTTTTAAATTTTTCCGGTAAACTTAAATCAGCAGGGATCTTTCCGGATATCGAAGAAACAGTCATGCTTCAGCCAGACCTTTCCCTTGGCTTCGTAACGAGCACACCGGGAACCGGGCTAAGCCTCTTTGGTGGTAAAGGTAAGTATACCGGTGAGATCAGACTCAATAATTTTGGTCTGAGAGGTGGAGGTAAAGTCAATTATCTTACTTCAGAATTCAACACGAAAGACATTATTTTCTTTCCGGATTCGATGAATTCCAATGCAATCGATTTTGAAATGGCTAAAAGTCTTGCTGCAAGTGCTCAGTTTCCTGAGGTTAGCGGAAAGAACAACTACATTCATTGGGAACCATACCGAGATATGATGTGGGTTAAGATTAAAGACACTCCTTTTGATATGTATGAACGGCAAACCAGCTTGGATGGCAATCTGCTTGTAACGAATAAAGGTTTAAGTGGAGACGGAAGGTTGGATTGGGCTGAGGCTGCATTAAGCTCAGAACTTTTTAGTTTCAATGCTGATGATCTGGAAGCAGATACTTCCAGTCTGGAGATAAAAGCTATCGAAGGTGACAAAGTAACGTTCAATACTCCAAATGTAAATGCAAAAGTTGATTTCAAGAACCGATTTGGAAAGTTTGCAACGAATACAAAAGAAGTAGATACGGAGTTTGCTTACAATCAATATAAAACCGCGATCAATGAATTTGATTGGGACATGGATGCGAAGATCCTGAACTTTAGGTCACCACCGGGATCAAAGGGAGCATACTTTGTTTCTCAACATCCAGCCCAGGGAGATTTGAAATTTTTAGGTAAAAGGGCAATGTACGATCTTACTACTTCAATTCTTACAACAGAAGAGGTACCTTATATCTATGTTGCAGATTCAAAAGTGATCCCCGGGGATGGTGTTGTCGTGATCGAACCACAAGCAGTTATGAAAACACTTGAAAATGCTACGATCGTCGCGGATACACTCGATGGATTTCATAAAATAAACAATGCTACAGTTGATATTTCCGCACGAAAAACACTAAAAGCTAAAGGAGATTATACCTATAAAACATTGAATACTGAAGGTCAAAATATTTTCTTTGACAATGTTACCGTAGAAAAAGAAGTCATCCAGGAAAAGAAAGATGAGGTAACCCATCATCACGTTGTTGCTTATGGCTCTGTACCGGAAACATTTACACTGTTTCCTGAATTTAAATTCCAGGGCGATATCAAACTACAGTCAAACAACTCTCTACTCAATTTCAAGGGGTTTACAAAGATGAATATCGATCGTGGGAATTTGAAGTCTGAATGGTTCTCGTTCCAGGATGAAATTGATCCTGATAATCTATTGATCCATTATGATAAGCCGAAGTCTCCTGACGGACTTCCGCTATATACAGGCATTATGCTTAGCAAGAGAGATACTTCAGGTATGTATACTACTTTGATGAATTCAAAAAACATCAGAGCCGATGTATCTGTACTGGAAGCGACTGGAATTGTAAAGTATGATCCAATCTCTAAGATCTACACTTTTGGGGATGAGAAAAAGATCAATGGTGAAAAGACGACAGGAAACTATTTAACTTACAATAATACGAAAGGCGTTGTGTATGGTGAAGGCGCGGTCGACCCCGGACTTAAGTTCGGTGCGGTGGATACAAGATCATCAGGAAATGTAATAAATGACCTGAATAAAAACTCCTATGAATTCGAGCTTACTATTGCAATGGACCTTGAATTCAATAAGGATTTCAGCGAGTTATTTGCATACTACATGTTCCAGGATAATATCGATATGCCTGATCTGGATTACTCAGACCCGGACATTCAAAATCAACTGGCAGAGATGATCGATGAAAAGAAGATGACCAAGCTCCTGGAAGAAATTCAGACAACCGGATTTTTTGAGAAACCGAAAGATATCAAAGAGCAAATACTCTTCACCAATATTAAATTCGTTTATGACCCTGAAATGCAGGTTTACCGATCAAAAGGTAGTATCAACGTATCATTTATCGGAGATCAAGCGATCCACAAAAGACTTGATGGATTTATTGAAATGGGCTTCAGAAGGTCGAGTGACTACTTCAATATTTACTTCGAAACGAATCTAAACGATTGGTTTTACATTTCTTATAAAGGAAACACAGTTCAGGTTGTCTCTTCCTATGATGATGTGAATGAGTTGATCCGATCCTTTGATACAGACAAGCGTAAAGTAAAAAAGGACGATAACCGATATTATATCTGGACGTTTGGCTCAAAAAATAAAATGAAGAGTTTTGTGGATAGGATGAAGGAGTTTAAGTGATCGGGAGTCGGGAGTCGCTGCTTTACTTTTTATTGATCATTTTGAGAATCAATATATCTCTGGGTATTTTTCAGGATCACTTTCACTCATTAAGCGGTAGATCGCTTCGAAAACATCTTCTGCATTTGGTTTAGAGAAATAGTCTCCGTCAGACCCATATGCTGCACGGTGTGGTTTGGCAGTTATCGTTATCGGTTTTGAATCGAGGTAATGATATCCATTCTGAATTTCCATAACCTGTCTCATCATATAAGCTGTAGCTCCTCCGGGAACGTCTTCATCTAGGAAAGCTATTCGGTTGGTTTTCTTTAAGGACTCTACGATTGTGTCATCTACATCGAAGGGGATCAAGGTCTGAACGTCTATAAGCTCAACCGAGATACCAACCTCATTTAATTGTTGAATTGCCAGGTCCGCAATTCTTAGCGTTGAGCCATAGGAAACAAGGGTGATGTCATCACCCTCTTGCAAAGTTTCAGGAACTCCGAGCGGTACTGTAAATTCTGCAATATTATTAGGTAGTTTTTCTTTGAGTCTATAACCATTGAGGCACTCTATAATAAGTGCTGGATCATCGGATTGAAGCATGGTATTGTAGAAACCTGCTGCCTGAGTCATATTTCTCGGTACAAGTACATATATGCCTTTCAGGGCATTAATGATCATTGCTATGGGAGATCCTGTATGCCAGATACCTTCTAATCTATGCCCTCGTGTTCTTACGATCAGAGGGGCTTTTTGTGTTCCCCGTGTTCTGTAATGAAGCGTTGCAAGATCATCTACCAGCGGTTGCAACCCAAATACAAGATAATCCAGGTATTGAATTTCAGCTATAGGTCTTAAGCCTCGCATTGCCATTCCGATCCCTTGCCCGATAATAGTAGCTTCACGTATTCCTGTATCGAAAACTCTTTGCTCACCAAATACTTCCTGTAAGCCTGCAAATCCCTGATTCACATCGCCGATCTTTCCCAGATCCTCACCAAATGCAAGGATTTGTGGATGCTTTTTTAAATTTTCTTTGAAACAGCTGTTGAGGATTTCAAATCCATTAACTTCTGTTGTGGAATCATCATACTCAGCGGGAACCTCAGTGACCTTCATCGCAGAAAATCTTGAATGACTATATAAATGCGAACTATATTTTAACTGGCTTTCTGATTTGTAACTGTTCATCCAGTTGATCAATGCATTTCTTTCTGCAGAATCTTCCAATCTGGTTAACCTTAACACTTCTTTCACCGACTTCAATATGTCTTTTCTAATTGGTTCTGAATTCGTATTGAGTTTGTTAACCGTACTTTCAATGAAAGACTTGTTACTGCTATTAGCAGAAATAGCAGTCATTAAGCTAATCGCTCTGGACTTTTCAGCTTTGATAGGTTCGAGATAATCATTCCAGGCATCTGTTTTAGCTTGTTTAACAGAGGCCTTTGTTTCTTCTCTAAGTGTATCTAATTCGTCAGCAGTAGCTAATTTATTCTGGATTATCCAAGATCTGAATTTTGAAATGCAATCAAAGTCCTTCTCCCACTGTAAACGCTCTTTACTTTTATAGCGCTCATGCGATCCCGATGTTGAATGACCTTGAGGTTGCGTAACCTCTATGACATGTATCAGAGCAGGAGTGTGAGTTTTTCGGATCTTATTTATCGCTTTTTGATACACTTCTACGAGACCACCATAATCCCAACCCCGAACTACATACATATCCATTCCGCCATCATCATCAAGTTTAAAACCCTTCAAGGCTTTTGAGATGCTCTTCTTTGTAGTTTGATAATCGATCGGAACACTGATCCCATAACCATCATCCCAGACAGAAACCGCAAGCGGCACCTGCATTACTGCTGCAGCATTTACCGCCTCCCAAAAGATCCCTTCAGACGTACTTGCATCGCCAATAGTAGCAAATGCCACTTCGTTTCCATTTTTAGAAAATTTACCATTATTGATGTCTGGATTTTGTCTGTACGCCTTCGAAGCAACAGCCAATCCCAAAGCTCTGGTCATCTGGCTTGCAGTAGGAGAGGTGTCCGCAGATGAATTTTTTAGTTCGGTTAGATCTAACCACTCGCCATTTTCATCGATAAATGGAGTCGAGAAGTGTGCATTCATTTGTCTACCTGAAGAGAAAGGGTCATGATCAGGATCGGTATCTGCATACAATTGAGCAAAGAATTGTTTCACGTTTGCCTGCCCAATTGCGAACATGAAAGTTTGATCGCGATAATATCCGGATCGGATATCACCATTTTTAAATGCCTTTGCCATGGCGATCTGAGCAAGCTCTTTACCATCACCGAAGATTCCAAATTTAGCTTTACCTGTTAACACTTCTTTTCGACCCAGTAAACTCGCTTCTCTGCTTTCGCATGCGATCTTATAATCGTTCAGTATTTCTTTTCTAAACTCTTCCAGCGTTAGGTTTTCACTTATCTCATCTCTTGTTGCTTCTTTCTCCATTGGCCTGCAAATTTACGGATTCTTTCTTCTTTTTGCGAATTCCATTTTGTTCTACATGGTGGTTGCTCTCTGATAGTAGGTGTTACAATCTTTATAATGCAATATTTTATCTTCAGTCAAAGACTTATTTTCTTATCAACTATTTCGTCTACAGGAAGCGAGTTTTGTATTTTTACACTATGCCTAAAATATCGAATAAAGGGGATAACATGCCGTCATCTCCAATAAGAAAACTTGTTCCTTATGCAGATAAAGCAAGGAAACAAGGCAAACATGTTTTTCATCTGAATATTGGTCAGCCTGACCTTCCGACGCCTGATGTATTCTGGAAAGCGATCAGTGAAGAGAGTGGAAGCACGTTATCATATTGTCCATCAAATGGTTATGAGTTTTACAGAGAGAAATTCGCTAAATATTATCGCGAATTTGTTGGTATAAAAGACGTTGATGCAGATAACTTTATCATTACTACCGGCGGATCCGAGGCGTTAATTTTTAGCATTTTTTCTACATTGGATGCTGGATCAGAGATCATTATTCCAGAACCGATGTATGCTAATTATATTGGATTTTGCTCTTCAGGTAATATTAATATTAAGCCAATAATCACCTCAATTGAAAAGAATTATGCTCTTCCTGAGATAGCTGAGTTTGAACATGCGATAACTGAAAACACTAAAGCTATATTGATCTGCAATCCAAACAATCCAACAGGATACCTGTATACAAAAGAAGAGCTGGAGCGTCTCAAAGATATCGTACTCAAACACGACTTGTTTTTATTTGTTGATGAGGTGTATCGGGAGTTCACTTATGGAGGAGAATTTTATTCGATTTTAAATTTCGAAGAGCTCAAAGATCACGTGATCGTCATCGATTCTATTTCGAAGCGGTTCAGCGCTTGTGGAGCAAGAGTTGGAGCTATCGTGAGCCGAAATCAAGAGGTATTGGATACTTGTTTGAAATTTGCTCAAGCGCGTTTAAGTCCACCATCTCTTGGTCAGATCGGTGGTGCCGCATTATTCGATCTTGGTAAAGATTATTATGATAGTGTAAAAGAGGAGTTTTCGGCTCGTCGTGATTTTCTGGTAGGACGTCTTCTAAATATGGAAGGTGTTCTCTGTCCTCAACCCGGTGGCGCCTTTTATTTATTGGTAAAGCTGGATGTTGATAATACAGATAAATTTTGCCAATGGTTATTGGAGTCTTTTGAATACGAAGGTAGTACCGTTATGCTTGCGCCCGGAAGCGGTTTCTATTCTACGCCGGGCTTAGGTCAGTATGAAGCCAGGATCGCGTATGTGTTAAAGGAGGAAGATCTGGCAAAAGCCATGGATTGTCTTGAAAATGCTATAAAAGAGTATAAAACGAATGTGATGACTTCCGATTCGGTTTTTGATCAAACGCTTTCGTGAACATAATCCCAAAGGTATTCGAAGGGATCATTTAACTTCCCATTTTTGCAAATAGTTGCCTCATGGATCATTTCACTTTTTTCATCTTTAAGTAGTTCCGGTAAAACATATTGAATGAATTGCTTTCCAAAGTCTGCAGAAGCATCTCTTGGCAATTCGTTTGGCAAATTGTCAACTGCCATCACATCGATAGCGCCCTCCTGAAATGCTTTCGTTTCAATTTTTTCATTTACGTCATATCCATACACAGGATCATTGATCTCAGATGCTCGAAGTGTGGATGGAATAGAAGCATCCGGAGCAATATCACAAGTGATATCAGCAATTGCTTTTATTCTGAAATCCGGGCTCTTCATATCTTCCGATGAAAAAAACTTAGGAACCCTTTTGTCCCAGTAGATCCCATTGATCATTAGATCCGACTGTTTGGTATATGGCTCAAATATGGATTCATATTCCTCCGGATTACGGAAATAATGTTCCTGGTCAAAGTTGTTGGATCCCGGGAGTGAATACATGTCAGCAACTCCTAGTTGTGCATAAACAGCTTCATCACCATTATATTCGAGAAATTCAGATGAGGACAACCTTTTTATAGATGCAAGATCCAGAGTCTCTCGTGCTCCGTTACCGACTCTTCCATCTCCGGTAAGAACGACCTTGAATTTTTCGAATTTCGTCTTTTTCAACACATTCTTGGATTCATCGAAATCCTTCATTTGATGCATCGGAGGTAGTTGATATGCTGAAGTTCTGTCACCCCACGTTTTTAAACCATTATAGGCTCCAACAATTCCTGCCCACCTTCCAAATGCAATAACTCTTTGGTCTTTTTGATCTTTTAAACACTCCCAGTCGATCAAACGAATATTCTTATTCATGATCGCTCTCAAAAGATCGCGATTGTAAGATTGCTTTTTAATTGTGTGTGAGAACATGAAATAAGTCTTATTCGAGATAAGATCGTTCACCGGAACTTCCTTAACACCCAACAGCGCTTGACACTCTTCAAGATTCTCATTTAATTCTATCCCGAAAGTTTCATACTCCCTGTTTGTATAACATCTGTGTGGAGAAGGCTGGACAATAATTTTCAATCCGGGGTATTGTTCCTGAATTAACTTGCATTGAATAGGTGTTAAAGGCACCCTTCTGTCCTGAGGAACTTTTCCTTCATGTATGATCCCTATATTCATGTAAATAGAAAATTTTTGCAAATATAACAGATACAATCCAACACATCTGAGCGCTTATATTTTCTTATTTTTGCCCTCACTTAAGGAAATGAAAAAAAGGATCGCATATCACACTTTAGGTTGTAAGTTGAATTTTTCGGAAACCTCAGCTATCAGTAGAAAAATGTCTGACAAAGGTTATGAGAAAGTGGAGCTGAGTGAGGAAGCCGATTTCTACGTCGTCAATACCTGCTCTGTCACAGAGAATGCAAATAAGAAGTGTAGAGCTATTGCACGTCAGCTCAAAAGGAAATCACCTTCAGCCAAAGTGATATTCATGGGATGCTATGCGCAATTAAAGCCGGATGAGATCTCTGAGATACCCGGTGTATCTATGGTTTTAGGTGCAAAGGATAAGTTTAGGCTCGATAGTTATATAGAATCCCTTGATGATAGCGAAGAAGCGTTGGTTTTGAATACTCCGGTGAAAGAAGTAGACTTTTATACGCCGGCTTATTCTATTGATGATAGAACGCGATCATTTCTAAAGATCCAGGATGGCTGTGACTACTTCTGTTCTTTTTGTACCATTCCTTTAGCACGAGGAAAAAGCAGAAGTGCTTCAACAGAGACGGTTATAAAACAAGCTCAGGAGATAGCCGCTAAAGGTATAAAGGAAATCGTGCTTACAGGCGTAAATACAGGCGATTTCGGACGAAGTGAAGACGGTCGTACAAGAGGAGAGGAGTCGTTTACTGACCTGATCCTCTCATTAAGTAAAATGGAGGAGATCGAAAGGTGGCGTATTTCATCGATCGAACCGAACTTAATTTCCGCAAAGGTAATTGAGACAGTCGCGTCCACGAAAACCTTCATGCCTCATTTCCATATTCCGTTACAATCAGGATCTGATAAGATATTAAAACTGATGCGACGTAAATACGATAGCACATTTTATACTAATAAAATACAGGAGATCCGGGATAAGATCCCTCACGTTTGCATTGGGATCGATGTCATCGTAGGATTCCCTGGAGAAAGTGATGAAGACTTCCTTACCACCTATAATTTCCTGAAAGATCTTCAGCCTTCCTATCTACACGTGTTCAGTTATTCCGAAAGGCTAAACACAAAAGCAGCATCGATGGATGGTAGTGTTGATCCATCAAAACGAAAAGAGCGAAGTGAGCAGTTAAGATCACTGTCGTTAAAGCTTCAGCGAAGCTATTATTCGAAATTTGAACGCAGCGAAAGACCGGTTCTTTTCGAAGCAGGGAATGGTACAAAGGATATGCATGGTTTTACAGATAACTATATCAAAGTGAAATTACCTTATGACGAAACTCTTGTCAATACAGTACAAAATGTAAGAATAAGCGGAATTGATGCAGATGGAATTGCTGAATGTGAACTGTTGCAAAACAAAATGAAAGTCACTTTATGACCATACTCAAGGCCTATCCTAAGATCACTGATCTGATCAATGATATTTTTGGAACTTCGCTAAACCTACCGATATATAGCTTTGGATTCTTTGTTGGGATGGCTTTCCTGATCGCCATGTTCGTCCTTTCATCAGAGCTGAAGCGTCGTTATGCACTTGGAATATTTGAGGGCTATAAAAGTAAGTTAACGGTTGGCGAGCCTGCAAAGCCAATGGATATTATTCTTAATCTCATTATAGGATTTGTATTTGGTTTTAAAGCCCTTGCTGCAGCTCAGAATTGGGATCTATTCGTGGATAATCCACAAGAATTTCTTTTCAGCGGCACTGGAAGTGTGATCGGTGGAATTATCGGAGCAATTGCTCTTGCAGGGTATACTTATTACCAGAAACAAAAGAAGAAATTGGATCCTCCAGTTGTAAAAGAGGTTAAACTCTATCCACACCAATTGATCGGTGAGATCGTTACTGTGGCTATGATTTCCGGAGTTCTTGGGTCTAAAGTTTTTTATTGGTTCGAATCACCGGGGAATTTTTCTGAGTTTTTGAACGATCCGTTAGGGACATTTTTCAGCGGACTCACGATCTATGGAGGACTCACTTTTGGTGCGCTTTCATTATTGATCTATTCTTACTTAAGAAAGATCAAGATCCCGCATCTATTCGATGCGCTTGCTCCGAGTTTTATGCTTGCTTATGGAATTGGGAGAATTGGTTGTCAAGTTTCAGGAGATGGAGATTGGGGTATTCCTAACCCAAATCCTAAACCAGATTGGATCCCACAGTTTTTATGGTCAGACCGGTACGAAAACAACATAGGTCAACGCTGTTGTTATTCCGATTCGACCTTTTGTGACTGTAATTGGGCTGAAACGCCCTATCTGGTAGACGCAGTATATCCCACACCAATTTATGAGTTTATGATGGCGTCTGTTTTGTTTCTCATACTCTGGAGTCTGCGGAAGAAACTCACCATCTTTCCGGGCTTGTTATTCGGTGTATTTCTGATCTTTAATGGTGTTGAACGCTTCCTGATCGAAAAGATCAGAGTCAATACGAAGTTAGATTTCCTGGGAATGCAACTCACGCAGGCTGAGATCGTGTCAACCTCAGTTGTCATCATCGGAGTTGCCTTATCGGTCTATATTTATATGAGAAACCGACAGAAGTCTACATCTTCTTAAAACCGTATATCTTCATGTATTTCTTTTCGGCATATCTCATGAAGTAGTCCAGATTCAGAGGTTCTCCTGTTACCATCTGGCATAACTCACTTGCTTTATATAGTTTGCCATGTCGATGGATCTTCTCTCTAAGCCATGTAAGCAAGGGCGTTAAGTTTCCACTTGTAATTTCAAGCTGAAGATCGGAGATCTCTTCCTTCGCTTTTTCATGGAACTGCGCGGCATAGAAGCTACCTAAAGAATATGTTGGGAAATAACCGAAACTTCCATGAGACCAGTGAATATCCTGTAGTATACCATTCTTATCATCCGGCACCTTTACGCCAAGATATTTATCATATAAGTCGTTCCACATATCGCGAGCATCTTTCGCTTCGAGTGTTCCTTCGATCAGCATCTTTTCGATCTCGAAACGGATCATGATATGGAAGTGATATGTTAACTCATCAGCTTCGGTTCGTATTAATGAAGACTGAACTTTATTGATAGCTCTATAAAATTCCTGAAGAGTAACATGCCCGAGATTGGTAGGGAATATATTTTGAAGCTTTCCATAATTCGCTTTCCAATAGGGTAAGCTTCTCCCAATATTGTTTTCCCATAGCCGTGACTGTGATTCGTGAACACCAAGAGAAATAGATTCTCCTGAAGGAAGTCCGTAATTACTGGATGGAATTCCTTGCTCATAAAGTGCATGTCCGCCTTCGTGAATGCAACTGAAAGTCATATTATTGAAGTCGTTCTCGTTAATCCTTGTTGTCACCCGAACATCTAATGGATTGAATGTAATAGTGAATGGATGTTCTGAGATATCCTGTCTACCTGCATCGAAATCGTAACCCATTTGTTTGAGAAGGTAGAGGCCAAACTCCCATTGTTTGTCTTTGTCATATTTTTTCTTCAGGAAACGATCTTCAACCTGTGGCATGTCCTTTATCGCCTTGAGCAGTGGAGGTAATTTTTGTCTAAGGTCTTCAAAGACCTTACTTATATTCGAAGTTTTCTCATCCGGTTCATACTCATCCAGAAGAGCATCATACGGATGCTCATCGAAGCCGATCAGTTCAGCTTCTTTTCTTTTGATATCGACAAGTTTTTCGAGCGATGGAAGGAACGTTTTAAAGTCGTTAAAGGATCGAGCTTTTAACCAATTCTGAAAAGCGTCCGAGATGGTTTCGGATCTTTTTTCGACAAATTCTTTGGAAAGTTTTCTCGACTTTGAAAACTCATTCATCGTTTCTTTGACGTTTTTCAATTCATCAGAGCTGAGCAGTCTGTCATGGATCAGCTGCTCCAATAATTCTCCTGTTTGTTGTGAAGTGAACATTTCGTGGGCTATACCAGAAAGGGTAGCGAGCTGTTTAGCCCTGAAGCTAGCGCCTTCCCGAGGCATAAACACTTCCTGATCCCAGCTTAGGAGCGCTATTGCTCCTTTGATATCGGCTCTTTTACTTAAGAGGTCCTTATATTTTTTGTACATATGTTCAAGTTTCAATTTTTTAATTTTTCAAATCTCAATGCAAGTTCAATTTTTCAAGTTCAAATTAATGGTAAGCTTTCGATTTCCAAAAGTAGTTGATTAGTTGATTAGTTGATTGGTTGATTAGTTGATTGGTTGATTGGTTGATTGGTTGATTAGTTGATTGGTTGATTAGTTGACTGGTTGATCACTATAATGTAAAT
>JABDMM010000040.1 GCA_013001465.1 Chitinophagales bacterium | reverse complement strand
TCTCATAAAAGATGAAATATATCGATTGAGAGAAAACGGCGCTACTATTATCTTTTCAACTCATAGAATGGAGCAGGTAGAGGAGATCTGTGAAAAAATAGTACTGATCAACAATGGAAGGATCATTCTAAATGGTAATGTTGAAGATTTGAAACAACAGTTTAAAGGAAATCTTTTCCAGATCGACTTTGCACATGATAGAACTCCGGAACTTCCTGCTCATGTTGAGTTGATAGATACTCATGAAGGGACATTGATCGTACAATTGCATAATTCTGACAGCAACTCCATAATTCAGAACTTGATAAATCAAGGTGTTGATATTAAAAGCTTTAACGAGATCTTACCAAGTATCAATGAAATCTTTATCAAACAAGTAAATCAAAGTCATGGGTAAGATTCCAATAATGGTAGTAAGAGAATATTGGACACGGGTGAGAAAAAAGTCATTTCTCATCACAACCCTTCTTGCTCCTGTGGCTTTTGCAATATTTATAATTTCCTCTGTTTTTATCGCTGAATACACTTCGGGTGAAAAGCATTTCGCTGTTATTGATGAAAGCGGAGAATTTAATTTTAAAGACAAGACATTAATTGCACCTGCAGATAAATCTGTCTATTTCGATTTTCCTTCCGAGGATTATCAGACCTTAAAGGACAGTTTGAAAAGCATGCAATACGACGGTGTTATCCGCATACCAAAAAATTTCGATCCAGAAAGGCCTAATAAATATCAGATCCAGGTATTATCTGAAAAAAGAATAGGTTGGCAAGTTAGAAACTCTATTGATCAGGCATTTGTCGATCAGGTATCTCATTTAAAACTGAAATATTTGAATATCGATAAGTCGCTCATCGATAAGGTCAATGAGAGATTCGATCTGAATTATACTATTATAGGTGAAGCCAAAGAACAGGAGGGATTTACCACAATCGCTTCCACACTTGGGATGATCATGGGATTTGCAATATATATTTCCCTATTTCTATATGGCACCATGGTTATGAAAGGTGTTATGGAAGAAAAGACGAATAGAATAGTAGAAGTGATCATATCCTCGGTAAAACCATTTCAATTGTTGTTATCAAAAATTATTGGAATTGGTGCTGTTGGGATAACGCAATATTTCCTTTGGGGAGTTTTGATCTTTATAGTACAGTTTATCCTTGCTTTGGTTTTTGGTGACGCGATAAGTAGTACCGCTATGTTTAGCGAGAGCATGAGCGAGCAGTCTATTGACCCGGAAGAAAGCCAGGCTATGATCACCTCTTTATTACAAGAGTTTAATCTTTACAAAATTGGGTTCTTCTTTATAATTTATTACTTGGGTGGCTATCTGCTCTATGGGTCTTTGTTTGCAGCCGTAGGTTCAGCAACCAATGACGATGGGGATTTACAATCTCTAACGTTCCCGATTTCCATTCCAATTATCATTTCCTTATTCTGTTTGTTTGCTGTAATTCAAGATCCGGACGGGAATTTGGCATTTTGGACCTCTATGATACCATTCACATCTCCGATAATAATGCCAGCGAGAATTGCATTCGATCCCCCTGCATACCAAATAGTGCTTTCTCTGGTTTTTCTCGTTTTAGGCTTCATAGGAACTACATGGATTGCTGCTAAGATCTACAGAACAGGCATCCTAATGTATGGAAAGAAAATCACTTTGAAAGAACTTGGCAAGTGGATAATTCGCAGAAACTAAAAGTTGGAATGTAATTTGCATTACAGTTAATATTGCTGATAATGTTAAATTTCAGTAGATTCAAACACTATTAAAACAAGAAAAAATGAAGCTAATTAACACAAAGTTTATAATGATGACTATCATGTTATTCTCGATAGTTAACCTTTTCGGGCAGAATGAAATAGAAATTCGCGAAGGTAAAAAAATGATGTCACTAGGTGAAAGCAATGCCTTTATGATCATGGTTCCTCAAATTAATGTTAAAGAATTTGAGAAAAACTGGGGAAAAAAGTTAAAAGAAGGAAGCAAAGAAAAAGTAGAGAAAGCAAATGATGAAATGTTTATTCTAAATGCCGTTAAAAAAAGAATAACCAGTGAACCTATAAACATATATTCACGATTCTATGAAACTCCGAATGGGATCGAATTGGTTGTGTTTTATCAAACTCT
Source organism: Chitinophagales bacterium (assembly GCA_013001465.1). Classification (GTDB taxonomy): domain Bacteria; phylum Bacteroidota; class Bacteroidia; order Chitinophagales; family JABDMM01; genus JABDMM01. The sequence goes on along the minus strand of JABDMM010000040.1, from coordinate 11,462 downwards.
GAATGGATTTATATCTACTGAAGGTGATCATGAGAAAGCTTCTGCGGTTAAAGTAGTGCTGACAGAGTTTGGTGAGGAAATGTATCGACTGGCTGTTGAAAATGAACTCAGCAACGAAAATTCAGCTTTAAAATCACTTGAAAAAGATCTGGACAAGATGATCAAAGACAATGAGAAGATGCACAAAGACATCAGCTCATTTGAAAGGGAGATCGAACGAACCAAGCAGGAGATCGCTGAAAATCTTGGTGATCAAGAAAGGTTGTCCCGTGATATTGAAATACAGAAAGAAGTGCTGCACCGAATAGCTGGTGCTACTGAAGAACAACTCGAAGTGCAGCAGAAAAAGTTGGATGGTCTTGAAAGAGATCGCAAAAAACTTATCAAACAAAATGAGAAAATGCATGTTGACATCGATAATCTGGAAGCTAAGATCCGTGACAGAGAAAGAGATATAGTAAAGAACAACGAAGAACAAAAGCTTAAAACAATAGAGATAACATCTCAAAAAGAAGTTATTCTGAACGTTAAAAAGAAGCTTAAATCGATCTAGGTAACATACTGCTTTATCTTAATACCATTAAATATTAACTTCCTTTTTAGGTTGATAAATTAATTTTTCTGATAGCGGTTGGATTTCTTCATTCAACAAATAGAAATCCCTATTTTCATCGCTACATGAATTACACGTTTTTAGACTTACTTCATCTTGTAGGCTCGCTCGGTATCTTCATCTATGGCATGAAGTTAATGAGCGAAGCCCTCCAGAAAGTAGCTGGAAACAGTTTACGTAACATACTTCGCGGGATGACTTCTACCAGACTTAGCGGAGTTATTACCGGTATCATCACTACTGCCCTTATTCAATCTTCCAGTGCAACGACTGTAATGGTTGTTAGCTTTGTGAATGCAGGTTTGCTTACGCTCGTCGAATCGATGGGGGTGATCATGGGTGCCAATATAGGAACAACCGTTACAGCGTGGCTGATCACCGTTCTCGGATTCAGTAAATTCAAAATAGCCTATTGGGTAGTCATCATGGTTGGCATTTCCTTCCCTATGCTCTTTTCGAAGGCCAATAAATTTCGATTTACTGCAGAGTTTATTCTTGGCTTTGGTATCCTGTTTATTGGACTCGATCTACTTAAAGGATCAGTACCTGATTTAGCAAGCAATCGTGAAATGCTAAAGTTTGTGACTCAGATCACAGATATGGGTTATGCTTCCTACTTGCTTTTTATCCTCATTGGTACGATTCTTACCATTGTCATTCAGTCCTCAAGTGCTACCATGGCTATAACTCTAACAATGTTAGCTGATGGTTGGATCTCTTTTCCAATTGCTGCTGCTATGGTTTTAGGAGAAAATATAGGAACTACTATCACAGCAAATATCGCCGCCGTTGTTGGGAATATCAATGCAAAACGTGCTGCAAGATTTCACCTCTTATTTAATGTCTTTGGTGTTCTTTGTGTGTTGCTGATATTTGAGCCGTATACGCGTTTTATTTACGGTTCAATAGATAGCTTTATGAACTTTCTTGGAGCCTCAGTTGGAACAGAAACCATCTTTAACAAAAGAGGTTTAATATCGCTTTCACTCTTCCATACGATCTTCAATATCGCAAATGTGGCTTTATTGTTCGGCTTTGTCCCACTTATGCAAAAACTGGTAATTAAAATGGTTCCAACGAGAACAGATGAAGATGAAGAAAGCCGCTTGATGTATATATCCACAGGTCTCCTGGCCACTCCGGAATTGTCGCTCGCAAATGCAAATAAAGAGATCGCTCATTTTGCCAAAATCGTAGATAAAATGGGGCACAATGTCGCAGCACTTCTTTTTGAAAGCAAGAAAAATCATAAAAAGATCATCAATAAAATAGCTCGAAGAGAAGAGATCACCGATACATTAGAAATTGAATTGTCTAAATATCTGGCTCGAGTATCTGAATCTGATCTAAGTAGAGATGCCTCCGAAAAGATTCGCTCTATGTTGGCAATTGGCAATGACCTTGAGCGAATCGCAGACATCTATTTCGAGATCTCAAGGAACTTCAGTAGAATGGATGAAAACAAACTTAAGTTTCCTGAAGATGCCAAGAAAGAACTCAAGAAAATTATAGAGAAAATTTTAGGCGCTTCTAAAATTATGTACAATAATGTCTTGAACGAAGACATCGTCAATATGAGTAAAGTGTATGAAAAAGAATATGAGATCAATATACTCCATGATAATATTGTAAAAAGTCACCTCAACAGGCTTGAAAAGCGCATATACTCATCAGATTCCGGCGTGATATTTCTAGATTTCGTTAACGGATTGGAACGAGTTGCTGATCACTTCGTAAACGTTAACGAGGAAGTTGCTGGATTAAAATAATTAAACAACTGATAAACATAGCCTAAGAATGAAAGGAATAATTTTAGCCGGCGGATCCGGAACACGATTGTATCCAATCACGTATGCAATAAGTAAGCAGATCATGCCTATCTATGATAAGCCAATGATCTATTATCCATTGTCGACCTTAATGAAGGCCGGCATTAATGAAATACTGATAATTTCGACACCTGTCGATCTTCCAAATTTTGAAAAGCTTTTAGGAGACGGAAGAAAATACGGGTGCCGCTTTTCATACAAAATACAGGAGGTCCCGAATGGCCTGGCGCAAGCGTTCGTACTCGGGGAAGAGTTTATTGGAAAAGACAAAGTAGCATTGATTTTAGGCGACAACATTTTTTACGGTTCCGGCATGGACGAACTCCTTAAAAAGAATTCAGATCCTGATGGTGGTGTGATATACGCTTACCACGTTTCAGATCCTGAACGATACGGAGTTGTCGAGTTCGATAATGAAATGAAAGCCATTTCGATCGAGGAAAAACCGAAAAAACCGAAGTCCAACTACGCTGTTCCCGGTTTATATTTTTACGATAACTCAGTGGTAGGTATCGCAAAAGCTTTAGAACCCAGTGCTCGAGGAGAATATGAGATAACTGATGTCAATAAAGAATACCTGAGACGTGGAAACCTTCAGGTAGCTATGTTGGATCGAGGTACCGCCTGGTTAGACACAGGTACTTTTGATTCATTAATGCAGGCATCACACTATGTACAAGTTATAGAACAAAGACAAGGTCTTAAGATCGGTTGTATCGAAGAAGAAGCCTACCGCCAAAGATTCATCGATAACGACCAGTTAAAAGCCCTGGCTGAACCACTTATTAAAAGCGGTTATGGAGAATACTTACTTGAATTATTAGAACTACAAAATCAAAATTGATACGCAAACCATTACTACCTATGAGAAGAAAGATTTTAGTAACAGGAGGAGCAGGATTTATTGGAAGTAGCATTGTTGAAAGGCTCGTTCAAAATGATAACAATTTTGTTGTCATAGTCGACAATATGCTCACCGGTAAAAAAGGCAGACTACCTCAGGGAAGAAGAAATAACTGGAAATTTATCCAATGTGATGTCAATAACTTTAAAGACATCTCAACTGTGATGATGTCTTATAACTTTGACTATGTTTTCCATTATGCAGCCGTTGTCGGTGTGCAAAGAACTTTACAAAACCCAGCACTCGTTCTTGGTGATATCGATGGTATTAAAAACATTCTGGATCTCTCGAAAAACAGCGGTGTTAAACGAATTTTCTTCTCTTCTTCTTCTGAAGTCTATGGTGAGCCTTTCGAACATCCACAAAATGAACATACTACCCCCTTGAATTCAAGATTACCTTATGCTGTTGTGAAAAATCTGGGGGAAGTCTTTCTTAGATCATACAAACAAGCATATAATTTAGATTACACGATCTTTCGGTTTTTCAATACATACGGACCTAAACAAAGTACTGACTTTGTCATGTCTAAATTTGTCAAGGCTGCATTGAAAAATCAGGATATCACCATTTATGGCGATGGTAAACAGTCAAGAACGTTCTGCTTCATCGAAGATAACATCGATGCCTCTTTGAATGCTTTCTATGATAATTTATATATCAATGATACAGTGAACATAGGGAATGACAGAGAGATTCAGATCATCGACCTTGCTGAAATGATCATTGAATGCACAAATTCGAGATCGAAGATCGTTCATGTAGCTCCACTAGAGGAAGGTGATATGCAAAGAAGAAAGCCCGATATTGTTAAAATGAAGGCACTGCTTAACAGGGATTTGATACCTTTGGAAGAAGGGCTCAGCAGAATGCTGAATAAATATCAAACTCCTAAACTCATCTATGCATAAAATTCTTGTAACCGGTGGTACCGGCTATATTGGATCCCATACTATAACTGATCTCATAGATCATGGCTTTGATGTCGTATCTGTCGATAATCATGTCAAATCTGATCCTGTTATTCTCAAAAGACTCGAGGAAATTTGTGGCAAACCCATAAAAAATTATCCCATCGATCTAAAGGAACTGGATAAACTAAGTCAGGTCTTCATTGAAAACCCAGATATATCCGGAATTATTCATTTCGCTGCTTATAAATCAGTGCCCGAATCTGTTGAATTTCCTCTGGACTACTATGAAAACAACCTCTTATCTCTTATGAATCTTCTCCGCTGCGTGGATTCCTTTGCTATACCATACTTTATATTTTCATCTTCCTGCTCCATTTACGGAAATGTTGAATCTTTACCGGTAACAGAGAAGAGCCCAATAGCAATTCCTGAATCTCCATATGCGAATACAAAAAAGATTGGGGAAGAGATCATTGATGACTTTTGTAAGAATTCTGATTGTAGTGCCATTAAGCTCCGGTATTTTAATCCCGTAGGAGCACATAAATCGATAAAAATTGGCGAGTTACCAGTTGATCCGCCAATGAACCTTGTACCCAGGATCACTCAAACTGCAGCTGGTTTACTAGATACTTTCTACATTACCGGTACCGACTATGATACACGTGATGGAACCTGCATTCGAGACTATCTTCATGTGATGGATATCGCTAACGCTCACACCAAATCACTTGAATATCTTCTCAAAGAAGGTAAAAAAGGCAAAACCGAAGTTTTTAATATTGGAAGTGGAACTGGTTATACCGTTCTTGAAATTATCAACGCATTTCAAGAAGCTTCAGGGATGAAATTAAACTATAAAACTGCCGATAGAAGAGCCGGAGATGTTGTAGCAATCTATGCTGACAGTAATAAGGCTAAAGAAAAACTCGGCTGGTCTGCAGAAAGAAGCCTCCGTGAAATGTTATTTTCTGCCTGGAAATGGCAAGAGGAAATAACTAAATTACAGCCTTAAATTAATCTGCCGGGTCTTGGAATAACTCACAAGATCCAACATGAAACTGAAATATGCCTGAAAGTCTTTCCCCACAATTGGTCCTGATCTGTATTGGTCTGTACTTTCTGTTGCTACTATCTGTTTCATATATAACAAGCCGAAATTCAACAAACTACAGTTTCTTTTTAGGTGACAAAAAATCACCATGGTTCGTAGTGGCTTTTGGTATGATCGGCGCATCGTTATCCGGTGTCACTTTTATCTCGGTACCAGGATGGGTTGGCTCAAGTCAGTTTTCTTATATGCAAATGGTACTCGGTTACATGGTGGGTTATGTCATCATTGCATACGTGCTCATGCCAATTTATTACCGCCTCAATCTCACAAGTATTTATACTTTTCTGCATCATAGATTAGGCCTGTTCCCCTATAAAACAGGAGCAGCATTCTTTCTTCTTTCAAGAACTATCGGAGCTGCATTCAGGCTATTTCTTATTGCCTCGGTTCTTCAACTGTTGCTTTTTGATCATATGGGTGTCCCATTCATGGTCAACGTTCTCATCACAATACTGCTGATCTGGGTCTATACATTTAAGGGTGGAATCAAAACGATCGTTTGGACAGATACCCTGCAGACTACATTTATGCTGCTATCACTCTTTATATCGATATATATTCTAGCAGGAAAGCTTGATCTTGATTTTTCAGGTCTTATCTCCACTATACAAAGCAGTGATTACAGTCAGGTATTCTTCGGTGGATGGCAAAAAGCCAATGTCTTCTGGAAACAATTTATAGGTGGCGCACTGATCGCAGTGACGATGACCGGGCTCGATCAAGACATGATGCAAAAAAATCTCAGTTGTCGAAATATAGGGGATGCTCAGAAAAACATGATCACCTTTAGCGTTATACTGCTTGTTGTAAATCTAATATTCCTTTGTCTTGGTGCTTTGCTTTTTATATACGCTACCACAATGAATATAGCGATCCCGGAAAAGACAGATATGTTGTTTCCATTGATCGCAGCAAATGAACTTCCGGTGTTTGGTGGCATAATTTTCATCCTTGGCTTAATTGCTGCTGCTTATAGTTCAGCAGATTCAGCATTAACATCTCTCACTACTTCATTCTGTATAGATTTCCTGAATTTCAGCAGTGAAGAAGAAAAGGGGAAATCCAACCAATCGACCCGTCTGATCGTACATATAGTATTCTCTTTTGTATTATTTGCACTGATAATGCTATTCAATGAGATCAACAAGGAGAACGTGATAAAAGAGCTGTTTCGGGCAGCAACATACACATACGGACCATTACTCGGGCTGTTTATGTTTGGCATCATCAGCAAGCGAAAAATTAGAGATGGTTGGCTGGTACCTTTGATCTGCATTCTAGCACCTACAATTTGTTACATTCTATATAAGAATGCAGATAAGATCCTGAACAATTACCAAATGGGATTCGAGTTATTGTTATTCAATGGCTTGCTTACTTTCGCAGGTCTATATATTATCTCAAAAAAAGCAATACATGAAAAGACATAAGAATTGGAATGAACTAAAAGCGCAATCTTCATGGAGAATGTTTAAGATCATGTCTGAATTTGTGGAGGGTTTTGATACCATGGAAAAGATCGGCCCTTGTGTATCCATATTTGGATCTGCAAGAACTCCGGAGAATCATAAATACTATAAAACAGGAGTTAAGATCGCCAGAAGACTGGCGAATGAAGGATACGGTATCATCTCCGGTGGCGGACCAGGCATAATGGAAGCTGCCAATAAAGGAGCATCGATGGAAGAAGGCTACTCCGTTGGACTAAATATCGATCTTCCTCATGAACAGGAACACAATGAATATATAGATTCAGATAAACTTCTGAATTTTAACTACTTTTTTGTCAGGAAAGTCATGTTCGTAAAATATGCTCAGGCATTTATCATTCTCCCAGGAGGGTTTGGAACGATGGATGAGTTATTCGAATCACTTACGTTGATCCAGACTAAAAAAATAGAGGAGTTCCCTGTAATACTAATGGGAACAGAATATTGGCAGGGTTTATGGGACTGGGTTACCAATGTCATGCTCAAAGAAGGAAATATTTCAGCGGAAGATCTCGATTTCGTGCGGATGACCGATGATATTGAAGAGGTCGTTGAGTTGATCAATAGTTATTATCTAAAATCAAGTTTAAGACCAAATTTTTAAATGCTTTATCACCTTATCATTTTCATTCTTTTGAAAGTGATCAATCCAATTGCCGAAGGAGACTATCCTTCATATCCTCAAGATTACTTCGCAGCTCCTATGGATATAGAAATGTATCTATCCGGAACCTTCGGTGAAATCAGATCTGCTCATTTCCATTCGGGTATTGATATAAAAACCAGGCAAGTAGAAGGACTGCCTGTTTTTGCCAGTGCAGATGGATATATAGCAAGGATCAAGATCTCGCCATACGGGTTTGGTAAAGCGCTTTATGTTCAACATCCGAACGGTTATCTAACTGTCTACGCACATCTCCAGAAATTTGCACCCGAAGTCGAAGAATATGTTCGTAATCAGCAATATAAAAACAAAAGCTTTTCGATCGAACTCTATCCCGGACCAGATCAGTTTAAGTTCAAGAAAGGTGAGAAGATCGCCTATTCTGGAAATTCAGGAGGTTCCGGCGGACCTCATCTCCATTTTGAAATACGTGATGGTCGAACACAAAAACCGATCAACCCTCTTTTGTTTGGATTTGATATCAAAGATAATATCAACCCGGCTTTAGGAAAACTTGCTGTTTATAATAAAGACGATCTAAACAAACCGCTCTCGATACTACCATTAGTTAAGAATAATGATGCTTACTCGATCTCCGGGGGGAAGTACAGTTCTAGAGCAGCACGCATAGGATTAGGAATTACCGCTTTTGATCAATCCGATGGAAGCTATAATAAAAATGGGGTTTACCGGATAAAACTCTATGATAACGACCGCCTACTCTATCACTTTGAAGTTGAAAAATTTGCTTTCAGTGAAACACGCTATGTTCTTGCTCATATCGACTACAGGGAAAAGAAAAGCAATAATCACACTCTTCAGCGTTGTTATCTGCTCGATGGTAACCTTCATTCAGCATATAAGTTTGTTAGAGAACAAGGGTATATTGATCTCTCCGATAATGAGATGCATGAAATATGTATTGAAGTTGATGATGCGCTTGGAAACAATTCTGTTGTAAAGTTTTCAGCAATTCACCCGAAGCAGGAAGCAATCGAAAGATCGGAGGAAAACTGTAGCAAATATTTTCCCTTTGACCGTTACAATACATATCATACTTCAGATTTTAAAATAGATATACCAAGTGGCGCTCTATTTAAAGATCTGGCATTTAACTATTCCAAAACAGAAAGTAAAGCTCCAGATGTATACTCGGATTATCATCAGGTACATCAAAATGTAGAAGCATCATTTAAATATTTTACAATTGCCATTAAAACCAAAAACCTGGATCCGAAACTTCAAAACAAAGCGCTGATTGTTAGCTCTTCAAATGGGAGTATACTCGATGACGAAGATGGAACATATCAGGATGGCTGGGTTAAAACCAGAGTTCGAAACTTTGGGGAATATTTCGTCACCATCGATGTCACACCTCCGGAAATTCGATCGCTATCGGTTCGCGAAGGCCAGCAGCTCAAGGGAAACCAATTGAAGTTCTATATCGATGATAATTTGTCAGGCATTGACTCATACAATGCCTACGTCGATGGAGAGTGGATCCTTCTCGAATATGATCCTAAAAAGAAGCTTTTGATTCACGATCTACAAGAAACTACAGGAAGTGGTAAACATAATCTCAAGTTAGTAGTTATAGATGATAGAAATAATAAGTCTGAACTCAATTTATCATTTATAATATGACACAACTCAAAGCGGGCGATAAAGCCCCTGATTTCACAGCTTTAAATCAAAACGGTTCCGAGATAAAACTCAGCGACTACAAAGGCAAAAAACTTATTCTTTACTTCTATCCCAAAGATGACACGCCAACATGTACCACTGAAGCGTGCAATTTCAGGGACAACTATACTTCACTGAAAAAAGCAGGCTATGAAGTAGTTGGAGTGAGTATCAACGATGAAAAGGCACACCAGAAGTTCATAGATAAATATGAACTTCCATTTAATCTGATCGCCGATCCTGACAAAGAAGTTATCGAGCAATACGGGGTTTGGGGAATGAAAAAATTTATGGGGAGAGAATTCATGGGTACCCATAGAATAACTTTTGTGATCGATGAAGATGGAACGATCGAAGACATCATCAAAAAAGTAAAATCCAAGGTAGCGACCCAACAAATTTTGAATTCTGTGAAAACTTAACAATTCAACTTTTTATACATAGACTTTATTTATTAGTTTAGGCACCGACTAAAACCAATATTATGATTCGATCTTTATCATTCATGACTTTATTCGTTGCTGTAGCCCTCCTATTTTCATATACTGAAGTGTATACTAACAGTGCAAACCCTCCTGATGACCACGCTGGAGCACCTCCTTCAAATATTACTTGTGCAAAAAGCGGTTGTCATGCCGGTACGCCCACACTGGATGGAAGTGGCTTGATCCTTATTACTGCAGACTCCGGAACCGGTCCGCAAACTGTAGATGACAATTTCTTATATCGCCTCGGGACTACATACGACATAAATATCACTCTTCAAGGAAATAAATCCAGATATGGATTTCAGATGACTATGCTTGACGCTGGATTTGTGAGTCCGGGTAGTTGGACTGTAGCCTCCTCCAGCTCAACAACAGCTAATATTGCAAGTCCCGGAAGCAAAAGATTTTTTGAACATAAAAGTGCTGGAACAACTAACAGCTGGACGCTTGAGTGGACAGCGCCATCAACAGACCCTGGACCGATAGGCATTTATACTGTCGGTAACTTTGCAAACAACAATGGTACATCCAGTGGAGATTCGATCTACCGAGTATCTCATACTATCAATGCCATTGTAGATTCTATGCCATCAGGATTTAACTCACTGACTTCTGATCCATTCAATATTGAAGTTTATCCAAACCCAATCGTAGACGGGAGACTCAACTTCGTTTATACGAACTTGACAAATGACATAATGGAAATCCAACTCTTTGATCAGAGTGGTCGGGTAGTTCAGTACATTCCCGGAGATGTGGCAAATGGTACGATACATAAAAACATTGAACTTAATACAGGTCTGACCAAAGGAGTTTACTTCCTTTCGGTTACATCTGCTACATCGTCTTCTGTTAAGAGAATCGTCTTGCACTAGCACATGGCATTTATTGCTATTTATGTTACCTGCAAGGATCAGGAAGAAGCACAAAAAATATCAGAAACGCTGCTGACAAAAAAGTTGGCAGCGTGTTCTAATATTTTCCCTATAAGTAGTTCCTATTGGTGGCAAGATGACATTCAATCAGAAAGTGAGTATGTGTGTCTAGTAAAATCTACCAAAAAACTCTGGAAAGCGATCAAAAATGAAGTGAATATCATTCACTCCTATGATGTCCCCTGCATCATGAAATTCGATGTAAAAGCAAATAAAGCTTACGAGAATTGGATCAAGAATAATGTCATTACATAGCTGAATTATACACCTCGCTGCCATTATGGCTGCTTGACTGCTTAATAAGTGACATAACGGCTGATTATTAATACATTTTTAGTGCTGGCTTATCATTTGTTGATAGGTGGGAAATATTTAACACTAAAAATCAATTAATATGTTATTAGTAAATCAAAAGAACAGCAAGCCGAAATTCAACAGTTTATTCGATGAATTTTTCAACACCGGCGACTATCCTACTGCGTTTGGAGGAAACATCATGAAAACTCCTGCAGTAAATGTCATTGAAACCAATGATAGTTACAAAATTCAAGTATCTGCACCGGGGTTTAAGAAAGAGAACTTAAACATTCAGGTAGAGGAAAACCTACTTACGATCTCCGGAGAACTGAAGACTGAAAATAAAGAGGAAGGTGAAAAGTATACAAGAAAGGAATTCAGCTCGAGCTCTTTCTCAAGAAGCTTTACAGTTCCGGAAACAGTAATTGCCGAAAAGATCGAAGGAAAGTATGAAGACGGAATTTTAAACATCGTTTTGCCTAAACTTGAAGAAGTAAAGGGAATTAGCAAGAAGATCGAGATTTCGTAAAA
>JABDMM010000029.1 GCA_013001465.1 Chitinophagales bacterium | reverse complement strand
TCAGTTACTGTGCAGCTCCTGATCACTTCACATCCATTTGCATCTGTTAGTGTAAGTGTGTAAGTTCCGGCTATCAGACCTGAAATACCAGGCCCAGTTCCACCATTACTCCAAAGATATGAATATGGAGTCATGCCTCCGACAACTATCGATGTCGCAGATCCGTCTGAATCGCCATTACAACTTACAGGCGAACAAGTCACATTTACTATTAGGTTATTTACCAATACTACATTTGCTGTTGCAGAAGCGGTACATCCATTATCGTCGGTTACTGTTACACTATATGTTCCGGTTGTTAATCCGGTTGCTGTGGCAGTAGTTTGAGATCCAGCTGCTGAGTCCCATTGGTAAGTAAATGGAGCAACTCCTCCAGAATCAACACTGACAGTAACCATTCCAGTTGCATCATCAGTACAGAAAACTGTATCCGTTGTCGTACCTGGAACGATCTTAGCTGGTTCAAGAATCTTAGCTATGATTGAATCAACGCAACCGTTCGCATCCGTAACTGTGACTTCATAATTACCAGGTGCCAGACCAGTTGCTGTTTTTGTGGTTTGGTTTCCTGTGCTCGCATCCCACATATATGTGTATGGTCCTTTCCCACCTATTGCATTAACAAGAGCTTCACCATCCGATCCGCCAAAACAAGTTACGTCCTTTGTATTGACTGCGAGATCTATTGGTGTTGCTGCAATTACTTCAGTAGTATCGGTTGCTGTGCATCCATTTGCATCGGTTACAATGACAATATAAGTACCTGGTGCTAATCCAACTATTGTCGCTGAAGTCCCACCATTAGACCAATTATATGAGTAAAGAGGAGTGCCACCTATTGCAGACGCAGTTGCTGTGCCATTATTCGCTCCAGCGCAACTTTCTTTAGTACTAATGCTGAAAACTACAAGAGGCGCAGTAGGTTCAACCACAACCACCGTTAAAGTATCACTGCAGTTACCTAAAGAATTAGCTGTTGCCGTTACAGAATAAATACCAGCGCTTAAATTACTAATATCTTCTGTAGTATCTCCAGTAGACCAAATATAGGAATACGAAGGTCCTGAACCGTTGTTAACAGTCAGATCAATGGCTCCATCACTTCCGTTATTACAACTAACATTAGTAAAAGTTGCCGAAAGAACGGGATCAACGCAGTTATATCCAAAGTCAGCAAGGTTATAATCTTCTCCTGGACCAAGGTTCACGTTCATTGGGTCATTGGAAGTAGTGATCACAAGCCCTGGTGGGACTGTAGAGTCAACAACATTCACAGTATATAAACCTGGGGGCAGATTGAGGAAATCGTAGTATCCCGCGCTATCTGTAACCATAGTGCCAATAACATTACCTGAATTGTCTAGTAATTGGATTGTTACACCCGCTATTGGTGGTTCATTTGGATCCTGAATTCCATCATTGTTAAGATCCAGCCATACATAATCGCCTATGGAACCAAAGTACTGATATCCAAAGTCCACATCGAGACGTTCCTCTCCAGGACCTAAGTTAACCGTTGTTGGGTCGTTATTCGTTGTAAGATCCTTACCCGCAGGCAAAGTAGAGTCGACAACACTAACTATATAAACTCCCGGTGGAAGGTTTTCAAACAAGTAGTTACCATTTGCATCAGTCGTATCTGTTGCAAGCACATTTCCAGCGGAATCCAATAATTGAATAATTACACCAGCTATAGGTGGTTCATTTGGATCTTGAATACCGTCACCATTAGTATCACACCAGACATAATCGCCTATAGAACCTGTGTACCTGTATCCAAAGTCAACATCATCACGTGTTTCTCCAGGACTCAGATTCACCGTTGTCGGATCATTATTTGTTGTTAACGCCTTTCCTTCTGGAACCGTTGAGTCAACTACATCTACTAAATATGTACCAGGAGGAAGATTTGGAAATAGGTAATTCCCATTCGCATCAGTGGTATCTGTAGCTAACAAATTACCAGATGCATCAAATAACTGAATAACCACTCCAGCAATAGGTGCCTCACCAGGATCTTGAATTCCATCTCCATTATCATCGCACCATACATAATCTCCGATAGAGCCGAAATACTGATATCCGAAATCTACATCAAGACGATTCTCCCCCGCTGCTAAATTAACAGTAGTAGGGTCATTGTTGGTTGTAAGATCCTTGCCCGCAGGCAAAGTAGAGTCGACAACATTAACTATATAAACTCCCGGTGGAAGGTTCTCAAACAGATAGTTACCATTTTCATCAGTAGTATCTATTGCAAGCACATTTCCAGCGGAATCCAATAATTGTATGACTACACCCGCAATTGGTGGTTCATTTGGATCTTGAATACCATCACCATTTGTATCACACCATACATAATCGCCTATAGAACCTACCTGCTGATAACCAAAGTCTACATCCAGGCGGTTTTCGCCTTGACCCAGATTAACAGTAGTAGGGTCATTATTTGTTGTTAAGACCTTTCCATTAGGTACAGATGAGTCAACCACATTGACTGTATATGTTCCCGAAGGCAGGCTATCGAATAAATAGAATCCATTTGCATCAGTAGTATCAGTTGCGATAACATTACCCGAAGCATCCAATAATTGTATGATCACTCCAGCTATAGGAGGTTCATTGCTATCCTGCACCCCATCACCATTATCATCACACCAAACATAGTCACCAATAGATCCACAATCCTGATTGATATCAAAACATTCAGTGATCGAGCATCCTAAAGAATCTGTTATTGTAACACAGTATGAACCCGGACACAGTCCAGTAATGCTGCTTGATGTTTCTCCGGTTGACCATTGATAAGTATATGGAGCCGTTCCTCCAGAAGGAACCGCGCTCGCTGCACCCATACAATCAAATCCATTGCACTCATCGCCTGAGCCATCGATGAATCCAACTACTGTGAGATCGCCGGCAACAAGACCGCTGATATCCTGGCTGCATGAAGTATGCACTTCATGTGCTGTTCCACCGTTTGATCCAACAAAGATCTTGGATCCAAATCCGCTCATTGCCAAATCTGAAGGAGTAAGTACTATAAGTTGTCCGTTACTTACATTAGATAAGGTAAGTAGAGCCGGGTCACCCAATTTTTCATACACCTCAACAGTACTGCCATTAGCGCCATTAAAAAGGAGTGAAACCTCGATCATTTCTCCGTTACACTCACATGGAGGTCTGTCTTCATCGCAAACATTACCGGATCCATCTGTATATCCAATTACATTGAAATTACCGAACGTTCCTCCCTGGATATCTTGACTGCAGGAAGTGTGTATTTCAACATCGCTTCCACCATCATTAAAGAACGTTTTTGAATCAAACTCCGACAATCCTGCGGCAGAAGCAGATACAACTAAAGTATCGCCGTTATTTACGTTGTTAAATGTTAGAATTGTGTTTGCTCCTCCGTCTTTTACATCAACAGTGGAAGATGTACCATTGTAAAGAATTACAAGTTCGGTCATCTTGCCATTACACTCGCATGTCTCAATTGGGTCGAATACAAGGGGACCGCAATCAGCGTTAGTAGTAGTAATGTTAGGATCTATCGTAGGTGGAAGTTCTTCAACTGTAACAGAAAGGGTGGCTGAACACCCGGCGTCATCCATAACAGTCACTGAATAAACTCCAGCACAAAGTGTTGAAATATCCTCTATCGATTGTCCATTAGACCAGCTATAAGTAAATGGTGAAGTACCACCGATTACCATTAGATCTATAGACCCGTTGCAAATAATAGCATTGCATACGTTTCCATAACCATCGGTAAAGCCGGCTACTGTATAGTCTCCAAATGTTAGACCTCCAATATCCTGAGAACAGGAAGTATGAATTTCCGTTGAGTTTGAGGATCCAACAACACTGAAGTATGTTTTAGAGCCAAAATCACCACCGCTTAATCCGCTTGCATCGACATACAAAAACTGTCCGTTCTGTACATTCGTAAAGGTGGTAATGATATCATTGCAGCTCATATCTTCACAAACATTGATATCGACTCCACTTGCTCCAATATATTTTACAGTAAGGTTAGTCATACCTCCATTGCAGGCACAATTACTTGGCGGAATGGTTATACCACCGCAGTCAGCATCCGTTGCAATGGCATTTAGTGTTAAGGTATTTGTTTGCTCTTGAACTATTGCTGTATCAATTGCTGTACATTGGTTTGCATCAGTTACTGTTACGGTGTATAAACCAGGAGCTAGTCCTGTTATAGTTTGAGTATTACCACCGTTTGACCAGTTGTAACTATAGCCTGAAACACCTCCGCTTGCTGAAACCGAAGCGGTTCCTGTATTGTTACCCACACAACCTGCATTAGTCGTACTTGTAATAAGATTGATCGCTGTAGGTTCGCTAATGAAAACATCCGCAGTCGATAAACATTGATTTGCATCGGTCACGGTTACAGTATAGTTCCCTGAACACAAACCTGTTAAACTTGATGTAGTTGCTCCATTCGACCACGCGAATGAATAGGGTAAAGTACCCCCGGAAGTTGTAACTGAAGCAACGCCATCACATTCATCATTACATGATGCATCGATCGATGAAGTCGCCAGATTGATTGAATCTGGTTCGGTGATAAAAATACTCTCCGAAGATGTACATCCATTGCCATCCGTTACGGTAACGCTATAAACACCCTGACACAAGCCGGTTATACTACTTGTTGTGGCTCCAATTGACCATAAGTATGAATATGGAGGTATTCCACCAAAAGTATTTATTGTTGCTGAACCGTCGCAAGAACCATTACACGAAACATTGGTTTGGCTTGTTATTGTTTGCAGTTGGTCCGGCTCTATGATCGTTACAGTTTCTATGGCGATACAGCCATTGTCATCCGTTACGGTAACTGAATAACTTCCTGCACACAAACCATTCAAGCTTGTTGTTGTACTTCCATTAGACCATAAGTACGAATATGGAAACGTACCACCCGAAGCCGAAATTGAGGCTGTGCCATCGCAAAAACCAAAACACGAAACATTGGTTTGATTTGCAGAAAGTACAATTGGGGAAGGCTCCTGAATATTAACAATAGCCGTTGAAGTGCATCCATTGGCATCAGTTACAGTTATGCTATAGACACCTGAACATAGCCCTGAAATACTTTGTGAATTACCTCCGTTAGACCATGCATATGAGTAAGGATGTGTACCGCCTGAGATATTCGCAGTTGCTGAACCATCACATGACCCGTAGCATGAAACATCTGTAGAAGTTATGGAAATTGTTAATGAATCCGGTTCTGTTATCTCGCATTCAAGGGTATCCGTGCATCCATTGGCATCCACTACAAAACCAAAGAACATTTGAGGCTTGAGGTTATTTGCCATAGGGAATGTATCTGGAGGAATGGTGTCTACATGCATTATTGTGCTGTACCATGTTAAAACATAAGGCGGAGTTCCACCTGTTACAATTGAACTGGCACTTCCATCATTTGCTCCATAGCAAGAAACTGGAACACAAGTTGCCAGAGCTATGAGTGTGTCTGGCTCGTTAACTTTCACAGAAGTTGTTGCAGTACATCCATTGTCATCAGTTACAGTAACTGCATAACTTCCAGCTGTAAGTCCAGAGATAGTAGCAGATATTCCACTATTAGACCACAAATAAGAAAATGGAGCTTGTCCATTACTGGCACTTACGGAAGCTGAACCGTCTGAACCTCCAAAACAACTGTTTGGTGTTGAGGATATACTAATAACCAGTGGATCATCTTCTAAGATCTTGGCACTTGCAATTTCAATACAGCCATTGGCATCGGTCACAGTTACAGTATAATTTCCTGCAGAAAGACCCGTTGCTGTTTTTGTAGTTTGATTACCGGCATTTGAGTCCCATTGCCACGTGTAGCCCGGTGACCCACCAGAAGCATTTGCAATTGCTGATCCCGTTGCACCGCTATCAGAACAAGAGGTATTTGTTGTATTTATACTAATAGTGATTTGGGTGGGCTCCTGTATAGTTGCGGAAGCTGTTGTAGAGCAACCATGATCGTCTATTACCGTAACCGTATATGTTCCAGCGCAGAGACCAGTTGCTGTATAAGTTGTTTGACCATTGGCATCATTCCAAATGTAAGTTAGACCTCCGTTTCCGCCGTTGGCAGTCACGGTGACGCTACCATCACATGTTGCAAAACATTGAGCGTCCATCGCAGAGGCAGAGGCTGTTAGTGGAAGAGGTTCTTCTACAAGTGCTGAGGTAGTTGCAGAGCAACCATTCGCATCAGTCACCGTTACTGAATATGTTCCGGCAGACAGCCCAACAATAGATTGAGATGTCGCACCATTAGACCATAGATATGAATACGCTCCTGTTCCACCAGATGCACTTACCGTTGCTGAACCGTCAGAATATCCAGCACAGCTGACATCCGTTGAATTTAGTATTAGAAGGATTGGAGGAGGATTGATGAGGGTTACCGTCACGCTATCCGAACATCCATTAGCATCCGAAATAACGATACTGTAGGTTCCTGCACACAGGTTGCTACCTGCGTTACCAAGATTTGCATTTGACAGACCAGGGCCATTCCATGTATAAGTAAGAGGAGGCAGTCCACCCATTACAGAAAGAGTTACCGTACCATCGCATGCCCCAACGGCACAAGATGGATCTGTTACACTCACAGTTATTACGTAATCAGGAGATTCACCAATTTCAACGCACTGAACAATTGTGCATCCGATAGAATCGGTTACAGTCAAAAAGTAAATACCAGGACATAGACCGCTTACACTGCTTGTCATATCTCCAGTTGACCATTGGAAAGAGTATGGTGGAATCCCGCCTGAAGGTGATGCGCTTGCAGACCCTGCACATTCAACACCGCTGCATTCCTCGCCAGAACCATCAATATATCCAACAACTGTAAGATCACCAACTACCAGACCGCTAATATCCTGACTACAAGAAGTGTGAACCTCATGACCAGTTCCGCCGTTAGATCCGACGAATATCTTCGATCCAAAACTACTAAGCCCCAAACTGGCCGGAGTTAATACTATTAATTGATTATTGTCTACGTTTGATAAAGTTAATAGCGCAGGATCGCTCGTATTATCATAGACCTCTACGGTACTCCCGTTTGTTCCATTGAACAA
This sequence comes from Chitinophagales bacterium, assembly GCA_013001465.1. GTDB lineage: Bacteria > Bacteroidota > Bacteroidia > Chitinophagales > JABDMM01 > JABDMM01. The sequence goes on along the minus strand of JABDMM010000029.1, from coordinate 85,632 downwards.
TAAAGTGACTTCAGTCATCTCTCCGTTACAATCGCAAGGAGGCTGGTCTTCATTACATACATTTCCTGAACCATCTGTATAACCTATTACCTTGAAGTTGCCAAATGTTCCTCCCTGTATATCCTGGCTGCATGAAGTATGTATTTCAACATTACTTCCGCCATCGTTAAAGAATGTTTTGGAGTCGAACTCAGATAATCCGGCAGCAGAAGCAGATACAACTAGCGTATCTCCGTTGTTCACGTTGTTAAAAGTAAGAATTGTACTTCCTCCACCATCTTTTACATCAACAGTTGATGATGTACCATTGTAAAGTATAACCAGTTCAGTCATCTTGCCACTACACGCACATGTTTCTATCGGGTCGTAAACGACCGGTCCGCAATTAGCGTTAATAGCGTTTACATTCGCGACAAGTGATGAAGGTGCTTCATCGACCACTACAGATAAAACTTCAGAACAACCACCCGCGTCAGTAACAGTAACCGAATATGACCCAGGGCAAACACTAGAAAGATCTTGCGTTGTATTGCCATTAGACCAAGAATATGTATAAGGACTGTTCCCACCACTTACTGACAAGTCTACACTACCATTACAAAAGATCGAATTACAAACATTTCCAGAACCATCGGTATAACCAGCTACAGTATAATCGCCGAAAGTCAATCCACCTATTGCTTGTGAGCAAGAAGTATGAATACTGGTTTTTGTTGTGGAGCCAACTATCCTAAATCTTGTAGTCGATCCAAATTCACCGTTGCTTAACCCACTGGCACTAACCGTGAGGAAATCTCCGGTTTGAACATTATTAAATGTGGTTATGATATTATTACAGTCCTTATCTTCGCATACTTCGATGTCTACACCATTTGTACCGAGATACTTAACAGTGAGACTGGTCATTTTCCCATTACAAGCACAGTTGCTTGGAGTATTGATAACCCCTCCACAATCTGCATCGACCTTCGTTGCCGACAGGCTTATTGTACTAGGCTGTTCTGTAACAACAAATGTTTGCTCGGCGATACACCCTAGTGCATCTGTAACAGTAACCGTATAAGTTCCTGCACACACATTCGATAAGTCTTCAGTAGTTGCCCCATTCGACCACTGATATGAAATTGAGGAAATCGCTGGGGTGGTAACAGAATATTCAATTACCAATAGCGGCGCATCGTTATGATCATAGTCGTAGGACTCTGCAGGTCTCTGACCAGTACCATCTACAATGATCGCCAAATCATTACCGCTGTTCCAACCACTTCTGTTCACTATTTCCTGAACGATCGCTGAAAGATCAGGTGAAACATAATTTACGCCCTGGGTCCATGCCGGGACATTGTTCCAATTCACAGAACTTGATGTTAACGTTCTGCTAGAAATATCATTCGTTGAAGTTGAAAATGCGGAAGCATCGTCGATGTCTTCTCCGTTGAAAACCAGATTAGTGGTATTCGATTTGCTAAATTTCGCAACGAATTCAATGTAAGCATTTGTTATCGTTACGCCTTGTGGAATATTCAATCCTTTGAATCTCATTCCAACAATTTGATCATTTGTGCTTTGAAAGCCCATGTCCAGATGATCTCCGTTTATAAGCATGGAGCCATCCTTTTTATATTCTTCTGCGTCATCCTTGTAGTCGCTGATTCTTTTTGAGATCATGGTTGTGCTTTTCGAACTTGTTGAGTCCGTAGCGCCGCTTACTGTTATATTTATCGATCCGCTGCAGCTTAATACATTACAGACGTTACCCGAACCATCAGTATAGCCAACTACTGTAAAGTCACCGAAAGACATTCCTTCGATTTGCTGTGAACAAGAAGTGTGAATTGAGGTAAGGCCTGACGTCCCGACAACCTCGAAATAAGTGCTTGATTCAAACTCACCATCGCTGAGGCCGGATGCGTCCACAAAAAAGATATCGCCATTATTTAAGTTATGATATGAATTTATCAATGTGTTCATATCTGATTTCGTGTATACTTTGACAGTTGATCCGTTAGCCCCGTCAAATTGTAGACTTAAGTTGGTCATTTTGCCACTGCAGGGGCAATTCATTGGGTTAATAATTCCCGTACATGAAGCATCGACAACGTTTCCGGAAATTGTAATTGGAGAAGGCTGTTCAGCAACTGTAAACGAATGCACAGAAGAGCATCCATTTTGGTCTGAGACTGTGAGTGAATAAGTTCCTGCGCAAACCCCGGTAAGGTCTTCTGAATTAGAACCATTTGACCAACAATATAAATAAGGTGGGGTCCCTGTTGTAACTGTGACATCTATTGAACCACTACAAACAAGTGAATTACAAACATTACCAGATCCATCCGTATATCCAACAACAGTGAAGTCACCAAAGGTAAGTCCGTCTATCTGCTGAGAGCATGAAGTATGAATAGAAGTAAGAGCTGAATTTCCAACAACTTCAAAATAAGTACTGGATTCAAATTCGCCATCGCTCAAACCCGAAGCATCGACAAATAAAATATCGCCTGTATTTACATTATTGAAAGTATTGATCAGAATACTTTTGTCTGATTTGTTATAAACTTTAACTGTAGAACCATTGCTTCCATTAAATTGTACTGACAAATTTACCATCTTCCCATTGCAGGGACATGAAGTTGAAACAATCCCACCAGAGCACAAAGCATCTGTCACTGATGCTGAAACCATCAATGGCGAGCAACATTGGTTGATTCCTATGGTTACCCAATTGGTTTCCCCAACATATGTACTGCAACCCGATCTCCGGGCACATCTTCTGAAATAAGTTGTCTGGCTAATGCTACCGGGAGAATAGGATAAACTATTGGCTCCTGAAATCACCGTCGAGTTTGAAACTGATGGTGGATAAACAGTTGTTTCAAGCCAAATATATTCTATAGTTCCATTTCCTCCTGTTGGAGGGGCTAAACTCTGAATTGTTGCCGGTGTAGTACCCGGGCATACAGACTGGTCATATCCAATTGAACCAGGATGAGTTATGTTATCACATCCAGTTGCAAAAACATCTGCAGAGCTAAATACAATTAGAGAGGTTAGTAGGGTTGATAAATACAAAGAACTTTTACATCGATTAAAAAATCGGTAAACCGGGTATTGCCAATTAAACATGGGTTTTGGTTTTTGGTTAAAGGACAAAAAATAAATACAATATGTCTTGTGATGTTGATATACATCACTTACTTGTACCGGACATGCCGATACAATTTTTAAATGTATACAATTATTTTTTTTTAATGTAATTTTTGTGAATAAATATTCTTTAAATATTGGTTATTTTTTTTCAGTATTAAATGAAGGCATTATACAATTCTAATTTTAATATTTATAACGCTGTGTTATTTGTCAGGTTCTCAGACACTTATGAATCCTTTGGCAGCAGCATACACCGACCTGCAGTTAAATTAGTTGTAATTGTTTTTTATTTATAGGTATTTCAAATATCTGTGTACAACTCGTGATCTTCTTAATCAGAATTTGATTTCCTAATATTATTCGGAAAATCCAGATATCGATTAACCTGTTTCAGATCTTGTTTCGAAGCTTCACTGAAATGTACTCCTTCCTTTTCTAACAACTCTGAACACTTATTCCATAAAAGACCATTCGCCACCTCAGGATAGTAAAGGTTTTGCGTTCTTCGCATTAGAAAATCAGATGGAAGAGCCATCATCTCGTTTTGAATAGTATATATTATTTCGGAATCTATAATACTATGACCTTTCTTATATATTTCCAGCACTTCCAAAATGTTATTCCCATATTTTTCAAACAAGTCAATAAGGACAGAATCTGATATTTCTTTTTGATTTTGTATGATTTGCGACAATGTGCTTTTGCCATAACCGGAAGAAAAGTAAGTAAGGTCTTCTGTTTTAGATTTTACAAATACTCTTGTCTTGAAGTGTTTTTTAAATATTAGATCGACAACATTCTCTGCCATTTTTCTAAACCCGGTCAGCTTCCCACCTGCGATCGTAATCATTCCCTTATTGGATATATATATCTCGTCTTTTCTGGATAGTTCGCCAGGTGATTTTCCGTCCTTTTTTATCAGTGGTCGCAGGCCTGCCCAAAAAGACCTGACATGGGATACTTTCAGATCGGAGTTTAGAAATGAATTGTTTACTGCATTAATAAGATAGTCAATATCATCTTTTGACGTCTTCACTTCCTCCTTGCTACCAGAGTAAAAAGTATCTGTTGTTCCCACATATACATGGCTAGAAGTTGGGACACAGAAAATTAATCGGCTGTCTGTATGTTCAAAATACACTGCTGTATCTAAGGGGAAGTCGGCTTTTTTGAAAACTACATGTACTCCTTTTGAAAGAATCAGTTTTGATTTAGAATCCTTTTCCTCAATACTTCTGACGTCATCGACCCATGGACCACCTGCATTAACAACTACCTTGGCGGCAAAGATGTAATTCTGATGGTTTAGCCTATCAACACAAGTCAATTGGTATTGATCTTCATCCTTTTTAATTTCAGTGCATTCTAAATAGTTAAATATTTGAGCTGATGACCTATACGCTTCTTTAAGCGTTTCAATCACCAGACGGGAATCATTTGTTTTATACTCCTTATAGATAAATCCTCCGATCAAACCCGATGTGTTAATATTTGGAATGAGGCTTATCAGTTCATCCCGGTTTAGTTTTCGATGGCGATCACCCTTACTTACAGATCCGAGAAATTCATAAAAGGACAACCCCACAGACAATTTCAACATCGAGAGATTATTATGCCGGTATACAGGAATTACAATATCCTGTGGTTTAACTAGATGAGGTATATTACGATGGAGAATTTTTCTTTCCCTGGCAGTTATTCTAACTTGATTGAACTGAAAATTTTGGAGATACCTTAGTCCGCCATGAATAAGTTTAGTTGATTTGGAACTTGTACCGGATGCAAAGTCATTTTTCTCGATAAGTGCGACTTTTAAGCCACGGCTGCTTGCATCATGAGCAATACCGGCACCGGTGATACCACCTCCGATAACGATAACATCGAAGATAACAGAAGAGATTTTCCCTAAATTTTTAGAACGAAACTTATTGGAAAAACTATTCAATTCAAGTAAAGAATATAAAGTTCGATACTAATTGATTATAAAAGAAGTTAGATACAAGACCTACAAAAATTTTACGATTTGCTTTTGCTTCTGTCGAAAAATCTGGAAATGCATCTATTGATATGCTTTAGCTTTTTATAGTCTAAAGAATAATAAATAAATTTTCCATTCCGATCCGCCAGAACGACACCTGCATCCCGCATAATTCTTAAATGCTGAGAAGTAATCGATTGTTCCAGGCGGAGCGTGTTGTAGATTTTATTGACATTGATCTTTTTATTCTTGTCAATAAATTCTATGATTTTCAATCTGAGCGGATGTGCTATTGCCCGCATAACGTCAGAAGCATAATCTAATTTTTGTTGGTCAGGTTGGTTTTTGACAGCTCCCATAATAGAAAATTGGAGTTATTGATTTAAACTTATATTATCATTAATAATTAGTTAATTATGTAAATATAATAAAAAATACCCATTGACATAAAGAATCAATGAGTATTTTATTTATATGACTTTTTGAATAGTGTTACTGTGCGAGATCCTCAACCAGGCCGGTGATTTCCTCAATTCTATCCTTATTCAATGAATAATAGATGAACTTACCGTCACGCTTTGTATTCAAAATACCTGCTCTTCTTAGGATCGCAAGATGCTGAGAAGCTACAGATTGTTCTAACCGCAACTTGATGTAAATTTCTGTTACGGTCATTTCGTTGTTTTCCTCAAGAAGCGTAATAATTTGCTTTCTTAGAGGATGATTGACAGCTCGCAATGTTAGTACTGCTTTTCTCAAAACATTGTAGTCGAGCTTGATTTCGTCTTTTCCACCCTTTGAGATAATGATGGTTTCTGTGTTTGATACTGCCATTTTTGCTTAATTTTTGTTAAAGATAATGAAATTTTCTAATAATAATAATTCATACTTCAATAAAATCAACTATTCTAAGGGAGGCATATGCTTGGTCAATAGGGTAGCGCATCCTGTACGATTTTTTTTCATGTGTTCGTCATCCTGATTGGAACTGCTTTAAATACAAAGGTTTATAATTAAATACGCTTTCGAATCTTTTTTGTTCAAATCTTCTTAATGATACCTTCAATAAGCCTCTGGCAGAGGAATAGACTTCTTCCATCTGTATATTGTTTAATTTATATTTGTCTGTGTTTAATTTGTAAGCTCCATTTCCTCCACATATAATAGTGCCCTTCAGAACATCTAACTTTTCGTGCAAATCATCTACAGAAAGGGGTTCTGGCTCTACTACCTTTCGCAATTTGTTATCGTAGATAGCAGCATAAACTTCTCCCTTTCTGGAATCCATTATCGGAACATTGAAATCTGCTTTCGTATTAAACTGTTGTGCAAGGCTGAGCAAGGAAGAAATTCCGATCAATGGTATGTCCCACGCATAGCATAATCCCTTGGCAGTTCCAAACCCAATTCTTAAACCGGTATATGAACCTGGACCGGAACTGAGCGCAATTGCATCCGGTTTTTCAACATTGCTTAGGTGGAGAACTTTTTTGATAAGTGGAGCCAGCATAGAAGCATGGACATATCTTCTATGTTCTTCTATTATATTTTTCAGTATACCTTCCTCGAAGTATGCAACAGAGCACACCTCTGTTGAGGTATCAATGGCAAGGATCCCTGCCATTATTTAAATGTTATCTCAACTTCTTTGGTTTTTCCATCTCTCTCATATTGCAACTTTGTGCTGTCTCCGATCCTAAATTGAGAGAGCCCCTCCATATAGGTCATCATATCCACAACCTTCTGGTTTCCCAACCTGGTTACAATATCTCCTTTCTGTAAACCTGCTACACTAGCAACTTTATCTTTCGTAACTCCATCGATCCTCATCCCTTTGCCTCCAAACATATAATCAGGCATTACTCCTAAAGTAACAGTGAACCTTGGAACAGCTCCGCTGGACTCATCATTAGTTTTGATGAACTTTAACTTTTCTTTTTTGTCCAGTTCTTCGATTAGATTCAATATCAACTCACCAATCTCTACCATTCCAGGATAGTTTAGTTTATGAGCATCATCGTCTGGATGATGGTAATCTTCATGTGTTCCGGTAAAGAAGTGCAAGACAGGGATGTTGTTAAAATAAAATGGTGCGTGGTCTGACGGACCTTGTCCGGATTCTTTAGTAGTCAGCTTTAAATCCGGAGTATTACTCTTTTCAAGTTGCTTTATCCAAACCTCAGAGGTGCCAACCCCATTTACTGCAAGATCTCGCTCGTCATAATCCAATCTGCCAACCATATCCATATTCAGCATATAGTTTATTATAGAAGTATCTAAAAAACTTTCATCGAACAGTGATTTAGAGCCATACAGACCTAATTCCTCGCCCGAAAAAGCGATAAAGCAATAATCATAATCGAGGGGCTTGTTTTTAACCTCCTGTATTAGATCGAGCAATAGTGCCACACCGCTTGCATTGTCATCAGCTCCGTTATGGATCATCGGATCTTCACCCCGATACCTTGATCCCTCTATACCCCATCCTAAGTGATCATAATGAGCACCTATGACTACCATCTTATCAGATGGGTTGTCTATAAACCCAATAACATTATTTCCACTTTTATAGATCTGGATCATTTCTGTAGCTAGCTCAACTTTGGGCTTTTTTCTAATTTCCTCTTCTTGAATAGCATGGTCTTTCAGAAAGACAACAGGTATCCCAACGGGATAGATATTCATTTCGTAGTTTTTCTCTGGATCCCTTTCGTTCTCCATGGTATTTATAACTATGACAGCAAGAGCACCATTTTCTTCTGCCAATTCTAAGCGCTTTCTTAAAGAAGCTTTTTGCCACTCATCAGTATGTGGATCTATGTCCTTGGGCAGGGCGGATTCAATAATTGCTATCTGGCCTTCAACCTGACTTCCTTCATAATCTTTTTCTAAGCCGTGGTTTAAATATGCAGCTCGTCCTACCGCAATTCCATCTCCACTATATACAAGTGGGTAGTAATCCTCATCCAGAACAATTTTCCTTCCGTTTATCAATAAAAGGTTTTCACCACCAAATTTTTTTCCTGCACGAAACTTAAAATTATGAAGGTATGACTCCGAAGACGGATAATAAGACAAGCCTGCTTCGGAAAATCTATTTGAGATATATTTGTATGCGATCTCCTCGCCCTTGCTGCCTGTAAGCCTTCCTTCGAGGCTGTCATCAGCGAGAAAGTATACATGTTCCTTCAGTTCGGTTTCTGAGATTTGCGCATTTGTTGATAGTACTCCTGTGCATAAGAGGAATAATAAAGCTGACCTAAACATAATTGGCTTTTAGTTAAATAAAAAAGGGAGTAAAACTACTCCCTTTTTCAAAATTATTAAATCCTATTCATTTCTTAGTAATGATGTGTATCTAGTTTCATCTCGGAGAAGGGTAATGGCTTGCTGTAACTCCTGATCTCGCTTAAAAGAAGCTTTGATCTCTCCTTTTGTATAGTAGTAACGATTTGCAATTTCTTCCCGCAATAATTGTTTGATTTCTTCCTTGTGTTTTTGAATATCATTCTCTTTATCCCGTTTCATTTTATTCTCCAGCAATTCAAACTCACTATTTACAGCTTCAAAATATTTTTCTTTCTGTGCTTCCTTTTTAAAGTCTTTAAGGAGAGCTTCGGTATTAGTGACATAGTCATATGGTTTATCCGAAATAAACTGAACAAAGTCATTAAATACTTCATCGCTTATTTCGAATTCCTCTACAGCTGGAATGCTTTCTGTATGTACTGCGAATTTGGTAGCATAATCAAATATCAGATTTTTGGAAAGTAAACTTACCGAGATCTTGCTGTACTTCTTGTTCTTAATTATGATATCCGGATCTATTCCACCACCATCGAACACTGCCCTACCGCCTTTGGTTTGAAATACAGCTTTTAGAGAATCCGCACGTTTGATCGGTTTCCCGTTGCCATCCTTATCTGCATAATCTATTGCCTGTATACATCTACCACTTGGAATATAGTATTTCGCTGTTGTTAGCTTAAGCTTCGTATTATAAGTTAACGATCTGGTAGTTTGGACCAAGCCTTTACCAAAAGTTTTTTGACCCAGGACCACTCCTCTGTCAAGGTCTTGTAAAGAACCCGATACGATCTCTGATGCAGAAGCAGAGCCTCCATTTGTAAGCACCACAACTGGAATTTCTGTATCGACCGGATTGTTGAGCGTTCTGAATTTTTTATTCCACTCTTCAATCCTTCCTTTCGTAAACACAATTTCTTCGCCCTTTTCAACAAAGATATTAGAAACATTAACCGCCTCATTAAGCAATCCTCCTGGGTTATCTCTAAGATCCAAAACGACCCCTTTAATTGAAGTATTATCAGCTTGGAGTTCCTTTAACGCATCTTGTACTTCTTTTCCTGCTTTTTCTGTAAAGTGTGCAAGTTTTATATAGGCAATATCGTTATCGACCTTACTATAATAAGGGACGTTCTTTATTTTGATCTCCTCTCTATCGATCATTATATCCATTACGTTATAGGATCCATCTTTTTGCATCCTTTCGACTGTGACTTTCACTTTTGTATTTGGTTGGCCCTTCAGCAACTTGCTCACTTCAGCCTGTGTCATACCATCTGTCACCTTTCCTTCTACCTCAATTATGATATCACCTGCCTTCATACCAGCTTTGTCCGCAGGATAGTTTTCCATGGGTTCGGCAACAATAATCCTATCATCCATTCTTTGAATCGTTGCACCAATTCCACCATACTTTCCGGTCGTTTGCATTCTGTATCCTTCGATCTCAGATTCAGAGTAAAAATTAGTATAGGGGTCGAGAGAGCTTAACATTGCATCGATTCCTTCTCGCATCAGATCATTAGGATCAATATCATCGACATAATAGGTATTCAGCTCTTTGTAAAGAGTTGAGAATATCTCCATGTTTTTTGATACTTCAAAATAGTTAATCGAGGACATTAAGGTCAAAGATCCCAGGGTGAGTATTAGAGTAGCAATAGTTAGATTCTTCTTCATCTGATCTTATTTAAAACAATAACTTTAAATCTTGTTATATATTGTGGTACGACTTCCCATCTAAATAGTTTATGGTACTGGATCGTAGCCTGATCCACCCCAGGGATGACAACTACTTATTCTCTTAACGCTTAACCAAAGTCCTTTAATGGGTCCGAATTTTTTAATTGAATCGATCGCATACTGCGAACAGGTTGGAGTGTATCGACAAGAAGCAGGAAGCCAAGGGGATATTACGCTCCTATAAATTCTTACAAGGGTTATCAAGAACCACTCTAAAAGTTTTTTAATCGTTTCCATCTATACTTTTTGCCAAACGCATTAAACAAGAAATTAGTTTGCTTTGGATCTCTTCAAAACCCAAACATTTGTTTGAGCCATAGATAAACATGATGGAGTGTATTTGTGGAGTCTTTAATCTGTCCGAAAGGACATACTTATTAAGCCTATAAGCTTCACGCAACCTTCTTTTAATAAAATTTCGATCTTTTGCTTTCGGGAAATGTCTTTTGGGAACACTAAATCCAATGAGAAACTCCGGTTCGGCGCTATCCTCGCTTATCCACCGTACAGTGATGGGAAAATCACGTACAGTGTGTCCGGAGCGAAAGATCCGACGGATAGAATTAAAACTTTTAAGATGCTCGGATTTATTAAACGTATTTCTTCTGGTAGGGTCAGGCTTATTTAAGTCCGCCTTCCTCGGAAACGGTGAGTTTTTTCCTTCCTTTTGCTCTTCTCCTTGAAAGGATATCTCTTCCATGTTTAGTTTTCATTCTTTCACGAAAACCGTGCTTGTTTTTTCTCTTGGTATTTGAAGGCTGGAACGTCCTTTTCATTCTTCATCCTTTTTAAATGGAGAGCAAAGTTAAAATAAATTTATTTCCGAACTAACTTTTAGAATGAAATTTAGCCATTCATTGAAATCATAAACTCTTCGTTAGACTTTGTTCCTCTCATATGTTGTAGTAGAAACTGCATAGCTTCCTCCGTATTCATATCTCCGATGTGATTTCGGAGTATTAACATTCTTTGTAAAATATCCTTATCCAGAAGCAGGTCTTCTCTTCTGGTGCTTGATGCAATAACATCGATCGCAGGATAGATCCTCTTGTTAGAAAGTCTTCTGTCGAGTTGAAGTTCCATATTACCAGTCCCTTTGAATTCCTCGAAGATAACTTCGTCCATTTTCGATCCCGTTTCAATCAACGCTGTTGCAATGATGGTAAGTGAACCACCATTTTCAATTTTTCTAGCTGCTCCGAAGAACTGTTTTGGTTTATGAAGTGCATTTGCTTCGACCCCTCCTGAGAGTACTTTTCCGGAAGAAGGTGCTACAGTGTTGTGTGCTCTTGCGAGACGCGTTATCGAGTCCATCAGGATTACAACATCATGGCCACATTCGACCAATCTTTTAGCTTTCTGCAAAACAATATCTGAAACTTTAACGTGACGATCTGCAGGTTCATCAAATGTGGATGCGATAACCTCACCATTCACACTACGCTGCATATCTGTTACCTCTTCAGGTCTCTCGTCGATCAACAGGATCAATAAATATGCCTCCGGATGATTTTCAGCAATTGAATTTGCAACATCCTTCAAAATGGTTGTCTTTCCAGTCTTTGGTTGTGCTACGACCATTCCCCTCTGACCTTTTCCAATCGGTGTAAACAAGTCAATGATCCTTGTCACATATTTTTTGGCATCAATAGTCAGACTATACTTTTCAAAAGGGAAAAGAGGTGTCAGGTAGTCAAAAGGCACTCTGTCACGAACCTCTTCAGGCTTTCTACCATTAATCGTTTCAACTTTTAAAAGGGCAAAGTATTTTTCACCCTCTTTAGGTGGTCTAATTGCTCCCCAAACTGTATCGCCTGTTTTAAGACCAAACAATTTGATCTGAGAAGGTGAAACATAAATATCATCGGGTGACGTCAAATAATTATAGTCTGAAGATCTTAAAAAACCATAGCCATCTTGCATCATTTCGAGGACACCTTGTCCATCTATAACACCATCCAGTTCTACATTGAACTTTGGTTTTTTCTTTTCTCTCTTAATTGGTCTTTCGTCTTCGCCTCTTTTTCTTTCTTTCCTTTCAGAATGTTTGTCTTCCTTCCGAATGTCGTCTGTTCTCTCAGGGCGCTTTTCTTCACTTTTATCTTCCTCTTTATTTTCCTCTTTATTTTCTTTTGCTTGCGGAATTTCAGCAACCGGAGTTTCTTCCAGGTTCAACTCAAGTTCTACCGTTGCAGGTTCTTCCGTGGGTTTTTTTGCTCTAACCTTCCTGGCGGCCTTCTTTTTTTCTGGCTTTGCTTCGGCCTCATTACTTTTAGCCTGCTTTGCCACATCTTCGGGCTGCAGAGCTTGAGCATCTAAAATCTTATGGATAAGCTCAGTTTTTTCAAGGTTCTTTGCATTCTTGATTTTCAAATCACCTGCAATTTCTTTTAATTCAGGTAGAATCATTTCATTCAGCTGCAAAATGTCGTACATGGAGATGGATTATTAGTGTTAAGCAATAAAGAAAAGTGTTTGGACAAGCGCCCAATTGAAAATTTCTTTGATTATATATTGGAGATTATTAAGAAAATATCTTCGGTAGAATAAACGAATATGGTGCAATGTTAACCAATCTTTTCCTACCCAACAATAAAATTATGAAAATTTGTTAAATATGGCACTCCCGCTTACATATGTAAGCATTAAATTTGCCCACTTAATTATAAAGAAGAATGTTACAGTTAAGTGATATTAGAAATAATACGGAAGAGCTAAAGAAAAGGTTGGCAAAGCGGTCTGAAGACTTTGCAGACAAACTTGATAGTGTCATTGCGTTGGATGATGCAAGAAAAGAAGCCCAGCATCGATTAAATGAGCTGCAATCCGATATGAACTCCAAGTCAAAATCGATCGGTGACTTGTATAAAGAGGGAAAAACGAAAGAAGCAGAGTCGATAAAAAATGAAACAACTAAACTAAAGGAGTCGATCAAAGAGATTGACTCTTCTCTTTCTAAAACTGAAGAAGAAATAAGGGATCTACTAGTAACCATTCCAAATGCACCTCATGAGAGTGTGCCGAAAGGAAATACAGATCAGGACAATGAGATCATAAAGAAATCTGGTGAGCCAAGAGAGATCAACAATGCAGTACCTCATTGGGATCTGGCGGATAAGTACAAGCTCTTCGATCTTGATTTAGGGTCAAAGCTTACTGGGGCGGGCTTCCCAGTATATCTTGAAAAGGGAGCTAAACTACAAAGAGCATTGATCAACTGGTTTCTGGACAGTGCAATAGAAGCAGGGTATACAGAAGTAATTCCACCTCTGCTCGTCAATGGAGAGACAGCATTTGCGACGGGACAACTTCCTGACAAAGAAGGTCAGATGTATGAAATGAAAGAGGATCCATTCTATCTGATTCCTACCGCAGAAGTTCCAATTACAAACTTATATAGGGACCGAATTCTTGTAGAAGAAGATTTCCCGGTGAAAATGGTTGGTTATACCCCATGCTTTAGAAGAGAGGCAGGGTCTTACGGTAAAGATGTGAGGGGGCTCAACAGAGTTCACCAGTTCGACAAAGTAGAAATAGTACAGATCCAACATCCGGATAAATCCTACGCTACTTTAGATGAGATGGTCTCTTATGTGGAAGGTTTGGTGTCTAAGCTTGGACTCACATACAGAATAGCCAGGTTGTGTTCAGGAGATCTGGGTTTTACTTCTGCTCTTACTTATGACATGGAGGTTTACTCTGTTGCCCAGGAGAAATGGTTGGAGGTGAGCTCTATTAGTAACTTTGAAGCTTTTCAATCAAACAGGCTTAAATTGAGATATAAGAATCGGGATAAGAAAAATATTCTGGCTCACACTTTAAATGGAAGCGCGATCGCCCTTCCAAGAATTGTCGCTGCACTTTTGGAAAACAATCAAACCGATCAAGGTATTATTATTCCTGAAGTTCTGCAACCATATACAGGCTTTAAGACAATCTCTTAAGTACTGAGAATTCTTTTAACTGCTTTCAACCAGTCTTCGTAATGTTTTTCTCTCATGGTTTTATCCATCTCCGGATAAAATGAATGAATAGTATCGTTATCTGATTCTTTCAGTTCATTAAAATAGTGTGCCGCTACTTTAGCTGCACCCAGGGCGGTTGTCTCGATAAATTCAGGTCTGCATACTTCTATTCCAAGAATGTCTGCTTGAAACTGTAACAGGAAATCATTTTTACAAACACCTCCATCCACCTTCAGTTTGTTTATTTTTTCACCTGTATCTTTTTCCATTGCTTTGAGAACATCCGCTGATCGAAAAGCAAGAGACTCAAGAAGCGCTCTAATGATGTGTGATTTCCCGTGTTTTCTACTTAAACCCAGAATGGCTGCTCTTGAATTCATGTCCCAATAAGGACTCCCAAGTCCTGAAAAAGCGGGAATCACAAAAACGCCATCAGAACCTTGGATACTTGCAGCTATGCCTGATGTTTCCTGAACGTTTGCAGCTAATCCAAGTTCATCAACGAACCAATTAATTGCAGATCCTGCATTAAAAACACTCCCTTCTAAAGCATAAACAACCTTTTTGCCGGTTTTCCATGCTATCGTTGTCAACAGTCCATGATTTGATTTAAATGGTTTTGAGCCAGTATTTGCGAGGATAAAACAGCCTGTTCCATATGTGTTTTTTGCCATTCCTATCTGAAAACAATCTTGTCCATACAAAGCAGCTTGCTGATCGCCCAAAATTCCGCTGATTGGAATTTTTACATTGTCTAACAAATTTTCAACTGTATATCCAAACAGTGTTGATGAGTCCTTTACTTCAGGTAAAATATGAGAGGGAATATTAAACAGTGTAAGCATTTCTTTATCCCATTGAAGCGAGTTGATATTGAAAAGCATTGTTCTTGAAGCATTGCTATAGTCGGTAGCGTGTACTTCACCACCTGTTAAATTCCACAACAACCAGGAGTCGATAGTCCCGAATGCAAGATCTTCAATGGGTAGATTATTCGGTTTAACAATGTTTTTGAGGATCCATTCTATTTTACTTGCGGAAAAATAGGAATCCGGTATTAGTCCCGTAGCCGATACGATCCGGTCACGTTGACTTCCTTCAGCGAGCTTACTGCACCGCTTACTGGTTCTGTTGTCTTGCCAAACGATAGCATTATAAACAGGCTCTCCGGTGCTTTTTCTCCAAATGGCCGTCGTTTCTCTCTGGTTTGTGATACCAATGGTGAGAATATCGTCTGCATCGATCTGAGCTTTTTTTATTGCTTCAAGAATGGTTTGATACTGGACACTCCAGATCTCCTTAGCGTCGTGTTCAACCCATCCACTTTCGGGAATGATCTGTTGAAACTCTTTTTGTGAGGATGAAACTGCTTTCCCCTGAAGGTCGAATATTATTGTCCTGCAAGATGTTGTTCCCTGATCTATTGAAATGATGAATTTATTCCTCATTCCTTTTTCTTGGCAGTAATAACAGTGCCGAAGTAGATTTCATCTGTTTTTCGAACCCCGGCCGCTTCTTCAACATTTTTTTATCCATCATTGGTATACTTATAAAGACGAAAAGCAAAATCATAGCTAAGGCTCCTGCGCCCGTCCACCAATATGAGAAGTCTGCAGCTATTGCAAATAAGAACAGTCCAACCCAAAATGCCACTTCTCCAAAATAATTTGGATGTCGGGAATATTTCCATAGTCCCTTATCCATAATAGCTTCGGGTCCGGTATTACCTCTCTTTTTATAATTTCGCATCTGTTCATCTGAAATATATTCGATCACCACAGCTCCAAATGTCACTAATACAGCCAAATAGTCCAATACGTTGAGTGACGCATCACTCTTGCAAGCCATAAAAGCTGGCAGGCATGCTAAAAACACTATTAGAGTGGGGAAAAAATGGATCCCTGAGAATGAGATCAACCAATACGTTTTTGGATTATTATTTCTGAAATCGACGTATCTCCAATCTTCATGAATGAGTCCGGGCCAATCCCTCAAAAAATTTGTGGTCAGCCGAATTGCCCAAAAAGACACCAATATGAGAACAAGCGTTTGTCTTATCTCATTCCCTCCCGCGCCTTCTTCGGCGATGAACAGGTATACCATCAAAGGTGGAATAACGCTCCAGTAGGGATCATACATACTGGAATTATTTAGCACCATGCTCGCAATAAAAATTATGATCGTAGCCGCCAAATCTGCGATCAGGAGAGCAATTATGGTAGAGTATTGAAGCTTAAAAGCTTCAAAAATTAAATATGCGCTTATGATCGCTATGCTATATGCAACGAACATTGCTGTCCAGGAAAATAATAGACTTTTTTTCATAAAGGTGTCGATGAATAACACGAATATAGAATGTCTTGTTAAATTTGCTTTCGAAAATCATAAAAACATGTCTAAAGTAATCGGAGGAATATTAACAGTTGTAGGTTTGCTAATGAACATTTTCCTGATCTTTTTATTTTTAAATTCTTCAGCATATCTGGAGTATAATCAGGATAAGATAACCTTGCTGGAAACGGGTTATATCATTCCATGGCTCATTGCTTTATTCTTACTAATAGTGGGTCTCGTGTTCATTTTTGCTTCTAAAGAGGATCCGTTTGTCGAGTATTGAGCATGGATAAAATGGCTCTCATAACTTATTTATCCGACCAACTGCTCAAGATCGAGCAGGAAGGTTTTGAGTTAGATCCATGGAAGGGTTCAACAATAAAGATACTTGACAATGCGATAGGATCAGGAAATGAATTTTCAAAAACGCTATCCAAATTAGCTTATGAAGAGGTTGTGAGTTATGAAGAGCTCTATCCTAAAAGAGTCAGGAACTTACCAGCTTCAGTTCAAAAGTTTAAGTCCACTTTAAGGGAGATCATAGATCAGATAAGGACATACGAATCTATGTCTGATTCGGCAAAGGAAGAGAAGATCACTAGCAACATTTTAGGAACATTAAAGTTTCATCTCCGTGGCAGTCAGTTAGAAGAGTTAAAGCAGGCAACTGGAATAAAAAACGAAACCGATAGAAAGGAAGCGCTTCTGGGCTTGATAGAAAAACTTGACTCTGATATTCTTCAGATGATCCTCAGAGATATTTTATCGGAGAACCCGATCGGCGATAAGATCTAGTCACTGCCGTCCTGCTCGTTCTCCCAAACCCTGAATTTTTCAATATCCTTTTGAATAGCATTAACGACGAAACCGATAACAGTAATATCATCTACAAGTCCGAAAAAAGGGATTGCATCAAAGATAAGATCGAAAGGGTTGACAAAATACACCAGGGCAGCACAGGCGAATAGTATAGTGTTCCAGGGTACAGATCGATATCTTCCATTTACCCAGGCATTAACCATCCGAACCAAGGTTATAATCTCGTTCTTTAGTTTATTAAGTTTTTGGTTGTTTGTAAATTTGAGTTTTTTGACGGTCTTGTTTAACAGATCCGTAACCTCAGGAGTATTCTTAAGAAGCTCCTCGGCTCTTTTTTTGGCTTTTTGGAACCCTTTTGGTTCTTTAGATTCTTTCATATTTAAATTTATACTGTGCCCATATTATTCGATAATAATCCCAAAGATCCGTTTCTAATGAAGTGGTACGCTGTCAGGAGGTTGGTTCGAGATCGATTTGGAAAGCGCCCTGATCTAAACGCCATTCTGTACCTTATCGGAATCAATGAGCTTGGTATGATCAAAGATAGTTTTGAAAAAGAAGAAAAAGAAGACCTTATGCACATCGCAATTTGTCGGCTCTTTTCACAAGATGGGTATTTTGAATATCAAGGCAGGGACGATGAGGGCTGGCCGCACTATACTACCATTAAACCATTCCCGAAATCTAACTTGAAAGAGCAAGAGGAGTTGATCAAAAAGCGTGTTGTACAATATTTTGAAGATGAAAGGCTGATAGGGGAATGAGGATTTCGTTAGTTTCCTACAATGTAAATGGGATCCGTGCTGCTATTCGAAAGGGTTTTACAGAATGGGTGAAGGAAAATGCTTTCGACATTTTGTGTTTGCAAGAGTTGAAAGCTCACGAATCTCAGCTGGATCTGGAGACGTTCAAAAGCATGGGCTATCATATTGCCATTTGCGAAGCAGACAAGAAAGGTTATAGTGGGGTTGCCATATTTAGCAAACTACCTTTCAGGAGTATACTGCGAAAGCACGGCGAATCAAATGACGGATTTCACAAAGAAGGCCGATATATAGAAGCAGACCTGGGTAACTTCACCGTTGTTTCCTGCTATTTCCCATCAGGCTCGGGGGGTGAACACAGACAAAGCATCAAAATGGAATTTCTAGATAAACTAGAGCCCGCATTCAAGGAAATTAATCAGAAGAAAGCAGCTTTGGTCTGTGGTGATTTTAATATCTGTCACCGGGAGATCGATATCCATGATCCGGTGAAAAACAAAAACACCAGTGGGTTTAAGCCTGAAGAAAGGGCATGGATGGATGATTATTTTGACCTTGGCTATCGGGACTGTTTTAGGCAATTTCATTCAGAGGGTGGGCGTTACAGTTGGTGGAGTCTCAGAACAAGGGCGAAAGAAAGAAACAAAGGCTGGCGAATAGATTATATTACTGCCGGTTCAAAGTTTAATTATGAAATAATCGACTGCGATCTGTTGGAGCATGTTCCATTCTCTGATCATTGTCCAGTCTATATGTCGATTAAGATTTAACTTTATTAATTAAATACACGCAATGAGATACATCAATTACTTATTAATATTAATTTTCTCTTTTTCTTTGGTTTCCTGTGGCGGATCATCAAGCTCTTCAAGAAAAAATGACGACGGGCAGCTTTCAAAACTTAACGGGAATCGGTACCAGGGTGGTGTATTCAGATTTAATGAAACCGAATATTTCAGAAGTCTTTATCCCTTGAATATTACAGAGGTGGTTGGTCATCGAATCGCAAATCAGATATATGAAGGTTTGGTAATCTTCGATCAAGATAATCTTGACATCATCCCCGCACTTGCAGAAAGCTGGGAAGTATCTAATGACGCTACATTATACACTTTTAAAATTCGCAAAGGTGTACGATTCCATGATGACAAGTGTTTTGACGATGGTAAGGGACGAGAAGTAACTGCACATGATTTTAAGTACTGCTTTGATCGCACCTGTGAAGCTGACGTAAATAATCAGGGTTTTTGGATCTTTAAAGATCTCGTCAAGGGAGCAAATGCTTACAATAAAGAAACGGCGAAAGGGAATAAACCGGAAGGTGGAGTTTCGGGAATAAGGGTTATCGACGATTATACTCTTCAGGTTGAGCTTGAGCGACCATTTGCGGTATTCCTTTCACGACTTGCTCTAACCTTTGCATATGTTTATCCAAAAGAAGCAGTGGAAGAATATGGAATGGAACTTAGAGATTATGCAGTAGGTACTGGTCCGTTTAAACTAAAGATCGTTTCCCCGGATATTTCGGTAGTCTTGATCAAGAACGAAAATTACTGGGGTACTGATGATGCAGAGAATGCACTTCCATACCTTGACGGAATAAAGGTAACTTTCATAAAAGAAGAAAAGGTCGAGTTGCTGGACTTTAAACAAGGGAATCTGGATCTGAAATATCGCTTACCTCTGGAGTTGATCACTGAGATCATTGATTTGGAAGGAAATTTGAAACCCGGATATGACAAATTTACACTCCAGGAAGCTGTAGAAATGTCTGTACAGTATTATGGATTTTTGATGCCGCATGAAGTATTTGGCAATATCGACGTCCGAAAAGCATTTAATTATGCCCTGGACAGACAAAAAATAGTGGATTACACGTTAAAGGGGCAGGGTATACCTGCATACCATGGGATCGTACCGGCTGCTTTCGACAGTTATCCTTTTGACAAGGTTGAAGGGTACAAGTACGATCCGTCAAAAGCGAGAGCACATCTAGCCAAAGCCGGTTATCCGGATGGGGTAGGCTTTCCACCATCTGTACTTCAGATAAATTCTGGAGGAGGAAGAAACGAACAAATTGCAGAAGCGATACAAAAGATGTTACAGGAAACTCTAAACATAGATATCAGTATTAACCAAGTAGTCTGGGCGCAACATACGGAGACAGTGGAAACTGCAAAGGTTGGTTTTTGGAGACTTGGGTGGGTTGCTGATTATCCGGATCCGGAGAATTTTTTGAACCTTCTTTACTCAATTCATGTTCCTGAAAGTCTGAAGGATAAAGCATATATCAACTCTTTCCGGTATGTTAGTCCGGCTTATGACAAAGCATTCGAAGAAGCGATAAGAACATTAGATAAAGCGGAGAGGTATGAAAAATATGCAGAAGCAGACCAAATAGCGATGAAAGACGCGGTTATTTTACCAATTTATTACTCGAAGAACAACAGATTGCTCAATCCGAGGGTTAGAAATTTTCCACAAAATCCAATGGAATACAGAAACTTCAGGGATGTTTATTTCGTTCCCGAAGATGAGGCAGATGCTATAGCAAAAAAATGAAGGACAACTATAACAAGTTAATACATAAACTAGACCAGTTTATAAGAAAATACTACATTAATGAAACGATAAAGGGTTTCATTTTCTTTGCAGCGTTTGCGATCGCTTTGTTTTTGATCGTAAATACGTTAGAATACTTTCTCTATTTGTCGTCTGCATTAAGAAAAGTGCTGTTTTTTGGCTTTGTTCTATCCAGTGCACTCGTTTTTATAAGATTCGTGGCAATGCCACTTGTGCATTTTTTCAGGCTGGGAAAGATAATCAGTCATGAAAAAGCAGCGTCCATTATCGGCAATCATTTTCATGAAGTAAAAGACAAGCTTCTCAACATTCTTCAATTGAAAGAGCAGCAGTCTTACAACACCAACGCCGGTGATCTGATAGAGGCGAGCATAGATCAGAAAATATTTGATCTGAGACCCGTTTCGTTTGTTACGGCTATCAATCTAAAGGACAATAGAAGGTTCTTAAAATACCTCCTTCCACCTGCGATGGTATTTTTATTTGTGTTAATCGCAGCTCCAAGAGTTATACAAGAAGGAAGTACCCGGCTGATCAGAAACAATGTAAGTTTTGAAAAGAAGATGCCCTTTGCCTTTATAATCAAGAATGAAAACATGAAGGTTGTTGAACATGAGGACTTTAAGTTAGAGTTGGCAATTGAGGGAAAGGTCATTCCTAAAGAGGTATATTTAAAGTCGAGCGGACATTCGTATAAGCTCAGACCCGGAAAAGATAACATCTACGCGCACACCTTTAATAATCTCCAGAAAAACCAAAGCTTTGTTTTAAGTGCTAGCGGGTTTGATTCCAAAGAATACATTGTTGAGGTGCTTCCGAAACCTAAAATTGTTGGGTTTAAGACATTCCTGGACTATCCGGCTTACCTTGGGAAAAAAGATGAGGAACTCACCAATATCGGTGATATAAGCGTTCCACGTGGAACCCGTGTAAGCTGGAGATTTAAAACTTCGAGTACCTCACGTATCGATCTTGAGTTTACAGACACAACATTCGAAGCCAGCAGAAGCAATGAGAATGAATTTAACTATAGCTCACCCTTATATCAAAATCAGGTATATACAATTAAGGTTTCGAATCAATATCTTAAAGATGCCGATTCGATTTCCTATACAATAAACGTTGTGCCTGATCAGTATCCATCCATTTATGTTGATGAGCATGTGGATTCTACAAACAAAAACTTCCTCTATTACCTCGGTGAGGTTTCTGATGACTATGGCTTAAAAAAACTGACATTCAATTTTGAAATCGATTCTGGCGAAGTAAAAAAGATGGAGAAGAAGGAAATTCCGTTACAATCGACCCAGAACATTCAGCAGTTCTCACACTATTGGGATCTATATAGCATGAATTTAAAACCAGGAGACAGGATGAATTATTATTTTGAGGTGTGGGACAACGATGGTGTTTCTGGTTCAAAATCGACCAAATCGGCAATGATGACTTTTGAAATGCCAACGTTGGACGAGCTGGAAGACAAAACAGATCAGCTCAATGACGAGATAAAAGACGAGTTAAAAAAAGCGATCTCTTCATCAAAAGAGCTAAAAGAACAGATAAAGGATTTAAAAGATAAGTTGCTTGATAAAAAGAATATCGGGTGGGAAGACAAAAAGAATCTTTCTGATATGGTTGAAAAGCAGAAAGACCTTCAAAAAAATGTAGAGAAGCTAACGGATAAGTTTAATGAAAATCTATCAGAACAAAACGAGTACAAGAATATTCCCGAAGAGATACAGAAGAAGCAAGAGCAGTTGCAGGAATTGTTTGATGAAGTGCTAACAGATGAAATGAAGGAACTATTCGAAAAGATGGAAGAGATGATGGATGAAATGATGAAGGAGGATGTGCTGGAAAAAATGGATGATTTCGAATTCACAGATGAAAACCTGGAAAAGGAATTAGATCGAATGCTCGAACTTTTTAAACAATTAGAGTTTGAACAAAAGCTAACCGAAACTATTGAAAAGCTAGACGAACTTGCAGAAAAACAAGAGGCGTTGAGCGAGGAATCTCAGGAAAAAAATGCTGACTCGGAAGCGCTACAGGAAAAGCAGGAGGAGTTGAATAAAGAATTTGATAAGCTGACCGAAGACATGAAAGAGCTTCAGGAAATGAGTGACGAAATGGACAGCGATCCAGATCTTTCCAAGGCCGATGAACTCAAAGAAGAAGCAAAAGAATCCATGAAACAAGCAAGCGAGCAGCTTCAAAAACAAAAAAACAAAGGAGCGTCAGAGCAACAGAAAAATGCATCTGATAAAATGAAAGAAATGTCAGACGAGTTGGCATCAATGCAGATGCAAATGCAGATGGATCAGATGGGAGAAGATATGGAGGCCTTGCGTCAGCTACTTGAAAATTTGATCTACCTGTCATTTGAGCAAGAGAATTTGATAGATGAGATCGAAAAGACAAACATAAACAACCCCAGATACGTTGAACTTATACAGAAGCAGTTTAAACTAAAAGATGACTCTGAAATGGTAGAAGATAGTTTATATGCTCTGGCAAAGCGCGTCTTTGAAATAAAGTCATTTGTGACTAAAGAAATTGCTGAGATAAACAAAAACCTGGACAAAAGCTTAACGTACCTTGAAGACAGAAAAGTTAAGCAAGCATTGACAAATCAGCAATACGTCATGACAGGATATAACAATCTTGCATTGATGCTGAGTGAAGTGATGGATCAAATGCAGCAACAGATGGCGCAGCAAATGTCCGGAGAGCAGATGTGCCAAAACCCGAGTCAGAAAAAAGGTGGCAAGATCCCTTCCTTGCAACAGATGCAGAAACAATTGAACGACCAGATGTCTCAGATGCAGGATGCAATGAAAAAAGGTGATAAGCCTAATGGAAAACAGATGAGTAAATCAATGGCTCAAATGGCGGCAAGGCAGGCAGCAATTCGGGAAAAGTTGAAAGAAATAAATGATCAGGAAAATAAAGATGGTAAGAATTCTCTCGGTGATCTGGATAAGATGATGGACATGATGGAACAAACGGAGACAGACCTGGTAAACAAGCAGCTTACTAATGAGTTGATCAAAAGACAAAAGGAGATAGAAGTGAGGTTGCTTGAAGCGGCAAATGCTGAACGGCAAAGAGAAAAAGAAAAGAAAAGGGAATCCAAGACAGCAAGAGAGTTAGCCAGAGAAGTTCCTCCTGGACTTGAAGAATATCTTCAAAAGAGAGAAGCAGAAATAGATTTGTACAGAACTGTTCCTCCTGCATTGAAACCTTATTACAAATCCTTAGTAGAAAAGTATTTTAAAAACATAAGTTTTTCCAACTAAATATATTTAATTTTGGCGCCAAACATTATAACCGGATCAGTGACAACCCTAACGCTAGCCTCAACAGCAGAAAGCATATCGCAAATCGAACCGTTTGTAGACGAAGTGAGGGAGAAGTTTGAAATCAGCGATGACATCTTTGGTAACATCCTGGTATCTCTCAGCGAAGCTGTAAACAACGCAATCTTTCATGGAAACGATGAAGATGCCTCAAAACAGGTAACTATCATTTGTAAGAAAGACACTGAAAAAGAAATAATTTCTTTTAAAGTCATCGATGAAGGTCCGGGATTTGATTACAACAACCTTCCGGATCCAACGTCTCCCGAAAATCTGGAAAACCTCTCAGGAAGAGGCGTCTTCTTAATGAAGCAACTCGCCGACATGGTTATTTTTTCTGATAACGGAAGCACTGTTGAAATTCAATTCAAAGTTTGAAACACCAATTCAGCTTTTATTCCCACGAAATAGATTTCCAGCTTGAAGACCATAAAAAAGTTTGTGGCTGGATTAGGGAATGTGTCGATAAACACAGTAACAAAACTTTCAGTCTAAGTTATGTCTTGTCGAATGATGAATATGTGCGCCAAATCAACAACGACTTCCTCGAGCATGACTTTTACACCGATATTATTACCTTTCCCTTAGAAGAAACCGAAGAGTTTATTGAGGCCGACATTTATATCAGCATAGAACGCGTAAAAGAAAATGCCGCAAAGCTAGATCAGGCATTTGATGTAGAACTAAGAAGAGTGATCGTACATGGTGTACTGCATCTTCTGGGATATGCCGATCGATCTGAAGACCAAAAAAACGAAATGAGGCAGAAAGAAAACGAAATGCTTAGCCTCTTCCCATCCTAAATTGTTCCACGTGGAACATCCACTAATTTCCCTTCTATTCTAATTAGAATTTGCAAATACTCTATTTTTGCATTTCCAAATGTTTAAAGAGTACGACATAATAGTTGTTGGTGCTGGCCATGCCGGCTGCGAAGCTGCTGCTGCTGCGGCCAATATAGGTTCGTCTGTTCTTCTGGTTACAATGAATATGCAAACCATAGCACAGATGTCCTGTAATCCAGCTATGGGAGGCATAGCTAAGGGCCAGATAGTTCGAGAGATTGATGCTCTTGGTGGTTATTCGGCATTGGTTAGTGATCATAGTATGATCCAGTTTAGAATGCTGAATAAATCTAAAGGGCCTGCTATGTGGAGCCCTCGAACACAGAATGACAGACAACTTTTTGCAACCGATTGGAGGTCTCGGCTAGAGAATATTCCTAACGTGGACTTCTGGCAGGAAATGGTTAGCGGTATCGTCGTCGAAAACAATCAGGTCAAAGGGGTCAAAACCGGTATGGGAATGACAATTCATTCAAAAGCTGTAATCCTTACCAGCGGAACATTCCTCAACGGTACAATCCACATAGGTGAGAAGAAATTTGGTGGGGGACGAGCCGGAGAAAGAGCCGCGACAGGAATTACAGAACAACTTGTTGAACTTGGCTTTGAAAGTGGCAGAATGAAAACCGGGACACCACCTCGTTTAGATGGAAGGTCTATCAATTATGAGATTCTGGAAGTTCAACATGGTGATGAAGATATTCAGGGATTCTCTTTTCTCGATTCAAGAAAGCCTGAAATACAAAAAAATTGTTGGGTAGCATACACCAACCCGAAAGTCCATCAAATGCTTCAATCGGGTTTTGACCGATCACCAATGTTCAACGGAAGGATACGTGGCATAGGACCACGTTATTGTCCCTCTATCGAAGACAAGATCGACCGCTTTGCCGAGAGGGACAGACATCAATTGTTTGTCGAACCTGAAGGGTGGAATACTGTTGAAATTTATTTGAATGGATTCTCAACTTCCCTGCCGGAGGATGTCCAGTATAAAGCGCTACAGCTTATACCAGGTTTTGAGAATGCTAAGATATTCAGACCGGGATACGCCATAGAATACGATTACTTTCCACCAACCCAGCTTAGCTTGTCCCTGGAAACAAAACTAGTTCAAAATCTATATTTTGCCGGACAAATAAATGGGACTACCGGCTACGAAGAAGCTGCGTGTCAGGGTTTGATGGCCGGAATAAATGCTCATCTACAGTGCACAGATAAAGATCCGTTAATACTAAAACGCTCTGAGGCCTATATTGGCGTTCTCATCGATGATCTTATCAATAAAGGCACCGATGAGCCCTATCGAATGTTCACATCTCGTGCTGAATTTCGAATTTTGTTGCGCCAAGACAACGCAGACCAGCGTCTTACTCCTATAGGGCATAAAATAGGACTGGCTTCAGATGAACGTTACGAAAAAGTGAAAAACAAGACAGCATCAATAAGCAACGTTCTCAACTTTATCAAAAATCTTTCTGTAGATCCTGAGTACATCAACCCGATACTTAATAAATTAGGAAGCGCTGAGATAAATCAGAAAATGAAGCTCAAGAAGGTATTGAGTAGACCAGGTGTTACGCTTGATCTCGTTATTGATAATGTACCCGGAGTTGCCGATGAGTTGAGAAAATACTCTCAAGAAATATTAACCGCATCTGAAATAGAATTGAAGTATGATGGTTATATTCAAAAAGAAAAAGAAATGGTAGATAAAATGAACCGACTTGAATCTGTTATTCTAAAAGAAGATCTCCCGTACCTGGAAATGCCGTCGCTTTCTGCTGAAGCAAAAGAAAAACTTAATAAGGTAAGGCCTGCAACAATTGGCCAGGCTTCCAGAATAAGCGGTGTGTCTCCCTCTGATATTTCTGTCTTAATGGTTTATGTAGGTAGATAATGAGGTGCCTTTTCATTTTGCTTCTCTTTTTAATTTCTGCCTGCGCTCTTCAAACACCTCCGACTGGCGGACCTGTTGATAAAACAGCACCGGTGATGATAAATGCAACACCACCGAACAAAACAGTGCTGTTTACTTCAGATAGAGTTGAACTTACATTTGATGAATACATTTTACTCGAGGATGCATTTAATGAAATTGTGATTTCCCCACCAATGGACCCAACGCCAAAATTTACGCATCGGGGAAAGAAAGTGATCGTTGATTTGAAAGGAATCGCTCTGCAAGAAAAAACAACATACTCCATATTCTTTGGGAATTCAATCGTAGATTTCAGAGCATCAAATCCTGCGTCTAATTTAAACTATGTCTTTTCTACAGGATCGCATATTGATTCTCTTTCTGTAAGCGGAACATTAACTTTAGCAAAGAATAAGGAAGTTGTTAGCGATGTCCTTGTTATGCTATATGACAAACTGGAAGACTCTGTCATTCTAAATCAAAAACCGTTTTACTTCAGTAAAACAAACGAATCGGGCCAATACAAAATTGAAAACATTCGTCAAGGGACTTATCGTGTTTTTGCTTTAAAAGACGGAAATAGGAATTATAAATATGACCTCGAGACCGAGTTGTTGGGTTTTCCTGATTCTGATATCATACTACAGGGCGACTCAAACATTGAAAATTTCGATTTTAATGTATTTCTTCAGGAGCCTTCAAAACTTTACATTAAAAGTGTTAGAAACACCCAGCTTGGCTTGATCCAAATTATTTATTCTAAAGGTATCCGTACTTTTAATTTAAATACTGCGCTGTATACCGAGAAAGACAAAGCGGTTATAAACAGATCAAGAGACACTATAAACTATTGGTATTCTGATGTCTATAAAGATAATGCTGAGCTGGTTTTAATCCCGGACAACGGCAATTCAGATACTATTAACATCTCTTTAGAACGCATTGATAACGACTCGTTAGGCAGTAAGAAAAACCAGGTCACAATAGCACAGGACGTCAATTCAAAATCAAAAATTGGAAAGAAAAGCAAACAAAATGTATCTATCTATAAAGGATTGATTTTAAAATTGATACGGCCGTTAGTGAATGTCGACCCCGGTAAAATCAAAATTGTAGAAGATAGTAGTAGGCTGGAGTTAAAAGCAACAATTACAATGCATCCAAACGATAAAAGAAAGTTAATTATCCAAGGCGATTGGAAAGAGAATATGCAATACGAATTCATAGCTGCCCCTATGGCATTTACAGATTATCTTGGAACGGGAAATTCAAAAATTATCTTAAAGTTTAAAACCGATAATTCAGAAGATTACGGAACTTTAAACCTGCTTTTTAAAGATCCTTTATCTGAAAATGCAGTTATAGACTTAATTAACTCAAGAGGGGCTGAGATTAATAGCTTTGCTCCCGCTAATATCAAAGGTGGAATATTAAACATAGGGAAGCTGAAAGGCGGAGTATATAAACTTAGAATCTTTACCGACTCAAACGGAAATGGTAAATGGGACAGCGGAAATCTTCAAGGTAAAATACAGGCTGAAGAAGTGTTCTATTATTTAAAAAACTTATCCGTTAGGGCCAATTGGGATAATGAATTTGAAATTGAAATCAAATAAAAATAACGATGGAAGAACAGGTAGTTTTGGTAAATGAAGATGGAAATGAAACCGGATTGATGGGTAAAATAGAGGCACACGAAAAAGGCGTGCTTCACAAAGCATTTAGTGTGATCATTCTTAACCCTGGGGGCCAAATGTTACTTCAACAACGATCTGCAGAAAAGTATCACTGGCCACTGATATGGAGCAACGCTTGCTGCAGCCATCCTAGGTCTGGTGAAAAAACCATCGATGCCGCCAATCGGAGAATGCAAGAGGAGTTAGGAATTGATGCAGATCTGCAATTTGCATTTACATTTCAATATAAAGCTGAAGATGACCAGACTGGACTCATCGAACATGAACTAGACGAAGTGTTTATCGGTACTTATGAAGGCGAGATCCCCTTTAATCATTCAGAAGTAGCAGATGTAAAGTGGGTCGACATTGATGAACTTGAAAGAGACATGTCAGAAAATGAACATAATTACTCCGTTTGGTTCGTAATCATTTTTAAAGAACTTTTGAGAAGGAACTACGTCTAAGCACTTACACGTGCTTTGTTTTTACAATCAACATGACTCGGTATAAAGCAATAATTGATACTTTTATCCTTTAATACATAATAAAATTTATAACCCATGGTTTCCCAATTCATAAAGACAGGAATTTTTGTGTTTGCGCTATTCATTGTAACCGAGTCATCTGCTCAAAACATCGACTTTAAAGCATACGACAATTGGGAGCAAGTTGTAGCCGATGCAAAAAAAGCAAATAAACATATTTTCGTTGATGTTTATACTGACTGGTGCAGCTGGTGCAAAAAACTTGATAAAGATGTTTTCACCGCTGAAGGAGTTGCAAGTTATTACAATAAAACATTCATCAATATCAAGTTAAATGCAGAAGACGGTGCCATGGGAGAGAAATTCGCTGAAAAAAATGGTGTAAATGGGTTCCCGACGCTGTTATATTTTAGTCCGCAGGGTAAATGGGTACACCGCATCAGTGGTTACAGGGATCCAGGAGATTTTGTTGATGCAGGTTGGGATGCTGTTAATCCTGAAAGGCAACTCGTTTCATATGAGACAAAATTTGAAAAAGGTGAGAAGAGCCTGGAGTTTTTAAGAACTTATATTCATGCCATTAATGAGGCCGGATTAGATAATTCCTCTGCTATTCAAACATATATAGCTCAGCTTAATGATGCTGACTATAAAGATTCCACACATTGGGCTGTGATATCTTACAATTTCTATGATACCGATTCGGAGTATTTTTATTCTTTACTAGAAAATAAGAAAAGTCTTGAAGTAAGCCATGGTACCGCATCTGTGAATCAGTTCTTCGAACATGCCTATTCCTATAAAATATATGAAATTGGCAAATCTGAAGATGCAAAAGCTCTGAATAGTTTTATTTCTCAGGTGAAGTCAAGTATCCCTGATCTGGCAGAAAAACTAACTGCTTATGCTCAGTACATCTTTTACAAAGACGATGAAGAAAATGGTCAT
This sequence comes from Chitinophagales bacterium, assembly GCA_013001465.1. Classification (GTDB taxonomy): domain Bacteria; phylum Bacteroidota; class Bacteroidia; order Chitinophagales; family JABDMM01; genus JABDMM01. Next base: position 55,756 of record JABDMM010000029.1, on the reverse strand, counting down.
AAGTATGCCCAGAAGTACCTTACGATGCACTGCAGCAATAGTAACGAGCTCAATGCAGCGGCATGGAAGTATTTTGAAAATGAAGAAGATGAAATTAAGTTAAATGAAGCATTGTTTTGGGTTTTAAAATCAATAAGACTAGATAAGAACTGGTATAATACCGATACCCAGGCTAACTTATTATTAAAACTTGGACGTTTGGAAGAGGCTAAAAAAGCAGCAATAAATTCAATTGAAATTGCTCGCCGAGATGGGATGGATCCTGAAGAAACTGAGCTTCTTCTCGAAAAGATCAACGATTCATTGGAAAGCAGATAATTTAATTCAGATTTACCAAGCGGTAGGAACCACCATTGTCAATACTTACAATTGGCAGGGCTTTTTTGGTTTCAAAGAACTGGTATATTGGCTGTATTTCACTCCAGAACTTCTTGTTATTCTGCATTTCTTCACATGCTTTTTCATACTCTTCACCATCCATTTTAAATGGGAAAATATGTACAGGAAGCTTTCCATTATTTGAGTAGGACTTTAGTGCCAATGTGTAGAACTCTTTAATTAGCTCATCTGTTAACGGAATGCACCCGATTGTTTTGCAACCTCCATGAAAGAAAATGTTACTTCCAGGGTAAATCCGATGACCCAATATTTTATCAGATTTATTCGGGTAGTTTATTTTTACAGATAAGTGGTATTTAGAAACTGGGTTAAACAATTCAACGTTATAGACTCCTTCCGGTACTTGTTTATCACCTTCCATTCTTTTTGGTCCAAGATCGCCGGATAAAGCACAAATAGGAAAGTCTTTCAATAAAACAAAGCTATCATCTCCTCCAGATCCCCACACTTCTACAATCTTTTCTCTTTTAAATACTCTAACAAAAAGATTATCAGGAGGATAAACCAGGTTTCTCTCAGCACAAATTTCTTCCCATGATTTATCAAATTTTTTAAAAGCCTCTTCAACTTTTTCATATTGAAGTTGACTTTCTAGTAAGGTTTGTTCCTTCAAAATACTTGGAATATTTACCCCTAACAAAACCCCTAACAATAGCAAGTTGCGAATCATGAAATAACTTTAAGTTATTATTAAACTGTTCTGAAGCTCAAATTATTGTCGGCTATTGCTATTGCTGCTTTAGGGAGAACAACAATGTTTAACTATAACCGAATTCCATTAAAATAACGGCTTTTGATAGGGGACAGTTACAATATGGTAATATGAGTAACTACCTCAAGTGCAATATAATAGCTTTTCTTTTAACTTATACCTACTTTGTCTAAAGATTTTGAAATTTTAAAATTGTTGATTCAAAATTAATCGATGCGCCAGCAGCATTGAACTAAATCCGGAGCTAAAATAGAAAGTTATTTCAGTTAAAAATCCAATGAGGTTTCAACGAGATGATAAATTATAATTTCTTTTTTAAAAAGTTTATTAATCATTATTAAGGGTGTGGATTTGTAAAAAACTTTATGAATTCTTCATTGTTTTTTAAGTTATCCCTATTTGGAATGGTGTTATTCACATAACTAAATTAAAGCAAATTAAAGGACCATACAGTAAAACACAGTTTTTGTTAAGGTATGTTAATTTCACAACAACATATTTTCTTGATAAAAGAAATGCACAAACAAGAAGCAGGTAATGTAGATTTCGTGAATGTAGATCTGAAAAGTTATTATAACTTTCTAACCTGTAAACTTTCTGATTTTACAAAGGTGAATTCTGCTCAAAATATTAATAGAACACACAGTTTTATACACAAGAACGGTGTATAAATGTAGAAGGCGAAATATTAAAAACCAGCTTATTATGTATTTATGAAACAAGACATGTTCATATTTACTTTTTTCTTCCCTCGGTGATAAGATAACTGACGATCGAAGGAATGTTATTGTAAGTATTGAAATGGGTCTCTGTTACCTCCTTTCTTTTTTTCATTATCAGTTCGTTGGTTTTGTAGCCCTTTATCAGCCTTTCCATTCTAGACGCTAGCGCATTTTTGTCCATCGGGATCAGATCAAGGTCTACATTATATTTTTCTTCTATGATTCGATATGGAGCGATATCTGTGGCGATAAATTCCTTTTCGAGGAACATTGGTTCAAGAATAGTGGTCGATAAGAGATCGAATATTGCAATCTGCAACCCAACATCCATTTTCAGCCAGACTTGCTGGATATCATATGTCGGCAAAAAACTATGATGTATAATAGAAATGTGATCATTTAACCCCAGTTCACTTATTTTTTGTCTGTACAGTGCTTCAAGTTCCTGGTTCAACTGGTTACCCATCCAGAAATATATAATGAAGTTGCGGACACCTTTATCTAACAAGATTTTACCAGCCTCTATAATTAAGTCGTGATCACTAGCGTTCGAAAAGCTCTTTGGAAAATATAATTTAGTGACATCATTTGGAAGTGTATTTAAAAACTGCTGAGTTTCTGACTGAAGTTCTTGTTTGGTTTCAAGATCAAAAAATTCACCATTCATTCCCATAGGGTGAACAAAGGCATTAACTCCACCTATGTTCTCTTTTATTATTTCATAAGTAGCATACCATGGGCACATGACGTGATCCGCTTCACGCATTATGAATCGGTATATTCCAGCCTTTAATCCTTTACCAGATGCAACTCGTGGAATGGACTCGCCCCAGATATTATAGTTTACAACAGATTTCCTATTTCGAAAAATCAAGGCGAAAAGTATCAATGGTATTGGAACATGCATATGAATCCAGAGGATATCATTATTTCTTAATAACCTCAAGAGCAGCTTAAAAACATTCCAAACATCAAAAATTTCAAGGCCGGGATAGCTGCGACTTGAAAACTCACGCTTTGGATGGTAGTTTGCAAAGGCAAAGTCATAAAGGTCCTTATCTTTTTGAAAGACATCCAGATACCTTTGTATATTATGACCCCTGCAAGGGCCGATCATTAGGATTTTTTTCTTCATGCTTAAACCCTCAAACGATTATGCTAAATTCACCATAAAATTGATCGGCGATGAATATGACCGAACGAATATACCACCAATCACCTCTTTTTATACAGAAAATTCTAATCGAATTATACGGAAAGAGAATGGTTAAGCGCCGTTATAATAAAGAATTCTTTCGAATACTAGATTCAATAAGATATAGGGATAGATGGCCCATCGATAAATTAAAGCAATTACAAATTGAACGCTTGAAAGACAACTTAATACGCGCTCAACAACATTCAATATATTATAGAAGACTATTTAAAGAAGTTGGTTTTGAACCTTCAGAGCTTTCTGATCTCAAAGGTATTGAGAAGCTGCCCATCACTACGAAAACTTCAATAAGAGAGAATATTGATCAAGTTGTAAACGATAACTATAAAAGCCACCCGCACTTAATCACCCATACCTCGGGTACCACCGGTGCCGGACTGATCTATCCTGAGTCAGTAAGCTGTGAACAAGAGAAATGGGCAGTCTGGTGGAGATTTAGAATGAATAGGGGGATCGGGTTCGCAACATGGGTCGCTTTTTTTGGAGGCCGTACAATTGTACCGATAAATCAATCGAAACCGCCATATTGGAGAACCGTTAAGGCAACCAAAAGACATATGTTCAGCATGTATCACCTCAACAAGAAAACCCTCCCTGCATACATTGATAAAATTAATCATGAAAAAATTAGCTGGTTTCACGGTTATCCCTCATTCCTTTCCAATTTAGCTTCTCTTATGTTGGAGAATGGATTGCGGTTTGAACACAAGGTCAAGAAGGTGTCTATCGGCGCCGAAAATCTTCTTGAAAGTCACAAGAGATTGATAAAAGAAGCTTTCGGCGTTAGCCCGATACAACATTATGGATTGTCAGAACCTGTGGCAAACATTTCAGAATGTGAATATGGCAATATGCATGTTGATGAGGACTACTCATTTGTGGAATTCATTCCTATCCAAGGCCAGAAAGATCAATATAGGATTGTAGGCAGCTCATTTTCTAACCCCGCAATGTTTTTTCTGCGATACGATACAAATGATGTAGCAACAATTACAGCAAATCACAAATGTCAGTGTGGTAGAGAGAGTCGAATTGTAGACAGGGTTGATGGAAGAAGCGAAGATTTCGTGACATTGCGCAATGGAACTAAAATCGGGAGAATGGACCATATTTTCAAGGACATGATCAATGTAGTCGAAGCGAGAATTGTCCAGGAGAAGGATGGATTCATTCACTTTGATGTGGTAAAGTCTTCAAGCTATCAACAGAATGACGAAGAAAGTCTTATCCAGGAGATCCGTTCAAGATTAGATGCGGATTACTTCGATATCAGATATGTAGATAAAATTGAACGCACATCAAGTGGAAAGCTAAGATTCGTAGTTTCTGAGTATGAAGGCCCTGCTTAACTTTATTCTGAATAATAATTCATTTCTTCAATATATTTTAAGGCTGGTTCGGGTACAAAATACTTAACCGACCTTCCTGCTTTAATACTTTCTCTTATAAACGTTGAAGAAATCTCAATAAAAGGCACGTCAATAATATGAACATTTGAATGCTCTCCCAACTGATGGGTATCGCTTCCCAATCGCCTGTACACATAAATATCGTAATCTTCTAAAATGGACTCATGGTTTTTCCACTTATGAAAGCTCTTTAGATTATCAGAACCCATGATCAATGAAAATTGTTTATCCGGGTGCTTTTCTTTTAAATAAACAAGAGTATCTATGGTATAAGAAGGCAACGGCATGCTGAACTCTATGTTGCTCGCTTCCAGATTATCGTTATCTTCCACCGCAAGTTGGACAAGATGAAAACGATCATACTTATTCAGGAGCGTTGATTTAGATTTAAAAGGGTTCTGCGGAGAAACAACAAACCAGACCTTGTCGAGATCTGAAAGACTGTGTAGATAATTTGCAATAATCAGATGGCCTGTATGAATGGGATTAAAAGAACCAAAAAATAAGCCTATTTTCACTATTTTAATTTTTGTTGAAACGAAGTTACTGTAATCATGGCCGATCCTATAGATGTCGTCCTTCAATTTATTCAATCAATTAACCAGAAAGATATTGAATCCCTGGAATCATTGATGACTGAAAATCATCGTTATGTCGATGCTGGCGGTAAGATGTTTAAAGGTAGGTCGATGATGCTTCAAAACTGGAAGTCCTATTTCCAGTGGTTTCCTGATTACTTTATAGAAGTAGAAAATTATTTTCTGGAGGGCGATTTGGTTGGATTATTCGGTTTTGCTTCCGGAAGCTACATGGGAAGCGAGAACAAAGATCACAAATGGAGGCAACCCTGTGCCTGGCGGATACAAATTAAAGGAAACCAAATCGAATATTGGCAGGTATATAGTGACACCAGACGCATTCATTCAATCATGGAGAATTATGTTTCAGAATAGATGAAGGCGATGTCCCCCTATTTGGCTATAAAAACAACTGTAATCTAATGAGCATCAATGAGATATTGAAATACAATGTCTTTAAGTATAAAGACTTTCAACTTTCTATTGATGAATTACTGTTGTTTGTAATTGTTCTTTTGGCAGCCAGGTTAATGGTGTTTTTTTTAGACAAAGTTTTACTAAAGCGCTATTTCAAACAAAGGAATATCGATAAAGGGAGACAGTTTGCTACTTCCAGATTGATAAAATATTTTATTTATATCGTCGGGCTTCTTACGGCACTGCAAATTGTAGGACTTAATATAACACTGCTCCTTGCAGGTTCTGCTGCCCTTCTGGTTGGGGTTGGTTTAGGATTGCAGCAGACATTTAATGACCTGGTATCAGGGTTAATACTTCTCTTTGAAGGGTCAGTTGAGGTCGGTGACATCGTGGAAGTTGATGGTAAAGTTGGTATTGTCAGGAAAATAGGCATTAGAACCTCACAAATAGAAACCAAGGAGAAGATCGATGTTGTAGTACCAAATTCAAAGATTACAGTAAACAGTGTAATTAACTGGAGTCATAGCACACACTTGACAAGATTTTCACTTCCTGTATCTGTTGCCTATGGCTCTGATCCAGAAAAAGTTAGATCAATTTTGCTTTCTGTTGCAAAGGATTGCCAGGATGTGAAACGATACCCGCCCACAATCGTAAGATTCTTAGAGTTTGGTGACTCTGCGCTACATTTTGATATTTTCTTTGCCTCTGATGACATTTTAGGTATTGAAAATATCAAAAGTAATATGCGATTTATGATCGAAAAAAGATTCCGTGAACATGGAATTACGATTCCCTTTCCACAATTGGATTTGCACGTTAAATCTTTAAAGAACGCAAGTTTATCAAGCGATTAAGTTATAATAATTCATATTATTTAAGGAACTTTGCACTTGTTTTTGTGGAAAACTTAATTTAAATTCCTGAAAACTTTATATAAAAGAATAATTTATCTGACTGGGGTATGTATATAGAGAATTTGAGCAATGTAGAAATCAAGGGAATTGCCACAGCATTCCCGGAAGAGTTGGGTAAATGGGTCAGCAACGAGGATATATATAATCTGAAATACGGAGCAGATTGGAAGACCAAATTGCTTGACATTGGAATAGATAAAAATTATATAGAGGATAAATGGGGTTTCAGTAAGCGGTTTTGGGTTCACACCCCTGGTCACGTGCTTACTGAGAATGAAGCCACTTCTGTGGATATGATGTATCATGCGATTAAGAATGCTTTGCACGATGCAGAATTATTACCAGAAGATATAGATCTTTTGATTTCAGTTACAACGACATCGCCAAGATATACCTCCTCAACTGCGACATATGTTGGTGGACAGTTAGGAATGAAATGCGCATCTTTCGAAATGAAAACCGGATGTGCTTCCAATCTTTATGCAATGACGTTGGGTTTTTTAAGTCTTCAGAGCGGTCTGAAGAATGTGCTTATTGTGTCTGCAGAAACATTTTCTAAAATTGCAGATTTTAACACAAATCAAGTATTCGCGGGAGGAGATGCGGCTGCAGCAGTTGTTTTATCCAGAGTTGAAAAAAATGGAAGCAAGTTGTTGCTTTCTTATCTAGACTCTGATGGCCATTATGCTTCGATGTATGGTGTACAAGGTGCTCTTCCTCCAACTGAAAAAGCGATCAAGAATAACGAATACCTGATGTTGATGGCACCAAAGGCTACAGCTTATATGAATCAGATCTGGGAATGGCTCCCGGACAAATTATATCGGCATGCCAATATTAAGCCGGAAGACGTCGATTGTTTTATACCACACCAATCAACGAAAAAAACGGTTTTACTTGCTACTGAAAAAGCAAATATACCGACCGAAAAAGTGGTAAATGTAGTTTCTGAATATGCTAATTGTGGTGCAGTAAGTTCACTGCTGGCGCTTCACAAAGCAATTAAATCAGAAACTATTAAAAAGGACGACTTATTAATGATGTCTGTCGTTGGGGGAGGAATTTCCTGGGGCGGATTGTTGATCAGAGTCTAATTATTTAAGGCAGTAGTTAAACCTATGAAAGGTTGGGGAGTTAAAATTATCGGAACCGGTGGTCATTTGCCGGGCAAACCTGTAACCAATCAGGAAGTGATCGATGCATGGGATCTGGATCTGGATCCTGAGTATATCGAAAAAGTAGTAGGTATAACCACAAGACATTGGGCTGATGAAGGTACAGGAACGAGCCACATGGCGGCGGAAGCCTGTAAAATAGCTATGGAGCGCGCCAATATCAAACCAGAGCAACTCGACAGAATTATTCTTGGAACCGGTACGGCAGATTATACTAGCCTTGCTGCCGCAGGTAGGATTCAGCACATTCTTGGTGCGACATGCCCTGCAGAAGATACAGTTAATGCTTGTGCATCTTTTGTTTATGCGTTAGACAGAGCTGTACGATTATTAGCAACCGGTGCAGAATATGTTCTCGTTGCAGGTGCCGATATAAAATCTCGTTTCCTTACTAAAAAGGATGAAAGATTTATCCCCGTTTTTGGTGATGGTGCCGGCGCAGTTGTTTTAAGCAAATGCTCCACAGAGGAAGGGTTCATGGAAATTGCATTGTGGCAAGATGGCTACGGGATCGACAAATTGAATGTCCCTGCTGGTGGAAGCCTTATACCCCCCACACATAAAACACTCGATGATGGATTGCATGGTACTATTATGACGATTGATAGTAAAGAGTTTCTTCAAAGAGCTGTAGCAGTTATGAAAAACCTTGGAGAAAAGGTATGTAGTTCATATGGAATTAAACCAGGTGATGTAGATTATTTTGTTATGCATCAGGCAAACATGTATGTAATGAAAAAAGTCGCAGAAGCTTTGGAGATTCCTTTGGAGAAAATGGAAGTAACTATAGACATTATGGGTAATAGCATGGCCGGAACTATACCATTTACTCTGAATTCCGTATACGAAAAAAGAGATCTTAAACCAGGACAAACCATATTAATGCTTACAGCAGGGGCAGGGTTTTCTGGTGGTTCAGCACTTTACGTTGTCCCTGAATAAACAATCGCAACAAAATGGCCGAAACATTTAAATCGTTAATAGAATACAGAGCCGGGGCTCATCCCCTTAGAACAGCATATATGTTCGAGGACAAAGTCTTTAGCTATAAAGAATTCAACAACGACATAAATAGAGTTGCTCATTATTTCACTGATCTGGGTCTCAAAAAAGGGGATCGAATTGGAATACTTGATCTCAACAACGACCTGATAATTCAGTTTTTTCATGCTGCAATAAATGCAGGTATTATTCCAGTCCCACTTAACTACGAATACAATTCTGATGAGTTGGCCCATGTAATAAAGGACTCAACAGTTAAACACGTATTTTATAGCGAGTATTTCGAAAAGGTGGTTAAAGACGCTAATCGAGAATTTAATGTCCCTTCACATGTTCTTGAAACACTTTATCCGAAGATTCAGAAGGAATACAAGGACAAAACAGAAAATTTGAATGTTGAAGTAAACACAAAAGACTGTCTATTTCATCTTTATACATCAGGCACTACAGGCTATCCAAAAGGCGTCCCTATTTCAAATGCAAACCTATTCTTTGAATTGAATAAAGTAGTGAACGAGACGCCATGCCTGGGATCAAGTTCTGTCAATCTTGTTGAAGCCAAACTACATAGCATGCCCGGGATTGGGTTTTTTATACTTGGACTGTATGTGGGCTGTACCAATGTATTGCTGGAAATGTTTAGTCCAAAAGGCTTTTGTGAGGCCGTACAGGAATATAAAGTAACAAACGGACACCTCGCTCCGGTTATGATGCAATCTATTGTCGAGATGAAAGGCTCAGAAGTATATGATTTCTCTTCTCTTCAGCATATTCAATATGGAGGTTCGCCTTCCACGTTAAATGTAATTGCCAAAGCCATTGAACTGTTTGAATGCTATATGACGCAGGGATATGGCCTAACTGAAACCACAGGGATATCTACTCTTTTAAGGTTCGATGATCATGTAAACTATATGAATGATAAAGATTCAAAGTATCAAGACATTATAAAGTCTGTTGGTCGACCACTTCATGACGTTGAGCTTGTTATTATGAAAGCTGACGGATCCATAGCCGGAACAAATGAATCCGGGGAGGTATGTTTGAGAGGGCCAAATGTAATTGATGGATACTGGAACCTTGAAGAACGAAATGAAAAAATGTTTGACGACCAAGGATGGTTTCATTCGGGTGATGTAGGGTTTTTAGACAGTGAGGGCTATCTATTTCTTGTGGATAGGATAAATGATATGATCGTCTCAAGAGGGATCAATATTTTCCCGGCCGAGGTTGAAAAAGAATTGCTGAAGCATCCCAGGATAAAAGATGTCGCAGTTGTCGGAATTCCTCATGATTTATATGGTGAAGGGCTTTGCGTTATTGCTGTTCCATTTAATGGCGAAATGGATGACAAAGACTTACTGAACTGGTGTATCGACCATTTACCGGAATACAAAAGACCTATAAGGGTAGAGTGGAAAAACGAATTACCGCGTAGCCCAAGAGGGAAATTGTTGCGAAGAAAGCTAAGAGCTCCTTTTTGGGAAGGAAAAGACAAAGCGGTTCAATAAAAAAAGAAATCTAATGGAAAGTTCTAAAATTGATAAAGTAGAAATTGTTGACGTGGGCAGCCTACCAGAACTAGGCGTAGTGCCTGAGTACATGCATGCACAAGTAATAAGACAGGACCGGTTCGGGGAGCCTAAAGATGCTTACAAGCCAGAAAAAATAAAAGTACCAGAAATAGCGGATGATGAAGTTCTGATAGCTGTAAAAGCTGCGGGAGTCAACTATAATTGCGTTTGGGCCTCAACAGGCTATCCCGTAGATGTCATTAAATTAAGAGAAATCAGAGGTGAGGCTAATGGCGATTTTCATATAGCGGGATCTGATGCATCCGGTATAGTCTGGAAAATTGGAAAAGATGTAAAGAACGTCTCTGTTGGAGACGAGATCGTTGTATTACCCGCACATATCGATCCCAATGAACCATATCTGGCAGCAGGCGGCGATGATATGCTTTCAACGACATTACGGGCATGGGGTTTTGAGACAAATTGGGGATCGTTTGCTCAATTTTGTAAAGCAAAACATTTTCAATGTGTTCCGAAACCAAAACATCTAAGCTGGGCGGAGTCCTCTGTCTATATGCTTTCCGGTGCAACCGCTTATCGAATGTTGCTACACCACCATCCACATACCGTTAAAAAGGGAGATGTGGTTTTGATCTGGGGAGGTTCCGGGGGGCTTGGTGTAATGGGTATACAACTAGTCAAGAGAGCTGGAGGTATTCCGGTTGCAGTAGTTAGTAGTGATGAAAGAGCAGAATTTTGTAAAAAGCTAGGTGCGCTTACCATAAACAGGAGTAATTATTCACACTGGGGCGCGTTGAAAACTGCTGTTCAGGACGACCCGGCATACCTCGAATGGAGAAAGGGTGTAAAAGCCTTTAACAAAGAACTGCTAACTATCACTGGAGGCAAAGCTCCATTTATAGTGCTTGAACACCCTGGAGAAATGACTTTCCCAACTTCATTATTTGTTTGTGATCCCGGAGGAATGGTAATAACATGTGCAGGAACTACCGGGTATATGGCTTCTTTCGACCTACGTTTTTTATGGATCTTTAAAAAAAGGGTACAAGGGTCTCACGGTGCTAGTGTCGAAGAGCATACTTTGTTTAATGACTTAGTTAGAAATAAAGAAATTGAACCCATCGTTTCTGAAGTTTTTCCATATGATAAAATAGGCGATAGTGTTCAAAAGATGTATGATAATAAACATCTACCCGGCAGCATGGCTGTTTTGGTAGGAGCTAAAGATGAGAATGAGGGAAGATCATGAAATAAATAATGCGAAGAGATGCTTATATCAGTACTGAAATCTAAAATTCACAGAGCCAGAATAACTGAAACTGAGCTTAACTATATTGGCAGTATTACCATAGATGAAGATCTAATGGATAAAGCCGACTTGATAGAAGGTGAGCAAGTACTGATCTGTAATGTCAATAATGGAGAACGGTCTGAAACATATGTATTAAAAGGGGAGCGCGGAAGTGGAGTTATATGTCTCAACGGACCTCTTGCAAGAAAGGCCGAAGTTGGCGATATCGTTATTGTGTTAAGTTACGGCCTTGTAGAAAAAGACAAAGCTAAAAATATCCAACCCAAGATCGTTTTTCCGGATGAAAACAACAGAGCGTAATTCCTCCGTATTAGAAAGAAAAGAATAATGCCTGAATGAAACTATTGCCAGAATATTTTATTGAGAGCTTCCAAAACCATGGAGGTAATCTTGCATTATTCTGCAATAATGAGAGGTATACCTATAATGACCTAGGTAATCTGGTGGCGAACTACCAAAAAGAGTTTGCAGAAAGAAATTTCAATCATCAGAACTTTGTTGGTGTAATTACCGGTCAGGATGTTCATACTTATGCGGCAATCATCGCACTGGTAATGTCAGGAATTCCGTATATACCGATAAACAGGCATAACCCATACGACAGGTTTAAGGAAATAATAGAGGAGTCTGAGATCTCGGTAATGTTATACTGTGATCTACCGTTACAAATTTCAAAACATTCATATGATATAAAAGCTGCTGGTCTTTGCAGCATCGATCTTACATCTGTTGAAACAGGTGATGATTGTGATGTTTTTGTTAATGAAATTGATGCTGACAGCTTTGCATACATGCTATTCACCTCAGGTAGCACCGGCCGCCCCAAGGGAGTTTTAGTGAAGCACGTTAATCTTGCTCACTTCATTACACTATACTTTGACAAATCGCAATATGATCTTTCCAGCGATGACAGATTTCTCCAAATGTTTGATTGGACCTTTGATCTGGCAGGAATGATGACCTTCATCCCCCTTTCTATGGGAGCGAGTTGCTTTGTTGTTCCTGAAGAAGGTATTAAGTATTATAATATAATAAGCATACTACTTGACCATGACATCACTGTTTCAATGCTGGTCCCATCAACATTGTTATATATCAAACCCTACATTAAGGAACTACAACTTCCAGCCTTGAGATATAGTATGTTTTGTGGTGAACCTCTTTTACATGAATTGATGGTGGAGTGGTCATCTTGCTTATCAGAGGATGCTATCATTCAAAATATATATGGACCCTCTGAGTGCCCGGGCGCTTCTTCAATGTATGTCTGGTCAAACGATGAATCATTTTCACAAGCGGTTAATGGAGTTGTTCCTATAGGTAAACCTGTGCCAGGTATGGAATTCTATATTTTAGACCAGGATCACAATATTCTTTCTCCTGGTGAAAAAGGAATCATCGCTCTTTGTAGTAAGCAAGTTACAGATGGATATTGGAAGGATGAAGAGAAGACTAAAGAGGCATATCTGGTTCTGTCAAATGGTTCGAAAGCATACGATACCGGGGACATTGGATATCTTAATGAAGAAGGGAATTATATTTTCTTAGGCAGAAAAGATTTTCAGTTAAAGCTTGATGGCTACAGAGTAGAACCTGGCGAGGTAGAACATGTTGTCCGCAATTTTTTAGGTGCTCATGCGAAAGTCGCTTTTATCGCTGTTAAAAACCATAAAGGCCTCCTGACACCTCATCTTCTTGTCGAAAATCTAAATATTGGAGTGGAGAAGTTGATTTCTCACCTTGAATCCAAACTGCCTAGTTATATGATTCCTCACGATGTTCACAATGTTGAGCGTTTCCCACGCAATGCAAATGGCAAAGCTGACCGTAAGGAGCTTCACAATCTTTTAGTGAGTATTATCGCTTAGATTACATCAACAGCACATAAAAAAGGCCCTCCTGTGCAAGGAGAGCCTTCTCTAAAGGTTATTAGATTGGACTACTGAGCCAAATAAGCTTTGAGTGATTTACTTCTAGAAGTAGATCGAAGCTTATTGATAGCTTTGTCTTTGATTTGCCTAACTCTTTCGCGAGTAATTCCAAGATATTCTCCAATGTCTTCCAACGTCATTGGGTGTGGTATGCCAATTCCGAAGAACAGCTTGATCACTTGTTGTTCTTTCTCTGTAAGCGTAGAAAGAGATCTTTGAGTTTCAACACTCAGGGAATCCTGATATGTCAAACGCCCATCTGTTTTCTCAACTTGTCCATTTTCGAGAACATCGAGCAAAGATCCACTTTCGCCATCAGCGAACGGAGCATCTACAGAAACAGGTCTTGATGAAACACGAACAGTAGTTTCAATTTCATCCGCAGTCATCTCAAGAATTTCAGAAAGCTCTTCAGGAGAAGGCTCTCTCTCGAACTTCTGCTCAAGCTCTGTGAATGCTTTGTTGATCTTGCTTAGTGACCCGACTTTATTCAAAGGTAATCTCACCAGTCTGGAGTGTTCAGCAAGTGCCTGCATTATAGATTGACGGATCCACCAAACAGCATAAGAAATGAACTTGAAACCCTTAGTTTCATCGAATTTTTGTGCTGCTTTTACGAGCCCCAAATTCCCTTCATTAATTAAATCGTTCAGCGACAGACTGCTGTTTTGATATTGCTTTGCAACCGATACAACGAATCGAAGATTCGCTCTAACCAATTTTTCCAGCGCTTCCTGGTCACCTTTCTTAATTCTTCGAGCTAATTTGACTTCCTCTTCAGCCGAAATCAGGTCTACCTTACCAATTTCTTGTAAGTATTTTTCAATCGACTGACTTTCACGGTTAGTAATCGATTTAGAGATCTTGAGTTGTCGCATGCAGTGTAATTGTTTAGTTTATATAATTCGCTTTTAGTGAGTGGTGGCAATGGTTATCAGTAAGTTAACAAATGTGTGTCAAAAGAGTTCCGAACCAGTAAAGTTATTTTAAATTAATTAAAAAACAATTTTATTAACAATTAAAGTTTTTCTATTTCTTAGGACGGTTATTCTTCTGTTTTGGTTGACTCGCTGGCATAAACATCTTTAATTATTTGGATCTGGTTTATGAGATAAGAGTCACGTCCACCTATTGTTAACATTGCACGAGGAATGAATCTTTCTGCGGTACTCTCTTCTTTAACGGTGAGTTTGGTTTTTTCATTGTTCAAGGGAGTAAACTCATATGTCCATTTTCCGGTCATTCCAAATGAACTTCGACTCATTTTAACAATTACTCTGCGATCCGGCACTTTTTCCATGAACTCCATTTCTACAAAGCCTTTACTATCAGTATATTCTCGCCACTTTTCTAAATTGAGCTCATTCAAACCAAGCATTTCTACTTTTTCAATATCTTTTCTTTTGGCAGGTAGTGAATCAATTTCTGTGAGATACGTCCAGATAAATCGCTCAGGAACTTCGATCTCCTCGCTTATAATTCCTGTGTATTCTTCCGGGGCAAGGATTCCAATACTCAAATAACCAAGTATACCTATGATAATAATTCCAAAGACACCGAACAAAAGTGATTTTATGATTTGTTGTTGAGCCATTTTAATGCTTCTTTCCTACTTAATGCTGAAATCTGTATTTTGTTTACAAAGTTGATGACAGACTTAGGATCCGTCTTGCTGTATTCTCTGAGTGCCCACCCAATTGCTTTCCTTATAAAAAATCCTTTCTCATCAGACAATTCTTGACAGTATGCAAACAATTTCTCCTCGTCAGTTTGATCTTTATACTTTAACTGATGCAATAATGCTGTTCGCCGAAGCCACATGTTATCGCTTTTCAAATACCCATCACTACGATTTCTCAGTTCTGGAAATTTCAGCAGCAAAGGTCCAATTATATTTGATGCAATTGCGTCTACTGAATCCCACCATGACTTTGTTACAATCATCCATTCTGCTAACTCAATTGTTTCTTTATTCTGCTTATCTATCTTTTTAGTTAGGATATCTACTGCGAAGTACTGGAGTTCTCTTTCATGCTGCTGAAAACAAGAAACAATGACATCTGGAAACAGTGTAGGCTGGGGATAAGAATACTCTTTCAAGAATTCCCGCATCAATTCTTTTCTATGTGGTGATGAAATCCCGAAAAAAGGGAAGTTGTTTTTCATGTAAGCACTCATACGATCAGCGTGAACTGAGTCTGCAGATGCTTTAAATGCATCTATCAGAGGTAGTAAATAAGAATTAATCTCGGGCTGGCCTAAGTTGGTCATCATCGATCTTAAAATTCCAAAGCTCTTTATTGTCGATATCAAAGCATTGTATCAGTAAGTTTCGATCTGTGCGTTCTTCACCCTGAACTGAAATTTTGATGAAGTTTTGTTCAACAGCGACCTTGCCTTCAACCCGGTCCGGATTTTCACCTTCTTTTCCTTTTAGAACGCTGAAATAAGGGCGGGCGGTCAATGGGGAACTTGTTATATCATAAAGAGTATAAAAAGAAGCTTGCTCTCTTTTGATGATTTCTGAAAAATGCCTGTCTCCCGAAATAAAAACCACACCCCAAATGTCAGCCTCAACTATAAAATTCATCAGCTCTTCAAACTCATTAGCATATCTTGCAAAAGCTTCATTTCTATTGTGTAGGTTCAGCATTTGAGAACCACAAACAATAAATTTAAACCTTGCACGCGAAGAAAGCAGGCTGTTTTTCAGCCATTCCATCTGCTTATTCCCTAAAAAAGTTTTTTCTGGTGAGTCGTCAGGATATCTGTTGTTTGATCTATGGTATCGGTTATCGAGTAGAAAAAAGTCTGCATCTGCCCATGAAAAACTCGAATACACGCCTGGATTCTTATCTTCTCCATATGTCTGGTTTCCCCAATAGTCTTTAAAGGCCTGTAAGGAGACGTTTTTTAGTCTGTACGATTTATCGGAATCATTTGGCCCATAGTCGTGGTCGTCCCAGGTTGCAAAATGATTTCGGGAGCTGAGAAGTCCCTGCATCTCAGGTAACTTCCTGTCGTTGTGATATCTGTACTGTATACCACTTTCAGAGCTCCAATCTACTTCGCGCAAGTAGTTGTTGTCCCCCAGCCAAATCATAAATTCGGAAGGATTATTCTCTATGGTTTTGAAGATTCGATAATCTTGTCCGTATGGATCTCCGGGGCGATCATACTGAGTATCATTTATGTAAGCACAGGAACCAATTATGAAAGAAAACTCAGGAGGTGCCTCTCTGTACTCCCATAGTTTTCTTGTCGAAAAGGTATATTGTTTTTCTGAGGATGTTTTCTTGCCATCTATCCATAATTCATATTCGTAGGTACTACCCATTTCGAGATGCTGTAGCTGAAATTTAATTGGATTGTACTTTTTTTGAAGCGGACCATCATATTGAGAGCTCATGAATTTTTGATCTCCAAGTTTTCGATACTTTATCTCAACCTTGAGGACATCGGAAGCAACTTCAAGCCAAATAAGAGATTCAAAATGTTCCGTATAACCAGGCATTGGCCCCGAAACTAGTTTCTGTGCTGTGCACTGAGTAAGAAAAAATAGAGTAAAGAACAGCAGGGCTGCAAAACTGGATTTTGTCGACATCGCTTGTGAGTTGAGCGACAAATTTAAGCCCTTAAAGATAAATTTAGGTGATTAAATAGAATTTTGAGCTAAACACGAATGCGGTTCAGCATATAATGGAATCTGTTTAGCGCCATATCGCACATTCGGCTATTCACGGTGTACCAAACCTTTGGCCCATCTTCAATCCAATTAATAAGGTCTGCATTTTTCAATTCTTGCAGATGTTGGCTAACAGTTGATTGAGATAGGGGTAATGCACTTACAAGTTCTCCACAAGAACAACCACCTTTATCGGATAAGATCTTAAGAATAACTATTCTTGCCGGATGACCGAGGGCCTTGGCTATAGAGGCAATTTCATTCTCATCTTTGTTAAACATTTCCTTTTTCGCAACTGTCAGATTCATATCAATTCTATTTATCGTATAGATACGATTGATATATGTTTATGTTGCGGTTAACAAGGAGTTAAATATGTTTGAGCAGCACCGAAATCTATCAATGCATCAAGGCAAGCAAGACATAAAATTGTTGCTTTTGATCAGGGTAAGATTTTAAATTCATCGGAATCCTTTAGAAAGGGTAATGACCTTCTGGTTTTTTCGAGAAGATCGCCATTTAGCTCAAGAGTAACAACACTCTCTCTTCCTTCCATATCACACAGTTGCTCTCCATTTGGGTCAAAAATTGTAGAATGTCCTTTATGGTCTATATTATTACCGTCGAGTCCAATTCGGTTAACCCCCACAACGTAAGCTTGATTTTCGATTGCACGAGCTTTTAGTAAAGCATCCCAGGCACTTATTCTTTTATAAGGCCAATTTGCAATATATACAAGTATATCGTACTCTGCTTCTCTTTCAGAGACCAGCTTGTTTCTTGACCAAACAGGAAACCGAAGATCATAGCAGATCATCGGGCAAACTTTCCAACCCTTTACAGAGCAGATCAAACGGCTTTCGCCTTGTTTAAAATGTTGGTGTTCATTTCCTAGACTAAACAGATGTCTTTTATCATAGGTTTCATATGAACCGTCGGGATTCATCCAGATCAGCCGGTTATAACATCGTTGAACTACCCTAACAATATAGCTCCCAACAATGACTGCTCCTGAAGCTTCGGACCATTTCTTCATTCTGAGAAGTGTCTCTCCACTCATTTCTTCAGCGAGATCTTGAACGTTCATCGAAAATCCAGTCGTGAAAGTTTCGGGTAAAACTATAAGATCGGAGTCTTTAACTGATTGAATCTTAGTCTCGAAGAAATCAAGGTTTGCTTCCGTGTTTTCCCACGCTAATTCTGTTTGTATAATTGTTACCCTTAATCCCATCTACGGTATACTTTTCCACTTCGTTTACAGTAATTTCGAAGTTAGAATTTAATATTTATAAACATGGAAATACTGATCATTATAATTGGATTCCTACTGCTGATACTTGGTTTGGTGGGATGCTTTCTTCCTGTGATACCGGGTCCGCCTCTTAGTTTTGCTGCAATATTATTACTGCACTTTACAGGATATGCAAACGATGGAGAAGGATATTCTCCAAGTATCCTTATTGTGCTTGGGATACTTGCAATTGGAATACTGATCATCGACATGCTGATACCAATTTATGGTGCAAAAAGAACCGGGAGTACCAGGGCCGGTATTGTTGGAAGCAGCATTGGGATAATTGCCGGATTGATCTTCGCTGGAGCAACAGGAGGAATTAGTATCATTGCAGGTCCGTTTATTGGCGCTGTTGTTGGCGAAATGGTTAGCGGGAGGGCTTCAAAAGACGCGCTCCGTGCAGGCATTGGAACTTTTCTTGGCTTTTTAGCCGGGACACTTTCAAAAGTAATTGTTTCAGTGATTATCACAATTTTCTTTGTGTTGGGCCTTTTTTAAAAGGTAACTTTGCTTTTTCTCTACCCAATAAAACCTTGGCAACATACTTGCAGTCTCATAATTAAAATAAATACATGAAAGTGATAAATTATAAAAATGGGTTAGTTGGAATTACACTACTGGCAGTTTCTCTTTTCGGCTGCAGTGATGGATTTAACGTGTTTTCGATACAGGACGATATTGATCTTGGTGCAAAAGTTGATCAGGAGATCAGATCAGATCCTACCACTTATCCTATTCTCGATGAAGTTCAGTATGCAGATGCATACAATTATCTGAATAGCATGAAGCAAGAAATTTTAAATTCGGGTCAGATAAAGTATAAAGATGAATTTGTCTGGAAGGTCGCTATTATCAATGATGACAATACTTTGAACGCTTTTGCCACACCAGGTGGATATTTGTATTTCTATACAGGATTGATCAGGTATCTCGACAACGCTTCAAGCTTAGCAGGGGTTTTAGGACATGAAATGGCACATGCAGATGAGCGCCATTCTACAAATCAACTTACGAAAGTATACTCAGTATCACTTTTACTTGAAGTGATCTCGGGTAGTAATGAATCATTATTAGCACAGATAGCATCGGATCTTGTATTCTTGAAATTTTCGAGAAATAACGAAACCGATGCTGATAATCAATCTGTCGTTTATCTATGTCCAACTAAATATAGATCAAGCGGGGCGGCAGATTTTTTCCAGAAAATCATAGATGATGGCTCTTCATCTCCTCCACAGTTTTTAAGTACACACCCTAACCCGGATAACAGGGTTGAGAATATCATTGAACAATCTATGGATGCAGGTTGTACAGCGACGATAACTCAACAACAAGAGGATACGGAGTACACAGCATTTAAGAACACACTGCCTTAACTAGTATTTAATTATTGAAGTGGATCGATTTTTTTTGATCCATCGTTTAATAATTCTCTTTACATCGGGTGTGTCGAACCCAAACTGAATAAATTCTTTCAATTCATCTGGGCGATTAGTTTGGATCCCGTTATCGATATATCCAAAGCCTTTATACTCGGATTGTTCAATGCAAACAATAGATCTTTCAGAGGAGCGTAAGCCTTCACCAACAATGAAGAAGTTTTCATGGGGGTATTCCTGATCTTCGATCGCACGTTTCATTCTTTCTTCATATATTTTCCTCACCTTAATGCTTCGTTCTTCATTTTTATAAGAGAGGCTCATAAGTTGTTTAAAGATTTTCAATTGGTGTTTTTTCTCCAGTCTTTCATGCGTAAGCTCAGCGGATCTTTTTGTAGTGCATAATATCAAAGGTTTTTCTTCCAGCCTCATTGGGCCTATCTCAAATTTTTTCAGTCCAAGCTGATCTTCTTTCACATAAATCCCATAGCGGTATTTTTTTCTGCGAAGCGCTCTGTTGAAGGGAGGCATATATTTTTTAATTTCCGCTGACTCTATAAGTTGGGCGATAAGATCATTACCAGCTAATTCGTAATTGACAGAGTAGATATTTTTCTTCAGTTCAGCATATCTGGCCTTCTTGAGGTCATTAGAGAAGTGACTAATGATGCGTTGTCTGATGTTCAAGCTCTTTCCGATATATAGAATTTTATTTTGTTGGTTAAGGAAATAGTAGACACCAGTATCTTCAGGTAGGTCATCTATGACATGCTTACTTAAATTTGGCGGGAGGAGTTGTTCGCTTAACTCGTTTTCCAATTCTGAATAGATCAGTTCTTTGCGATCATTGAACAGGAGTTTTTCAAAAAGCACTGTTGTTGCTTCAGCATCTCCATAAGCGCGATGCCTGTTCATTATTGGAATTTCAAGGTTTTTACATAAAGTTCCAAGGCTGTATGAACGCAAACCGGGGAAAATTTTTCTAGCTAACTTAACAGTGCATAAATGTTTTCTCTGAAATCTGCGATCCATACGTTTATATTCACGGCGGATCATTCCATAATCGAAACGAACATTATGTGCAACAAGGATTTTGTCTCGGGTAAGCTCTTCGAAAACCGGGTACACATCTTCAAACAAAGGTGCATCTTCTACCATTTCGTTACTTATTCCGGTTAGGGCCATAACAAACGGGTCAATCTCCTGCTGAGGATTTATCAAAGAGGAAAAAGATTCGATAATTCTTTTGCCATTATGCACAAGCACAGCGACTTCTGTAATTCGATCAAAACTTGGAGAACCACCTGTCGTTTCGACGTCAACTATAGCGAACATTGTATTATTCAAATTCTTCAAATGAGGTGAGTCTTATTAAACCAACGAATAAAAATGTGCATAAAATCAACCATTGATGCGATTTCTTATGCAATAGATTTGCGATAAGTTTATTAAAGCAAATTCAATAACCAAATTAAACAATTATGGGATTAGTTAAAGATTTTAAGGATTTTGCCATGCGAGGCAATGTTTTAGATCTTGCTGTAGCTGTAATCATAGGAGCAGCATTTGGAAAGATCATTAGCTCGTTTGTAAAAGATGTTTTGATGCCTCCAATTGGCAAATTTATGGGTGGTATGGACTTTGGACAACTACATTATGCTTTGGACGGAATGAAATACGACACACTTGATGCTGCCAGAGAAGCTGGAGCAGCTGCAATCGCCTATGGAAGTTTCATTCAAACGATTGTGGATTTTCTTATTGTTGCGTTCGTCATTTTCATGGTGATCAAAGCGTATGAAAATTCTAAGAAGAAGGAAGAGGCTGCACCAGAGGCTCCACCTGAACCTAGTAAAGAAGAAGTTTTGCTTACTGAGATCAGAGATGCATTAAGAGCTCGCAATTAAACTGCAACAAGTAATGCCCGGTGGAACAAAGTGTTTCACCGGCTTTATTTGAAAGGTAAGAGGCAAAGAGGGAATAAGTTATAAGAACTTTTTAATATTAGGTTTTTCTTCATCATCGACATCCCAGGAAAGATCGATTTTCACTTCTTCTTCCACAAGATCTTTTTGATTTACAGACTTGTCTGACTGTGGTCGATTTGGGCCATCATCCGATCCATCACTTAGAAATAATAATAAAGCTAAAAGTAATTCCACGGGTTTATTATTAATTGGTAATCCTTTACGTAGCATTAAATATACTAATTTTTATATAAAAAGTTTGCTAAAAAGATTGATTATATTTAGAATAATATGATATGGATCGGATTAGAAGTATAATAAAATGTATGAAACCAGCAGAGCTGGAAATGGCTCATAAGTTATATGAAGGATCTTCCCAAAAAACGAAGCGCAAAGAGCTTTTAAAACTAATTCTTCAGAACCCAACATTAACTGACAGGGAAGCTTGCCATGCTTTATATCAGAAAAATTCAAGCTCATCCTATAGTCACTTAAAGAGAAAATTGATTCAAGATCTGGGGAAAGTATTTTACATGGTTGACCATGAGTCACAAGCTACCCTTCCCAAGAATGTGAGTAAGATTTATGTCCGTAGGATGATACAGGTTATAAATCATCTGGTTACAAGAAACGCATTTGAAGCTTATGAGGATATGGTTAAAGAGTCTATCCAGCTTTGTGATAAGTTTGAATTGTATGAGGAAAAACTATTGATCCTTCAGATCCTTTTTGCAAAATCTGCCTATGTTTCAAAGCGAAGCAGATTTGAAGAAGTTTACCAGGAGCTTAAGAACACGAATAAACAAGTAGATTTGTTTATCGAGTCCCAAAGATTAAAAGATGAGCTTAGCCTTCACTTTACTTATGATACAAACCAATCCGATCATGGCTCACCTGAGGAGTTCTATAAAGAGCTGAAGAAGCTACATAAAAACAGTGGATCTGCAAGGATATCTGAAAACTACTTTATCGGTGCTATCAGCTATTTTGAGCGAAAGCATAAATTTGAAAGCGCCAGGAAAGTTGCGGAGAAATTCAGGGAATTTATGGAAGAATCACCAACGAGTTTTGCCAAGACTCACCTTGCTGGGATTCAAATGAAACTTTCTTATTTCTATTTGATAGCAGAAAAGAAAAAAAGAGCTTTATTACATGCTGAAAATGCCCTTGCTTTATTCAGGAAAGGAACATACAATGAGTGGAAAGTGCTGGAACTCATACTTCAAATTTACTTTCTGCAAGGCGATCTTCCAAATGCGGAAAAGTATCTTGAAAAATTCAAGAAGCATAACGCATATAAATTGAGGGATGAAAACAAGGATGTCTATGACTACCATAAAGCGATTCTGGAATTCAAAAAAGGAAGGTTTCAAGACGCTATTTTCATTTTAAATAAAAGTTCAGATTTGAAAAAGAAGAACACAACGTGGTATATCCATAACAGGATCTTAGATATGATGTGCCAAATAGAGGAAGGCAACTACGACATCTTTGAGTTCAAGTTAAATGCATTTAGAAAGCAGTTCTACACTGCATTTCAAAAAAAAGAAGACCGATTGTCTACGATTTTCAACCTTCTTAAGAGTATTAAAAAACATGCCTTTGATTTTCATTTATTGACGAATAAAGACTCAGAATCTCTTGCAAAGCTTTCAAATGGTAAGGGTAATTTTTTCTGGGATCCGTTGGAATGGGAGATTATCAGGTTTGACAAATGGGTCGATGAGAAAGCGCAAAAACAACACCGTGTTGCATACTGAAAACATAAAATTCAATTAACACCAGTTAAAAAATCCACAAAACACTACATATCAATCATTTGGTAAACAAGTGGGTGTATTTATAACTTCAATTCGTGATTAAATTGTCCTTTCATTTAGGTAAAATAGTTAAGACCTTAGCATTGTTCTTTTCATAATGATGATTGGTTTTCAAAGCCTGCTTTTAAGTATAGGTTTTTCATGGATTGGATTTTTATTGGTTAAAAGGGTTTGGTAATTCAGATCAATAAGGGTTTCTGAAAAACATTCAAAGCTTAAAAGTTTAGAAGGATCCTCCCGGGATCCTTCTGGCTTTGTTATAACTGTTAACAATAACATTCTTTCTTCACACAAGTTGTCATTACCTTTGCCGTTGTATAATTATGTCAACAACCGATTTAAACATTTCATCTCAGTCTTTTCTGACCATTAATTTTGAAAGAAAGTTTTTCGAATCTGATGCCAGACTTACTTTTATAGGTCGGGATAATGTCACAGACAGAGAAGTTTTTGTAGATCTCATCAAGGAAAGCGATACAGCAGGTGAGGAGATTCAGAAGGCTGTTAAGAATCTGACCTGGCTTGCTCATCCAAACATACTTGAGTATAAAAGCTCTTTTCAGATAGAACCACCCGACCATCTGGGACTGGACTCCGATTCATGCTGTATAGTTGTTCAGCAGCTTTTCGAGGGTGCATCTACTCTAGAAGTTTATTTAAGAACTCTCCCGTCTAACGATCTAAAAAAAGAGATTTTAGTTCAGGTTTTAAAAGGCTTGGATTACCTCCATTCAAATCAGCTGTTTCATGGTAACCTACAGCCTCAAAATATTTTGATCAAACACGAGGAAGGCAATATTAAAATTAAATTGAAGGGTTTTGCATTGCCGGTTTTTTCTTCTGATCCTATAGAATACTTGCCACCTGAATACTTTAGAAGACAGCAGGGGTCTGTTTCAGGAGACATTTGGTCATTTGGAGCGATCCTGTTTGAGATGATAATGGGCCAACCGCCATTTGGCTCTGTAAATTCTTTAGGCGCTGAAAAGCTAAAGAATAACATACTTTCTGGATTACATGGTCAGATAGCGGCCGATTTGTCTCCAAAAGTGAGATACCTCATAGACCAATGCCTGCAGGTGGATCCTCAAAACAGGCTTAAGTCAGTTAAGGATGCATATGATATCCTTTTAGGCAATGCAGAAGTTCCATCTCAATTTATAGAGCAAAATTTAGTCTCCGAGGAAACGAGTAATGTGATCTTGAGTGATACCAAACCTAGGGCTGAGCCAATTAATGAAACTCCAAAAACAGAGTTCGACAATAATGAATTGGTAGAAAGTATTTTTGTCGAAGATGAACAAGAAGTTCAATTGAGTCAGTTAGATGAAGAGAATGACTTGATCGAAAAAATAAACTCGGCAGTGCAGCCGTCATCGAGAAAAGAGAGTTGGAGAGAAAAGTCATCAGACAGCACAGACACCGCACTTAACTGGACATGGTCAGTTCTTTGGATTGTGATTGGCTTGTTTGCGATCACCTTCTTCAGTATATCGGTAATTAATCATAAGAATTCGAAAGCAGAGGCAACGAAAGACGCAGGAGATCTGGAAGTGATCGCTTCTCAAAGTCCACAACCTGCTTCCAATTCTGAAGTTTCCAACGAAACTACAAGCCAGTTAACGGATATGGTTACAGGCGAGGTTGCTGAGAAAAAAAACCCAAAACCAAATGAGAGTATAAAGATTCCGCCGGAAACTCCTATTGAGGTTAGAGATGATAAAAGAATACAATTTACAGCGGCTAACGGTAAGATAGGCTTAAAGGATGGTAAAGGAAACATAACGATGCCTCCAAGATATCAATATATTGGTCAGTTCGATGGCGGACTTGCTATGGTTAAAAAAGAAAATAAGTGGGGATTCATCAATTCGGATGGGAAAGAACAAATACCTGCATCATATGATTTCGTCACTAATTTTACTGATGGACTAGCTGCTGTAAGGTTAAATGGTAAGTGGGGCTTTATTTCAACAGCCGGCAATGTTCTGGGAGAAATTGAGTACGATTATGTTAAGTCCTTCAGCCAAAACACAGCAGCAGTATCAAAAGATGGCTTATGGGGCTATATTGATAGGAGCGGAAAATTAATTATCCCTTTCAAGTTTGACAGCGCCGAGCCCTTTAGTGGTGACAAGGCTAAAGTCTCAGTTCTCGGTATCGCTCAGATCATAAATCTGCAAGGCAATTGCATTGAAGGCTGCCAGTGATATGAGCCAAAAACTGACTTCAGACTTTCATCCGTCTAATAACAAATTAAAATATTTAAGAGAAGCTATTTGGTGGCTGGTTACTGTCTTATCAGCTTACGTCATATTATTGCCAGTTACATCAGCTATTCATTATACTTTTTATTGGTTTAATGTTCTGATCATATTTACTTTCATTACCTATTTCCGATATAGTGTTTTCTTTAAAGACATTCTGATTTTTCGGAATAAATGGGTTAAGCTCATTATTTTTCTCTTGAATATTCATTTGTTTGTTTTCATCCTTTCAAACCTGCAAAAATTCTCGGTAGTTATGGATTCCTATGAAATAGAGTCATTTGCAAACCATTTAAAGGATGAAATCTCAGCTGGTGAAGAAGCCAGACTTTTGAAATATCTTTACAGAGAAGTTTTTATCATTGGGATAGGCAGCCTGGTGTTGGTTATCGCTTTGAATATTGTTATCATAGTTAACTTTTTCACCAAAAGGATCAAACGAATTCTATAAATTATTCAATATGAAATTTCCAGAATTAGAATATAAAAGACCAGACATAGAGCTTGTAAAGAAAGAATACAGCAACTTGACTGCAAGCTTTCGAAGTGCAGAGTCTTTTGAGCAGCAGTCAGAAATTCTTTACAAGATAAATGAGTTAAGAAACGACTTCAGGACTCATGAATCTATTGCCAGCGTAAGACACTCTATTAACACAGAGGATGAGCAATATGAGAAAGAGCAAAATTATTTCGATGAGATAATGCCGCATTATGAAGATCTCGAAAACAATTTTTACAGAGCTATCAATGCATCTCCTCACAAAGCAAGGCTCATAGATAAGTTTGGCGACCAGTTATTTACGATTGCTGAACTTATGGTAAAGACTTTCGAACCAGAGATTATTGATGACCTAACTAAAGAGAATAGACTATCTACTGAGTATACAAACCTTATCGCTTCAGCTAAAATTGAATTTAATGGTGAGGTTTATAATTTGAGTGGGATCGAACCTTTTACCCAATCCACGGATAGGGAAGTTCGAAGGAAAGCATCGGAAGCAAAATTCAAATTTTTGGCAGATAACAAGGAGAAACTTGACGAGCTATTTGATAAATTGGTTAAGACACGGCATAGAATTGCACAGAAGTTAGGATACAACAATTTTGTCGAGCTGGGATATAAGAGAATGTTAAGATCCGACTACAATATGGAAATGGTGGCAAAGTTTCGAGAGAATATCCAAAAACATATAGTACCGATCTGTGTCAAATTGAGAGAAGCTCAGGAAAAGAGACTTGGTTTAGATAAACTGATGTACTATGATCTTCCTCTCGCTTTCAAAAACGGCAATCCTAAACCAAAAGGGGAACCGGATTGGATTATAGAGAATGGCATGAAGATGTATTCTGAACTTTCAGAAGAAACCAGAGAGTTTTTTAGTTTCATGAGAGAACATGAGATGATGGACCTGGTCAACAAGAAAGGAAAAGCGGCAGGTGGTTATTGCACCTTCATCAATAATTACAAGTCACCTTTTATTTTTTCCAATTTTAATGGCACCTCTCATGATATTGATGTTCTTACCCATGAAGCCGGGCATGCTTTTCAGGTTTATTCATCTAGAAACCTCGAAGTTCAGGAATATCACTGGCCTACATACGAAGCTTGCGAAATTCACTCAATGAGTATGGAATTTTTTACCTGGCCATGGATGCATCTATTCTTTAAAGAAGAGACGGACAAGTACAAATTCGATCATCTGGCTGGAAGTTTACTATTTCTTCCATATGGTGCAACTGTCGATGAATTTCAGCATGAGGTTTATCTCAATCCGGATATGACTCCGGATGAAAGGAATGCAAAGTGGCGTGAACTGGAGAAAAAATATACCCCTTCCAAGAATTACGAAGGCAATGAATATCTCGAGAACGGTGGTTATTGGCAGCGACAACTGCATATTTATAGCACTCCGTTTTATTACATAGATTATACTCTTGCCCAGATATGCGCCTTTCAATTTTGGCTAAAGATGAAGGATGATTATAAAACTGCATGGCAAGATTACCTTACTTTATGTGAAGCGGGTGGAAGCCGCTCATTTCTTGAACTTGTTAAACTAGCCAAACTCGAATCACCGTTTAAGGAAGGAATCGTAGAGAGGTTAGCTAATGAAATCAGAAATGAGTTAAACCAAATAAAGGTCTGATCAGTAAACTACTAATCTATTCCTGAATTGAATATCTTTATTCTGGATCAGAACTTGATAGACACCCGCACTAAATTCACTTACATCCAAAGTATGCACTGGATAATTTGATCGTGCCGAATAAACTTCTTTTCCAGTACCATCAAATACTGATATTGTTGACGCTGGTAAATCAAACAGTTCACTCAGCTCAATTAATACTATTCCTGAAGCAGGATTAGGGTAGATCTTTGCATCGTTTCCAGTTACAGACACTTTGCTCGTTGATTGTAAGCCTACGGTCGTGAATGTATTGAAGGCAGAATATGGTGATTTTGCTCCCGGGCAATTCGATTGAATTCTCCATTCATAAGAGGTATTAGAACTTAATCCAAAAGCATCATAATGAGATGAAGAATTACCAGCCACGTTAATGGAGACCAGACCGCTTGTACCTACAACGCGCCCCTGAATTTTATAACCTATAGCTCCGGCAACGGTATTCCAGTTCAAGCGTGCGGAACTGTTGTTTATATTACTGGTGCTAAGGTTAGCAGGAGTTGCACATTCAAGTGTGGTGAACGATGTGAATGATGTCCAGGGTGAAACAACACTTCCCGAGTTATCACAATTAGCTCTGACTTGCCATTCGTATGAGGTATTTGATGCCAGTCCGGATGCATTATAAGTGGTGGTTGTGCCTGAAGAAATATTCAATGTGACAAATGCAGAAGTTCCAACTTGTCTACCTCGAATAGTATAACCAACGGCGCCCAATACAAGGTCCCAATTTAATGTAGCCGATCCATAAAGTACATTTGTTGTATAGTTTGAGTTGGGGGCATCGCAGGATTCTGAGTCCAGAATCATCACACAATAATCCTCTACTTCACCATAAGAAAAACTTTCACAGCTGCTTGGAACGGCATTCCATTTCATCGAAACCCTCATTCTGCATGAACCTATGGCAGCATTTGAAGGAATGGATATCACTCCATTGACTTGGGCAGAACCACCAACTCCCGGATCGAAAACCAATTCGTTTGCATCATCAAAGTCTCCATCTTGATTAAAATCGATCCAGACTCTGAAATACTCTGTAAAGTTTGAAGCGGAAAATGCTGGAGTTACTGATATAGGATAAGAACTCCCTCTTGTAAGATTGATCGTGAGGTTTGTGAAATCCGAATATCCGCCATTCAAGTTGCTACTTGGATTACTTAATGAGCCAACGGCTACATTCGAGATCCATTCTTCACTCGCGTTGTTACTTATTGAAGTACAATATGGGGCACCAATACAATTAGCGCATCCACCAGTATTAAAACTTGTGGAAGGACTTGTTATAGAGCTCAAAGAATCGCAGAAGGCAGTTATACGAAATTCGTAAGATGTGCATGACTGCAAGCCGCTTATGCCGTAGCTTAAACTTGAAGTCGTGTCGGAAAACCAGCTTGAAGAACCAGCTTCTCTAAATTCTACCTGATAATAAAGCGCCATGGTAGAGCTATTCCAATTTAAAGTAGCGTTTGACATTCCAATAGATGTCGCATTCAACCCGGAGGGTGTTGAACATATTGGCAATCCACCACAGCCGAAATTATTCATCAGTATGTTTATACTGTTAAATGCATTGATCCTACCACCCGTAACTGTGTTCCCAGGTAAATTTCCAACGATATCTACTCCTGCAAACAATGCACTTCGCACTGCAAGAGCAGCACCTCTAGGGTCAGAATCGATCAGTAGACTTAATGCCGGACAAGGGACTGAGTATAACAACCCTATGACTCCAGCTGTAAGTGGGCTTGCAAATGAAGTTCCACTCGTTGTTCCATATCCACCACCTGCTGAAGTAGTATAAATACTTGCTCCCGGAGCTCCTACATCGATCGTTGTCTGACCATAAGCAGAAAAGGTTCTCATGTCCGAATTGTTTGTCGCAGTAACGGATACCATAAAATCACTGGGGCATGCAGTTGGAAGGTCTCCGACAACATCCACATCAACGGAATTGTTTGCAGTTGCACCGCAGTTCAGTATTCCAACTTCTCCTAGTGAATCATAAAAAGAGCACCATAATGGAGCAGACGCCGGATCTCCGCCATCAATTCCCCACGAAGCATTTGTTGCAACAACAAATGCACCACTATTACCATTTGTTTGATTGTATTTCTTTCTCATGAACCAGGGATAGCTGTACGCAGCTATCACCGATGCTTCAGTTGAAGCTGAATGACCTGCAACTACCATGATCTTTACATTCCAGTTTGCACCACTTACCCCGGTGTTATTGTTACCTTTTGCACCGATCATTCCTGCTACTTGCGTTCCATGACTTCCAGAATACACATTGTCATCGTTTGAAGATACATTCCATCCTTGATAGTCATCAACGTATCCGTTACCATCATCATCGATACTATTTCCCGGAATCTCAGCGGTATTGAACCATGCATTCCCGGCAAGATCCGGATGAGTAAGATCTGCTCCCTCAATGACACAAACTACGATTTCATCTCCACCAGAGGTGTTACCTCCGGTTGTAATATCCCAGGCTTCGTCGCTGTCTATATCAGCATCGGCTATACCTCCACTTGTTCCTGAATTTAAGTGCTGCCATTGACTCGCAAAGTTAGGATCATTTGGTATTGTAGAACGGAGTGATATTTTGTGATTTACCTGTGCAATATCGATTAAGGGATGCTCATACAATTCTCTAATAATCGCATGTTCATTTATAGCGAGTGTATCAAAGCGAACTAACCAAATCCGCATATGAGGAGAAATAGGCTGAACCGGCTGTACCTGATACTTAAGAAAGGATCTCTTAACCTTGTCGATCTGTGCTCCCGGTGAAAGTTGAATTAGAAGTTCTCCTCTGACATAGGAATCTGAGGCGATACTTGAAAAAGAAAAGAAAAGTATTGCTACAACAGCAATACATGTGCGAGTGATAAAGTGCATAATTCTGATTGGTATAGTGTAAATAAAATAATACTTATTATAGATAAAATCAATACGTTTTTAACTATAATGACGGGATTAGATGCGGGTATTTGGTAAAACTCTAAAATTTTATAGGATAATTGGTAAATCTAACTTAGTAGTTATCCATGAAATTTCCCCAATAAAATGTTGATTTTATTTTCTCCCTTCCCCTTTAAAGTAGTATTCTTTATTGCTGAAAAGTACATTAAACGTTGTAAGTGAGCCGTATATGCGAGTTATGTACTGTTGTAGATTCACTTTGTCTTCGTCATCGAGTTTTTTACTACTATTGATATTTTGCTCTAAAACACGTAGACGATCCCTTACCATTACAATTTTATGAAAAAATGTTTCGATAGGAATTTCTTTTGATTGTAATCCATCTTCTCCCGGATGTAAAACCATACTGCCGCCAGCCCACTTGCTTCCTAAAGGAACAATCGTAGGAGGATCGATATATTTCGCAACTGCTCTGTTGATAGCATTTTCAATATCTTCTAGCTCAAAAGGACGCTGTTCAGGCTCCTTTGCTTCGATAATATCTAACCCATCGAAACTCATATCTATCGATTTGGTTGTCCCTTCTCTTGCAAAATAGATTTTGTAATAGGGATCGTTTAACTCAACGACAATTCCTAAACCAAATTTTGGATGATCTACTTTCGATCCGGTTCCCAATAATTTTTCGTCATTCATTTCTGTGCAATATTTAGGTGTTTAATTTAGAAAAAACTTGATGAAAGCTCAAAAGCTCTTTAATAATGCAAGTATTCTTACGAAATTTACCATTATTGATACGATTCATACTCTAAAACTATTCATAAATGAAAAGATTTCTTTCACTGATCTTGATCGCATTCGGTTTATTCTTGTTTTCATGTGATAACCGGAGTTGCGAGGATGTAATTTGCGGCATTAACGAGAATTGTAATCAAGGAACTTGTTTTTGTATCGACGGATATGAGGGTGATAATTGTCAGCAGTTATCCTATGAGAAATATGTTGGCAATTACTTTGTAAACGAAAATTGTTCGCCTCCATCATCATCAGGATCTTATAATTCCTATATCAGTTGGGATGGTTTTAATCTAAACAGCTTGTCGATTTCGAATTTTCTTGGTCAGGGCATTACTGCGCCAGCACAAATTTTTACCAATCCTCAGAATAAGGGAAACTTGATAGAGATCTCTTTTAGCCAGGGTCTTCTGCAAAATGTTTACGGCATTGGTAATTATGATGAAAATTTTTTTCCACCGCGAATTGAGATTGAATTGGAGTATACCCAAGCGGGTCAGTTTCACCAATGTGTTGTTACATATATTAAACAGTAATGGATATTGAATCTTTTCGCGAATACTGTATTGAAAAGAAAGGTGTAACCGAAGAATTCCCATTTGGTCCGGACACTTTAGTATTTAAAGTCATGGGCAAGATGTTTGCTCTCACAGGCCTTGATAATTATCCTTTCCGAGTTAATCTGAAATGCGATCCTGATTATGCTGAAGAACTAAGGGAAAGATATGAA
The DNA here is from genome assembly GCA_013001465.1 of Chitinophagales bacterium. GTDB lineage: Bacteria > Bacteroidota > Bacteroidia > Chitinophagales > JABDMM01 > JABDMM01. The sequence continues at coordinate 23,374 of JABDMM010000029.1, read as the reverse complement.
GAGGTTACCCCTGGATATCATATGAACAAGAAGTTATGGAATACAGTAGTGTTTGAACCTTCTACAATTAAGGATCCTATTCTCCGAAAATGGATAGATGACTCCTACACCCTGATTATAGCGAGTTTGCCAAAAAAACTAAAAATCGAATTAGAATCACTATGAAAGTTGATTTTTTGGTAATTGGTCAGGGAATTGCCGGAAGTTGGCTTACTTACTTTCTCCATTTAGCGGGTGCTTCGTTTAGAATTATCGACAAATCCGAATACTGGAATGCTTCTGCTATTGCGTCGGGAATCATCAACCCGATCACAGGAAGAAGATTTGTAAAAACATGGTTAGCTGACGAGCTCGTAAGCTTTGCTGATGAACACTATTCAGCAATAGAGAAAGTATGTGACGCAAAATTTTATAGTAAAGAAAAAATTTTCAAAGCGCTACACTCCAATCAGGACCTTAACGAGTGGAGTGCCAAAGCAAAAACAGGATATTATCAGCCATTCCTGGCTAGTGATGAACTCTATTATATGGATGAAAGCAAATTCAACTTACCTTTCGGATGCTTTCATATCGACAATGCCGCTCGAATAGATAGTCACAAATTTTTATCCAGCTGGAGATCCTATCTTGAGTTAAAAGAATTTCTTATTTCTGAAGAGTTTAGTGAATGCGATCTATCTTTTAAAAACAACGCTGTCCAATGGAAGGGTATTCAGGCAAGTAAAGCAATTTTCTGTCAGGGTTACCGAGCATCAAAGAATTCACTTTTTGATTTTCTTCCATTTGCGATCACGAAAGGGGAATGTTTACATGTACATGCAGCTGACTTAGGTCTCAGGAATATTTTAAGTTCAAAGATCTCGGTTGTCCCTCTTGGCGATGATCTATATTATATTGGAGCTACTTCTGAATTAAACGACAGCACTTTGCACCCGACTTCTAAAATGTACAATAGATTAATTCAGGATCTTAACACTTTGGTCAAGGTACCTTATGAAGTCAAAGGGCATTATGTGGGCATACGACCAACCGTGAAAGACAGAAGGCCATTTCTTGGGCAGCATCCACAATTTAAAAACCTGTACATCTTTAATGGCATGGGAACGAAAGGTTATTCCCTGGCACCCTATTTCGCTAATAAACTGTTGTTACATTTAACAGAAGGTAAACCTATTGATAGAGAAGTTGACATTGGCAGATATCAAGAAAAATATGAAAATGCATGAGTTAGATATTCTGTATGAAGACAATCATCTGATAGCAGTTAATAAGCCGGCGACAATATTGGTTCAAGGTGACATAACTGGAGATGTGCATCTTGTAGATCTTGTGAAAGAATACCTACGGGTAAAGTATGACAAGAAGGGTAATGTTTTTTGTGGCTTGATTCACAGGTTAGACCGACCAACCAGCGGTGTTGTTGTTTTAGCGAAGACTTCAAAAGCGCTTCAGCGTATGAATAACTTGTTCAAGGAAAGGATGGTAAGAAAAACGTATTGGGCAGTTGTGAAAGGTATTCCTGAAGAACAGGAGATGACCATTACAAACTATTTAAAAAAAGATCAGAAAGCGAATAAGTCGAAAGCTTTCAACAAGGAAATGCCGTTCACAAAGCAAGCCTCCTTGAGTTATCGTGTATTAGGCATGATCGACAATTATTCATTGTTAGAAATAGAGCCGAAGACAGGCAGACATCATCAGATCCGTGTCCAACTATCTTCAATAGGTAAACCAATCAAAGGAGATTTAAAATATGGTTTTAGCAGGAGTAATGCAGATGGTTCTATTCACTTGCATGCTCGCAAACTTTCATTTACTCATCCGGTTAGCAATTTAGAAATAGAGATTAAAGCTGACCCTCCTTCCAAAGACAAGGTTTGGCAGGAGTTGATAAAAGTGATCTAGCCTAAGATCGAAAGTCTCTGGGGATAAGAACTTTTAACGCTTTCGGAACGATCTTAATTTCAGAAGGAGCTATACCCAGCAATTCTCCATCAGCTTCTACCGATAGAATATCTTTTGGAATGATCGAAAGCTGTTCAACTTGTCTGGTATATACTTTTGGGTGACTTGAGATAGAACCATTATAAAGAGAAGATACATTTAGAGCTACATCTAGTTTATTGATGTCTCTTGCAATAAGCAGGTCTAACAAGCCATCATCTGTAACAGCATTTTTGTTTATTCTCATACCACCACCACAGTAGGTTCCTACACTTGCTAGCATCATATAAATTTTTCCTTCTATAATGTCACCACCGGCATTTATCAAACAGTGCTTATTGCTGTATGAAAGGAAGGAGGTGAAGATCGAGAACATGTATGAGGAAGCTCCAAGCCACTTCAGGTTACTATTATTCTTGATGACATAGGAATCAAATCCAGCTCCGGCAAAGTTGTGAAAGAAAGATTTCTGGTTTTCTCCATCTACTTGGTATGTTACTGTTCCGAGATCCTGAATATGCCGGTCACCATTATCGATCAGATCGAGAATTTCATTTCCCCTGGGCATGTTATAATTTCTTGCAAAATCGTTTCCTGTACCTGCCGAAACAATAAGTAACTCAACTTCTGTTGCAGGGATGTTAGAATTAGATAATCCATTAACCAAATGATGAAAAGATCCATCACCTCCGATGCAAATAAATTTTCTAAACCCTTGTTCGACTGCTTGTCGAACGATAAAAGAAGACTGGCCTTTATATTCAGTATATGAGCTCGAATAAGAAATGCCTTTTTCAATAAGCGACTTTTCAAGGCTGATCCATCGTTTTTTTCCTTTCCCCTGTCCTGCTCTGGGATTTATAATTATATACCAGCTTTCGATTATAGATATAGTTTAATTCCGAGTTAAGGCTCGAAGTGGTTTTAAATAATAAATCAGTATTGACATACCACACAAGGTAAATATACCCAAAATGAAAAAAGCATAAACAACATGATTTCCGACTGTGAAAATCGAAATTGAAAACAAGAGAATAAAGAACAGCCTAAATAATGTATTGATCACCATAAAAATACTACCTAGCCGGCCTATGACATTATTAGGGACAGTCTTAAAAATGTAGGTCATTCTTAAAATACGGATTCCAGCGTTTGCCAGTCCGATCAACAGATACGCAAAATAGAAAAAGCCTGCCCAGATATTGAATACAAGCGAAAAGTAAACGAGAGATGCTAAACAGCTTAAAACGATGATCCCTTTTACGGGTCCTTTTGCATCAAATACTCTATTAATGAGAAATCCTGCGAACAATGAACCAAGGGCAAAAAACATTTCACCCCATGCATATACTTCCGCTCCTTCCTGAAGTTGTGCATCAACGTATTTAGGTATGAGGAAAAATCCCGACACGAGGATAGTAGCGAAAACGAAATAGGAGGCATTGCCAAAAATGAAGATCAATCTATTCTCACGCAAAAAACTGACCCCTTGCTTAAACCTTTTTAAAAAAGACAATCGGCTTTTTTCTTTATGAAAAAGTGATTCGTATTTGATCGAACTCAGAAGTAAGAATGAAACGATATATGTGAATGCATCAAAGAAAAATATTTTATGCAAAGGCCAGGCATCGATCTTAAATCCCAGATCAAATGTTCGCCCCAGGATCTTAAATACGCCATCATCTGTGCCTGTTAGTAATATAGCACCTATTGCACCAGCTATTGCGAAAGTGGATTGACCTTGAATTTCAAGATATGAAGTGATCCTACCATAGTTGCTGATTTCAGTGATCTCTTGCGCAAAGGCATATAAATTAGGGTAGTGAATGTTATAAATGAATACGGTAACCCCAAAAACCAATGCGACATAGATCCATTGTTCACCATTACTCAGGTATGTTAATGTAGCAAGAGTGGCGATCAACACTGTGCCACTGCCTGTTATTGTAAGCATGATTTTTTTCCTATTGAACTTGTCTACTATCGTTCCTGCAGATGGCCCCCAAAAAAGCGAAACGAGAGTAACTATAAAGTAGATGACTCCAAATAATTGAGTTTTATCCATAATACTGGTGAAATACCAAGGGATGGCGATCATGGTTATTCCCTGAGCAACACCTGATACAGCATTAGCTATAAGCAATGTAGTTACTGCTCTAAGGTTTTTCATATTCTACTTATATCCATATGGGGGCTCAAAACTAATTTCTACCTTTGAATGTTAAAGTGAACATAAACAAATTAAGATGCCTGTAGAAATATATATGGAGACAACTCCAAATCCCGCTAGTTTGAAATTTGTATTACCTGGCAGAATGCTCTTAGCTAATAATATCGCAGAATTTACGAGCGAAGCTGAATCGAAGAGTTCTCCATTGGCAAATGCGTTGTTTAAGATCCCATTTGTGAACAGAGTTTTTATTTCAAACAATTTCATCACGATCAGTAAAAAAGATGAGTATGAGTGGTATGAAATCCAGGATGAATTGAAGGATGCTATCAGGGATCAGATCGAATCTGGTCAGGCAATTGTTGACTCAAACTATTTTGAGGAAAAAGAGGTCCATACGGAAGAAGATGGCTCTATTCAGTCTAAGATCACAGATCTACTTGAAAAATATGTAAAGCCTGCAATTGAAATGGATGGAGGCTATATCTCCTTCAAATCTTATGATGAAGGTGTGGTAACAGTTCAGCTTCAAGGCGCATGCAGCGGATGCCCTTCTTCTATGGTTACCCTAAAAGGAGGTATTGAAGGTCTGTTAAAAAGGATGATTCCTGAGGTAAAAGAAGTCGTAGCCGAGGAAGTTTAATCTAATAGTTATCACTTCCGGCTTTTAAGCCAGGGTGCGGTGCAGGAGGATTACTAGGTCCGGATTCTCCTTCAGCAAATTTGAAGTCTACTCGACGGTTCTGTAAATGTTCAAACTCAGACTTTGCATATCCCGCTTCCTTCTCACCAATATAGTCTACGATAAATCGGTCTCTGGATAGGCCATACTTTTCTGTAAGATAAGTAATTGCTTTATTTACCCTGTTCCACGAAAGCTGTTCATTATATTTTGAAGAGCTTCTTGAATCTGCAGTTCCAATGGCCATCACTCTCAGATCCGGACACATTTGCATACGCATCGCAATCGAGTGTAAATGAGCGAAAAACTCAGGACTGATATAGAATTTATCGATCTCAAAGTGAATGCTCGGAAGATTCACCGCCGAACAATCGAGATCAGCAGGTGCTGTTGATACTTCATCACAGCATTCAGATTCAGGCACTATGGCAACACAATTCTCATCAATTGGATAACCAGGTGGAGAGAACGGTTCTTTATCGAGACAATCGATACAACCGTCTCCATCACTGTCAAGTGCTATTCCTTTTGGATCGATCGGGCACCCCGTTGGAGTTTCCGGTTCTCGATCCAATTTATTTGGTACGCCATCGTCATCGTCATCTTTGATGAGATCTTCTATCATTGCAGCAGGATCCATCTGGCCTAACCTTTTGTAAGTATGGTCCATTGGATTCATCCACCAAAGTGGTTCCACTGCGTCTTTTCCTAAATGGAAATTTAAAGATGCGAACGTATAGCCGTAAGTGTCATAATCTCTTGTTAATATGGCATCAGCTTCGGTATCCTGCCACCTTACTCCATCGAGCAGGTCATCGTTTGTCCAGGTCACTCGTTGTTCAAGATTTAGAGTGACTTTTTTCGAAAGGTGAAATCCAATTCCAATTCCAACATTGGCGATCGGATTAGTAACATATCTCCCAAAGCCTTCCTCGTTTTTGTGTCCTTCAGCTGCCGTTTCAAACTTGCCATCTGATAATGCATGAAGCTGATTTAACACCTCAGCTTTAAGCTCTTTCGTCGAGTTTACTAATCCTTGGTTTGTATAGTAGTAATCGAGTACATTTCTGTAATCGTAAATATTACCGTTAGCATCTAACTGATCAACCTCGGTATAATATGCCATCATACCGGCGCCAAAAAAGCCATAAAAATTAAGTCTATTCCTCTCTCTATGGAATCTCACATTTCCTAAAGTTATCACTCCGGAAACTGAAAATTCGTGAAGTGTAGTTCGGTAATTTGGGAAGTAAAGCCCACTCGCTGCAGGGTTCCCATTTACTTTGTAATCTACTGCGGCATCATTTAAACCGTTAACTGCATTGTCCCATCTTGCACTTCTGGGTTCCCAGTTTTGACCTGAAGTTCTCGCAAAGAGATATTGACCTCTAATAGACAATACATAGCCTAATGCTTTTCTAACCGAGAATCCTACGCCATATCCAGGTAGAGCAGGTTTGTTACCTCCTAAAAATTTAGTCTTAACATCTCCGCTAATCATCATCAACCCACCGTTCACACCTAACTCCCATTGGTTACGAGGCTTGGAAGGGTAATAATATTCATTATTAGTATAAGCATCCTGTTGAATGCGCTTGTTCTTATCTTTATGGAACGCCATTGAGTCAAGATCCAGTCGTGGACTAAGCGGACTTGAAATGGCATCTCGCTTATAATAATTGTAATATAAAGCATCGATATCAGGTTGAAGAAACTCTACCTGGTTTTGCTTCTCATCTTTGCGCTTTTTGGACTTCGTTAGATCTAATGAATCTAACCCAAATCCCTGGCCAGATGAATAATTTACAGATACTAATATGAAAAGGCCACTTATGGCAACCTTTATAAAATTGTTAAACTTCAAGATAGTTTTGGTTTTCTATCGCACATTGCATTATTCACTAAAATTGACGGGGAGTATTCAAATCTATTTGTTTTGATATATGAAAACAACCCGAGTTATTCAGCATAATAGTACGAGTGCTGTTGAAAAAGGTTAAGCTTGGTTTGAAGATTTGGGTGGTAAAATGTGCAGAAAAATTAACAGGCCTATTTAGCTTTTTGAAACACTATCCGATACATATTAAATATAATATTATTATTGATAAAATTAATTTGGGTTGATAACTATTTTGCCAACCAAGTTAGCAGTTCATCAAGCTCACCATCATTGTGATTTAAGAAGGGTGTCATAGGTTGCTTTAGCTTTTTAGAACACTCCAAAAGGCCTTGGAAAGCCTTCCATTTCAGAAAAACGTGTTAAAATTTGGACTTTAGATAGGTCTGAATCACCGGCAAACTTTATAACACCTCTTTTGTACCTTGTATCTTTCTCCTACTCAATGTGAATAGTTAAGAGTAGGCAACCTCATATGCACGAACATCGCGGTCCTCCATGAAATTAATGAATGCAGTCGCAACCATTCTGTTACCTCCGGGAGTTGGATAATTACCGGTAAAATACCAATCTCCTGTATTGTTAGGACATGCTTTGTGGAGGTTGTCGATAGATTGGTAGATGATCTTGACATCCGAGAAAATATGCTTTGGCTTAACAATCTCTGATATCATTGCAGAAATTTCTTCCTGACTATACGAATCATATACTTGTTTCACCGGATTATATGTGCATTTTGATGTAGGCAATTTCAGAAGCTCTCTGCATTCAGCGTAAACTTTTTCAAGAATGTGTTCTTTGTCATGTTCTCTTAAAAGCCGAACAGCAGCTCTAAAAGCAATGAACTCGTTCAATCTGGACATATCTATACCATAACAATCAGGGTACCTGATCTGAGGCGCTGAAGAAACGATCACGATCTTCTTTGGACACAGCCTGTCGAGAATACTTAAGATACTTTTTTCAAGTGTTGTACCTCTTACTATTGAATCATCTATGATAACCAATGTATCATTATCCGCGATCACAGAACCATAAGTAATGTCGTATACATGAGAAACCAAGTCTGTCCTTGAGCTATCATCGGTAATGAAAGTTCTCATTTTAACATCTTTTACAGCTATTTTTTCTACCCGTGGTCTTAATCTGATCAAGTGATTGGTCTCTTCTTCTGACAATGGTAGCTGTTTTCGCAGGGTCTTTAACTTGTAATTATCGATATATTCATCCAACCCTTTCATCATACCATAGAAAGCGACTTCTGCCGTATTTGGGATGAATGAGAAAACGGTGTTTTCCAGATCGTTGTCTATTTCATTCAATATTACATCGGTCAGCAAATAACCTAATTCTTTCCGCTCTCTGTATATTTCAAAGTCAGTTCCTCTGGAAAAATAGATACGCTCAAAACTGCAGGACCTTTTTTCTCTGGGTTTGAGGATTTGTTTTTCTTTTACAACCCCATCTTTGCGAATTATCAACGCTTTGCCGGGACCTACTTCTCTGATGTTGTCGAAATGAACATTGAATGCTGTTTGGATGCAGGGGCGTTCTGATGCAACAACGACAACTTCATCATCTACATAATAATAGGCTGGTCGTATTCCATTTGGATCTCGCATAACGAAAGCATCACCATGACCTATCAAACCAGCCATAACGTAGCCACCGTCGAAATCTCTTGCAGATCGCTTGAGTATTCTTTTTACATTTAGTTCATCGATAATGAACCTCGTGATATCAGTATTGGAATATCCCTGATCTTTATACTTATCAAAAATCTTCTGGACATCTACATCCAGGAAATGACCTATCTTTTCAAGAACAGTCACAGTATCGGATTTCTCTTTTGGATGCTGACCAAGGCTAATCAATTGATCGAACAACTCATCAACATTTGTGAGGTTAAAGTTTCCGGCAATGACCAAATTCCTGGCCATCCAGTTATTTTCACGAACAAAAGGGTGGCAATTATTAATATTGTTCTTGCCGTGAGTGCCATATCTTAAATGACCTAAGAGTAGCTCACCGGAAAATTTTAGATTTCTTTTGATCCATTTCGCATCGTTCAGTTGCTTAACATTAGCCTTTCTGAAAGGAATAAAAACTTCTTCAAAAATGTGTTTAATAGGTTGATCTTCAAGAGACCGCAGCCGATCAATATACTGTCCACCAGCTAACATATCCAGTTTTACGGATGCGATTCCTGCGCCATCCTGACCGCGGTTATGTTGTTTCTCCATAAGCAGGTAAAGCTTGTTCAGACCATACGCAGGGGTGCCATATTTTTCGATATAATATTCGAGAGGTTTGAGGAGGCGGATCAATGCTACCCCACATTCATGCTTGATAAAATCGCTCATTGCTGCTATTGAGTAACAAAACTACCTATTTTATCTATCAGTTCCGTTCATAAAAAACTCCCGTTAAGCAGCATAGACCTAACGGGAGTTGTTGAAAAGCTCATTATTAGTTGTACTTTCTGGAAGATCTTTCCAGTCTTATACTTAAGGCGCTTAACAGGATCAGCATAACAATACTAATACCCAATCCACCTTTGTTCATTTCTCTTCTCTTATTGAACTTGTCTATTTTAACCTGATACTCTTTTAAATAGTAGTTATAATCACTCAAGTCCCAGTCTGTTAGCTCAGCTAATTCCTCCATTTCATTTTCCCTTCTGTTCTGTACTTGCTTGTAATAACCAAGTGCTTGCTCACAGTCTATAACTCCTTTTGCTGCATGAGTCATTATAAAGCGCCCCTGGAAATTTTCCCTACTGGGAGTTTCTGTGAAAAACAGGTCCTGTGGAAAGTTTGACCTGTCGTAACGCACATGAAGGCGTGTCATGAAAACATTTCCAACATAATCTGAGCCACCCCAATTGTTTTGATAGTTACGGCTAACCCATTTGACACCAGCAGTATGTAAGTCGGTGATCGATGGAGGAGTAACGGGACAAGGGTCACACTTTACAAAGTTATTAGATCCCAGATCCCAAGCGTACTCCATGAACACTGCATTTCTATATTCCTCTTCGTAAGCTTTATCAAAAAGAGAGGTGTAGAAACCGCCGAAGTCGTCCACTACAAACTCTGGTATATTTCTGTCTGTTCTCAGTTTGATCGTTCTGTAGTTTGCTGTCTCAACTCTTCCTCTTTCGGTAAACATGTAAATGATCAGGTCCTGAAAATCTTCAGCATTTGCCATTCCTAACCTGATCGGCAGCATGAATTTATCACTTTCGAACTCGATTTGAATAGGTCGAAGTGTTTCGAAACCCATCATCTTTTGATTGTCCAGGTTTACCTTAACGACAAAGAATTTCATATCAGATCGGATATAAGGCTTAAGCACAGAACTTGCTTTGGTTGGAATTTTATATCCGTTATCGAGCAACCATCTTTCCAGTCCGTCAGATTCTTCTGCAGACAAGATCACGATATCATATTCACCGATAGTATATTCTGCCTCAATGGTCACCTGATAGTTGTCTTCGTCCTCCACTTCCGCCCAATCTGCGCTCGCATTTCTTTTAGATGGTGCACTTACACTTTCCAGTGCCATCATATCGTAGACCGGTGCACATGGGTTTCTATCATGATATTCAACAAGCCGAGGTCCCGAATATGCGTCCAGCTTGTCAAAGATGATGTGTTCAACAACCCGAATATCTTCTTCCTGAAGTATTTGAGGAACTGGTACCACCATTGCGAAGTCTTTGATATCGCCACTATAATCATTCGACATGGTGATAACGGTATGCTTGTCTTGTCGGCTGATAATTACTTCTGATGACTTGTTAAATAGATCTGCATCTGCTTTCGCGACATAAAAGCCGCAGAATGCAATTGCATCTGATACAAAGAGAAATGGGATAAGGATCGATAATAAAATGATGTTCTTCATGTCCATGAAAATTTTTGGTGAATAAATACTTTATCTAGCAGTGCGGTGACCGGTGCGGAAATTACCAATGCCCAAACCGGAGCAGCATGCACGTAAAACCAATTTGTAAGAAAGAAAGCGAGCAGAGCGATCATAACCGACCAGATAATTCTTGCTTTTGAAGAATTAGGTGTTGTTTTAGGATCGGTGATCATGAAAAAAGTGAAGAGCAGAAGAGTACCACTGGAGAACTCATGTAATACATAATCGAGTGGCCATCCTTTATAGATCACGTTTTGCATGAATTCAAGCGCAAAGAAGGTAGAGATAAACGCTATGCTGGTGTCGATCCTGCCCACTCTGAATAGAACAGCGAAGCCGGTAATGCCGATAATGAAAAGGAGTAACATGCTGTTTCCCCATTGACCGGGAGATAGCCATGCATCGCCTGTTAACAAGATGGTAGCGATGATCCCAAAATTAGCCGGGTTGAAAATGTGCTTATTATTATAACGGATCAGGAATTTACTTGCGATGGTGATAACAGCAGCAATAACCGCTGTAGCATACAAGTTTGTTTTTAATAGCAGACACAAACTAAGAGCCGAGATCAATGCGCTTTTGATCGAAGAATAATCCTTTGTCGTAAAATAGGTGCAAACGATCTGTGCAATGATAGCTGATCCAAAGATCACGAGATAGCGAGTGATATCCATTTCCCAGTCGAGAAAGAAAATTCCGTATATCAGGAAGAAGGATAAGAATGAGATTTGAAACCAACGTGGGTCTCTAAAGTTTATAGGAATTTGCAAAACTGATCTCATAGTTGTGAGGATTTGTACATAGATGCAAACGGGTGGATGATTCCATAAATTATTTTCTCATTATTATAAGAATGTCATTATTTTATTAGGAATCCTTTACAGTATAGTTAGCATTAGCGTATAACATCTGCTACTTTTGTATCTTCAAAAAAGATAGAATTTGAAATTTCAATTTAAAAGAGAGAGCGAGGAAGAGAAGGCAGTTTTACTTGGGCTTGTTACCGAAGACCAAACGTTGCAGCAACTAGAAGAGTATTTAGATGAACTTGCTTTTCTTGCTGAAACAGCAGGTGCTGTAGCTATCAATACCTTTTACCAAAAGCTCAGGCATCCTAATACAGCGACTTATGTTGGAAAAGGAAAGCTTGAAGAGATCCATCAGTATATCAAGGCTAAGGACATCGATATGCTGATCATCGACGATGAAATTTCGCCTACTCAGCAGAGAAATCTTGAAAAGACCCTTCGGATAAAAGTTCTTGATAGGAGCATGCTTATCCTCGATATTTTTGCTCAAAGGGCACAAACAGTTCAAGCTAAAACACAGGTAGAACTTGCCCAAACACAATATTTGCTGCCTCGATTGAGAGGTATGTGGACACACTTAGACAGGATAAAAGGTGGTATTGGAATGAGGGGAGCAGGTGAAAAGGAGATTGAAACGGATAGACGAGTTGCGCAGAAGAAGATAAGTCAGCTTAAAAAAGATCTTGAAAAGATCGACAAACAGAATTTCACCAGAAGGAAAAGTCGAAGTGGAATGATCAGAGTTGCATTGGTTGGTTACACAAACGTTGGGAAGTCGACGTTAATGAATGTCCTTACCAAGGAAGATGTATTTGCTGAAGATAAATTGTTTGCAACCTTAGATACCACAGTAAGAAAGGTTGTTATGGAAAACATTCCATTTTTACTTTCTGATACCGTTGGGTTCATTAGAAAGCTCCCTCATCACTTGATCGAAAGCTTTAAGTCGACACTTGCAGAGTCGCTTGAGTCGGATATACTATTGCATGTAGTGGACATATCTCATCCTGCATTTGAAGATCAGATGGCTACAGTGGATGAAACATTACAAAGTTTGGGGATCGGTAATAAGGAGACAATTACGGTGTTTAACAAGATGGATAAATACAAAAAGGAAAAATTTGATCCATATCTTGACGAGGAAGTTAAAATTGAAATTTTGGATGAGCTTAGAAATTCTTGGATGTCAAGGACTAATAAAAATGTAGTGTTCATATCTGCAACGGACAAGGAGAATATCGACCACTTGAGGTCTATACTTTTAGAGAAGGTTAGAGACCTCTATGAAAAGCGTTATCCATATAAGGCTGGATATTAAGTTAGCACTTTGTCCAACTCTTTGAAATTGAACTTAAATTGATAAAAAGTTATTATCTTTGCCAAAGAAATTTAGAGGGGACCGTGTCCCCTCTTTTTATTAGAAAGATTTTTCAGGATGTTGGAAGAAAAAATTGTTGACTGGGTTAGTCCTAAACTCATAGAAGAGGAGCTTTACCTGGTAGAAGTAAAATGCCTGCCATCAAATAAGATACAGCTTTTCATCGATGGGGATAACAATGTTACCATCGATCATTGTGCAAGGGTAAGTCGATTTTTGGAGAAATATTTGGATGAAGCTGAAGGAGTTCCTTCAAACTATAATCTTGAAGTTTCATCCCCGGGGATGACCAGACCCTTAAGAATACCGAGACAATATCAGAAGAGAATTGGAAGAGAGTTGGAGGTTATCACCAAAGATGGGAAATCGGTCTATGGTAGGTTAGTAAAAGTTGAGAAAGAGTTTATAACAATTGAAAAACTGTCCAGGAGCAAAGGTGCGAAGAAAACCGAAGCTCAGGGAATGATAGAATTAGAGTATAATGATATCAAGAAGGCGGTTGTTCAATTTGAATTTAATAAAAAGTCGAAATGAACAGTATTGAATTAATCGATTCGTTTTCGGAATTCAAAGAATTCAAAAACATCGACAGACCAACACTGATGCGCGTTTTGGAAGATGTATTCCGTACACTTTTGCGTAAGAAGTTTGGTAGCAGCGACAACTTTGACATTATTGTCAATACAGACAAAGGAGATCTCGAGATCTGGAGAAGAAGAGAGATCGTTGAAGATGGTACCGTAGAGGATGATCTAACACAGGTTTCTTTCACAGAGGCCAAAAAGATAGAAGAGGACTACGAAGTTGGAGAAGAGGCGTACGAGCAAATTGAAATTGAAAAATTTGGGCGTCGAGCTATTCTCGCAGCCAGACAAACTTTGATTTCAAGAGTACTTGAACTTGAGAAGGATGAGATCTACAAGAAGTACAAAGATCGAGTTGGTGAAATTGTAAACGGTGAGGTATATCAGATTTGGAAAAAAGAAGTTTTATTACTCGATGATGAAGGTAACGAATTGATCTTACCCAAATCCGAACAGATAAAATCTGATTTCTATAAGAAGGGTGATAGCATTCGTGCAGTTGTGAAGAAAGTCGATATGAGACATAATAACCCGGTTGTTATTGTTTCCCGTACGGATATCGCATTTCTTGCTAAATTGCTTGAGCTTGAAGTACCTGAAATTTTCGACGGTTTGATCACGATCAAGAAGATCGTCAGAGAACCAGGTGAAAAGGCTAAAGTCGCTGTTGAATCTTATGACGACAGAATAGATCCGGTTGGAGCTTGTGTTGGTATGAAGGGATCCAGAATTCATGGTATTGTACGAGAATTGAGAAATGAAAATATTGACATCATCAACTTTACCAATAATCTGAATCTGTATGTTACAAGAGCATTGGCTCCTGCGAAGATCCAGAGAATAGATGTTAATGAAGAAGATAAGAAGATCGCGGTTTATCTTAAACCCGATCAGGTTTCGCTTGCGATCGGCCGTGGAGGATTGAATATCCGCTTGGGAAGCCGTTTAGTAGGTTATGATATAGATGTTTATCGTGATATCGATGAAGAAGAAGAGGTGGATATCGATCTTGATGAATTTACGGATGAGATTGAACCATGGATGATCGATGAATTGAAAGGAATTGGTTGTGATACCGCAAAATCGGTGTTAGAACTTAGTGCAGAAGAATTAAACAGAAGAACAGAACTGGAAGAAGAAATGATCCAGGAGATTTTAAAGATATTGAGAGAAGAATTTGAGGAAGAATCCTAAAAATTTATATGTCAGATTACAAACCAATAAGATTAGTAGCAGCTGCTAAGAAGTTTAATGTAGGAACCGGAACGATCGTCGAGACCCTTGATAAAAAAGGTCTGGAGATCGATAATAAACCTACATCTAAACTTACAGAAGAAATGTATAACGTCCTTCTGAAGGAATTCCGTTCAGAGATGAACATAAAGGAAGAAGCGGAACAGATCACGTTGGGATTGAAAAAGAGGGAGAATGTAGAGCTTGAAAAAGAGGCTACCGTTAAGGTTAAAAAAGAAGAACCTAAGGAAGTTGTTATTCAGGTAAATTCCGGAGATACCGATACCAAGGTTGAAAAAGTTGTCGAAACTCGAGAAGCAGAGAAGCTTGAAGGCCCTAAGATTGTTGGCAAGATAGAGATCAAAGAAAAGAAAAAGGCAGAACCTAAGGTCGAAGAGAAGAAGGAAGAGAAAAAAGTAGCTAAAAAGGAGACAAAGAAAAAAGAGGAAGCAAAAAAGGACGAGAAGAAAAAGAAAGAAGAAGTTGAAAAGGTAGAGGAGAAGAAAAAAGAAACAAAAAAGAAAGAGGACAAAAAAGAAGTTAAAGAGGAAAAGAAAAAGAAGGAAGAAGAAAAGAAAGAACCCGAGATCATAAAGGCAAAGTTTGAAAAGCTACAAGGCCCTAAGATCCTTGGAAAAATTGAATTAAAGGAACCCAAACCTAAAAAGAAAGATAAACCAGAAAGTAAAGACGACGATCCAAATAAAAAGCGTCGCAGAAAAAGGATTATCAAAACCAAAAAGATCAATCCAGGTGAATCCAGAAGAGGTGACGATAGAAGAGGAAAAAGAGGAAAGCGACCAGATACTAAAGATACACCTCAGGTTTCAGAGAAAGAGATCGAAGAGAAGATCAAGGCTACAATGGCTAAGCTATCCGTTGGATCTGGTAAAAGCTCCAGAGCAAAACTGCGAAAGGCCAAAAGAACAGAACATGCCGAAGCTCAAAGAGAACAGGATGAACAACGACAGGACAATTTACTTGAAGTAACAGAATTTATTTCTGTGAGCGAGCTTGCAAACATGATGGGGGTTCCTCCTATTGATGTTATCAAAACTTGTATGAACCTTGGTGTTATCGTTTCCATTAACCAACGTTTGGATGCTGAGATCATAGAACTGGTCGCCGATGAGTTCAATTTTGAGGTAGAGTTTATCTCTCTTAAAGAGCAGGATGCTTTCATCGATGAGTTTGAGATAGATCCAGAAGACATGGATGACAGAGCTCCTATCGTTACGATCATGGGTCACGTCGATCATGGGAAAACAACGCTACTTGATTATATCAGAGAATCTAAAGTCGCTTCTGGTGAGGCTGGAGGGATAACCCAGCACATCGGTGCTTACGAGGTTAAAACAGAAAATGGGAAGAAGATCACCTTTTTGGATACTCCAGGTCACGAAGCATTTACCGCTATGCGAGCAAGAGGTGCAAAGATCACAGATATCGCGGTTATCGTAATCGCTGCGGATGATCAGATCATGCCTCAAACCAAAGAGGCCATTAGTCACGCTCAGTCAGCAGGTGTTCCGATGATCTTTGCTATCAATAAAATAGATAAGGATGGAGCTAATCCTGAGAAAATAAAAGAACAACTCTCAGAAATGAACCTCCTTGTTGAAGATTGGGGAGGTAAATTTCAATCGCAAGATCTATCAGCAAAGTCTGGTGAAAATGTAGATACCCTTCTCGACAAAATCCTTCTTGAAGCAGAACTGCTGGAACTCAAATCAAATCCGGAGAAAAATGCTATCGGCAGTACCATAGAGGCATCACTTGATAAAGGTCGTGGTTATGTGGCTACACTTTTGGTCCAAAATGGCTCAATGAGAGTTGGTGATATTGTTGTCGCTGGTTCATATAGCGGAAAAGTGAAAGCGATGTTCGACCATACCGGGAATAAAGTAAAAGTCGCCGGACCATCAACTCCGGTTCAGGTTCTTGGTATTAGCGGTGCACCTCAGGCGGGTGAGAAATTTAAAATTTTCGATAATGAGCAAGAAGCAAAACAGATAGCTTCAAAGCGTGGGCAAATCGAACGTGAGCAAGGTATCCGTGCAACCAAACATATTACACTTGACGAGATAGGGCGTCGTCTTGCACTAGGAAACTTCAAAGAGCTTAACATTATTATAAAGGGTGATGTCGATGGATCTGTAGAAGCAACTTCGGATGCATTACTCAAGTTATCTACAGAAGAAATTCAGGTTAAAATACTGCATAGCGGTGTAGGTCAGATCACAGAATCTGACGTTCTGCTTGCTTCTGCTTCTGATGCTATCATTATTGGTTTCCAGGTGAGACCATCTTTAAATGCAAGAAAACTTGCAGAAGCAGAAAATATAGAGATCCGCTTATATTCCGTAATCTACCATGCTATCGAAGAGATCAAATCTGCGATGGAAGGTATGCTGGAACCAAAGATCGAAGAAAAGATAACCGCAAATATCGAAATAAAAGAAATTTTCAAGATCACCAAAGTTGGTACAATAGCAGGTTGCCAGGTGCTTGATGGTAAGATCAAAAGAAACTCTAAAGTTCGGGTAGTTCGTGACGGTATCGTCGTTTATACCGGAGAGCTTGAATCCTTAAAACGTTTCAAAGACGACGTTAAAGAGGTTACAGCTGGTCAGGACTGTGGTCTGAATGTCAAAGATTTCAATGATGTGAAAGTTGGTGATATTGTTGAAGCTTACGAAGAAATAGAAGTCCAGAGAACCCTTTAAGATCTGATCTCAACCCATTCATTATTCTTAAGAAGTAAAATTTTTGAAGGAGACGCTTTCGTAGTATCGCTTTGTTTGTGATTAACAATGTAGTCTACACCTGATTTGATCTCATCACTGATGTCTTTGAAGGAAGCCGGAGCTGGATCATTACTGATATTAGCAGAAGTAGATGTAATACCGCAGCCACATTTCTCGATCAGCTCTGAACAGAAATCATCCTTAACAATTCTGATCGCGATACTGCCTGTTTCCGAGATCAACAGATCAGCAATGTCTTTTGCATTCGGATAAATAATTGTGGTAGGTGCGCTTTCTTCTTCAAGTCGTTCAAGAATTTTATCTGATAGAAACCCTACATACCTTTGGAGCATTTCCTTATCGTTTACAAGTACAATTAATTTTTTCTCTAATGGGCGATTTTTTAGTTGATGGATTTTCCTGATAGCAAACTCATCTGTAACGAGGCATCCAATTCCCCAAATGGTGTCGGTTGGATATAAAATTATCCCACCACGCTTCAATTCGGAAACACTTTCGATGATATCTTGCTCATAGACTTTCATAGAGGCTATATAAGTTTTGAATGACTTTTTCTGTCCTGAACTTCTCTGCAAATTTAAGGGAAGACTCAGTAATATTCTTTTTCATTTCGGGGAAGTCTATCACAGACTCAATAGCAGATGCTATTTCTGCTGCGCTACTCTGATCGACATAAAGCGACGACGGACCAGCGACTTCAGGGAAGCAACTGTTACGCCCTACAATAACCGGGACTTCTGAGAAAATCGCTTCAAGTATTGGAATTCCAAACCCTTCAAAGATCGATGGATACGCAAAGACAGATGCATTTCGATAGATTGCAGGGAGATCTGCAGCATCAACATTTTCTATAATTCGAACTTTATCTTCCAGGCCATACTTGGCAGCTTGTGCCAAAAGCTTTTTATGAAGTGAGCCTCGTCCAATAATAGTGAGATCCGGTTTGTCTTTCATTAAATGGATCGCTTTGATCAATACCGATTGGTTTTTTCGTTCTTCCAATGAGCCTACAGTAAGTAAATATCTTTCCGGTAAATGATATTTTGCTTTTACATTTTCCAGTTCTGAATCGGACATTGGGCGTTGAAAATTTTCGCCGCAAGACTGATACTTAAGTTCAATTTTTCGGTGATCGACGTCGAAGTGTGTTATTAGGTCCTTTCTGGTTTGTTCACTGATCACGATAATCTTATCTGCTTCCTTACAAGCTCTTGCAGTTTTATAGGAGTACACCTGCCGATCAAACCATGGATAAAGTCTCGGATATCGTTTGAAAAGTACGTCATGAATAGTAACGATCGAGGGTATTTTTATCTTATCAATACCAAATGGGAGCTCATTAGATAACCCATGAAACATATCGACACTACTTTCAGCAATATCATTTTTAATGCCGAAGCTTCTCCATAACGATCCCCTCCCTGTGATGATCTGTGCATTTTCATCTTTAAGATGCAGAGCTTCCTTCATAAATGGAGTAAACAGGACGCGTTCGGTTCCGGGATAATATTTCCCGATCCCCTTAATTATGGACCTGCTGTAATTTCCCAGACCTGCTAAGTTGTGAAATGCCCTTTTAGCATCAAAACCGATTCTCATTTCGCAAGTTTTAGGTTGATGGCGGAGCGATATTTTCTGTAGGTTTCCAAAAATGAAATTTTTGCAATATACCAACCCCTTACTCCGTCAAGGTAACCAAACTGTAGGATATACTGTTTAAAAAATCGAAAAGACGGGCTTAGGATCATCTTAAAATATAAAGAATAGAGACTCCTGTCAACATTTGCTAATGCAGCGAGACGAGCATATTTTTCAGATCTTTTCTTGTGATCAGCTAAACTACTGTAGGTATAGTGTAAGAGGTCCCCGTTAAGATGGCAAACCTTTTCGCCATCATGAACCATTAAGCTTTCATGAAGTATCTTTCCTGTCCATCGGGCTTTGGCTTTCTCAAACAAACGAACTTTGATATCAGGATACCATCCACCATAGCGTATCCATTGACCGCTGTAATAGTTTTTTCGGTTCATACTGTAAGCCGAACAACCCCAGGTCTTTTTTACCTCAAGAATGCTTTGAATAAGCTCCGGTGAAAGACGTTCGTCTGCATCGATCGAAAGTACATATTGGAATGAAGTGGATTCTGTGGCAAAATTCTTTTGATCAACATACGAATGAAACGGCTTTTGAATAACCTTTGCGCCAAGGGACACTGCTATCTCCTCCGTTTTGTCTGTTGAATTGCTATCAACAACAACGATCTCATCAGCAACATCTTTTACTGAAAGCAAGCAATCCGGCAGATTCTTCTCTTCGTTAAATGCTATGATCGCTACCGATAGTTTGATCATTCTTGTAGAGATAATTTAGTAAAGGTAAAACTACGGCCAAATAGAACCCCACACCCAACTGAACTTCAAGAGTGTTTTCGGTCATCAACGAGCTTAAGATGATGATATAGAAACAACTCATCAATAGAAATTTATAATTCCTGTTTATGAACAGGGGATAAAGTAAGAATATTGTAAAGGCAAACAATCCAAATATTCCATTAGCGAGCCATGTAGTAACAAACTGGTTATGGGGTGATTTCCTATTATGGTCCGTTTTTATCTCCGGGTAATGTTGCTTATAATAATCGATAACTACCGGTCTGACATCTCCCGAACCAACCCCCCACCAAACATTTTCTTTTATCAGCTCCCAACCTACTTTTATAGACAGTAACCGTTGTGTATCTGAGTATTCCTGCTTTGTACCACTAGACATCATTTTCAGGTCATAGATCATGTAATCGATCTTTTTGTTAAATGTTGGAATGACTTTATATGCGATAAACGGTAAACTAATGATCAACATTGTTAGCAAAATTCCAACGGTCAGTTGTCTCTTCCGGATAAAATAACTGATCACCCAAAATATTGATGCCAGATAAAGAGCGAGCAGACCACTTCTAACTGCCAGTACATGAGGCAGGAAGAAAAGAAAAACGGTTAGTACCAGAACAAGCTTTCGCTCCCATGGAAATTTCAAAGTAATACGCGACCTTAGAAGCTCAAGGCCCACAAAAAAACCAAAAACTACAAAGAGACTAAATCGGATGTGGCTATAAGGAGTTGGAATAGACTTTCCATACTTAAAGGATTCCGTTATTTCTTGAAAGAAAATAAAATAGTTGATCAGTACACCTAAACCGGCAAGCGAAATTATTCCTAGATAGAGATAGAGAATAGTAGTAAACTGCTTTTTACTATAAGGTTTGAGTTGTGCAAATACCAAAGGAAGCAGTAAAAATGGCAGCTTAATGCGTAGACGCTCTGACAAAAGAGGTAAGTTCTCTGAGTAAAACCCACTAAGAGCATATACAAAAAATATTAAGGTGATCGCAAGCAGTTCTTTTCGATAAAAAAGGTTCTTAAAGGCAAGAGGCCACTGAGATCTAAAGAAAATGTAGACGATCATTGAGATCATCCCAATACTCAAAATACCTCGGTCAGTAACCAGGCCCAGGAAGATAATTGATATAAAAAACAATGACGCATCTTCCTTAGAAGTGCTTCGGAATAATTTTTGTGAAAGATGTGCTAGGTTCAAGAAGACTAAAATAATTTTAATTTCTATATTTAACGCATAGTGAAAAGTTTAGACGAAACAAAAAAACGAAAAGATGCCATCTTTGAGTCGGAATTCCTTCCACATATCGATTCATTGTACAATTTTGCATTTCATCTTACATTGAATGATAGTGATGCAAATGATTTGGTGCAGGAAACTTTTTTAAAGTCTTATCGCTTTATAGATTCGTATGAGGTAGGGACAAATGCGAAGGCGTGGTTGTTCAAAATTTTAAAGAACGCTTTTATTAATGAATACCGAAAGCGTTCCAAGCAACCTACCAAGGTCGATTATGAAGATATCGCTCGCTACCATGATTCTGAAGATGTTAAAGGCGTTGGAACCCTTGACCTGAGACACGATATATTTAATGATATGATGGGTGATGAGGTGACAAATGCATTGAACTCATTACCGGTAGATTTTAAAACTGCAATCATCCTTTGTGATATTGAAGGGTTTACTTATGAAGAGATCGCAAAGATCGTAGATATACCAATTGGAACGGTTAGGTCGAGACTTCATCGGGCTCGAAATATGTTGAAGGAAGTTTTAAGGGAATACGCACTAAAGAAAGGATTTAAAGAAAAACGTTAATAATGTCACACGATTGTTCGAAGGTATTAGCCAAGGTTATTCTTGCATTAGATGGCGAGATGAGCCCAACGGAAGAAAAAAACTTCTTAGATGAAATTAACCACTGCCCAAGCTGCCTTCAGAAATACGATATAGAAAAGAGTTTTAAATCTTTTCTTTGCCATAAGGTCCATAAGAAGCACATCTCCTCCAATACTATCTCCAACATCAAAGATAAAATCAAGGACTTCCGTACCGAAGGAAATGCTGGTTTATGAAACCCTCTCCTTCTCCCAATAATCACTTTCAGCATATAAAAAAACTTGCACGATCTATTTCTATTGTAGAAAATGACGCAGATGGATATGAGGAGTTATTGGAAAAACTTCTTCTAAAGAATACCCAAGTGGTTGGAATTACGGGTCCTCCAGGATCAGGTAAAAGTTCGATCTTAAACCGACTGGTTCAGGAAGACTACTTTCATAATAAATCAATTTGCATTTTAGCTATCGACCCGTCTTCACCATTTAATTATGGTGCACTGCTCGGTGACAGAATACGGATCAGTTCCTTTCCGGATGACCGGGATATTTATTTCCGCTCAATAGCGAGCCGTGGATCTCTTGGCGGATTGTCTGACAAGATCATCGAAATACTGGAGGTTTGCAGATCTGCCGATTTCGATATGATATTTATAGAAACAGTTGGCGTTGGTCAGTCCGAAGTTGAGGTCGCAGGCCTTGCAGATACAACGGTAGTAGTACTAACTCCCGAATCTGGTGATCAAGTACAGTCGATGAAAGCAGGATTGATGGAGATCGCCGATATTTTTGCTCTTAACAAAGCAGATCATCCTGCAGCATCAACATTTCACAAGAACCTTCAGCAAGTTTTAGAATTCAAGCCATCTGAAAGCAATCCACCAATTGTGGAAATGGTCGCAACAGAAGGGGAAGGCACTTCTGAGTTGCTAGATAAGATACTAAGTTTAAAAACAAGCAGGGATAAATCGAAAAAGGTCATGCTCTTATCGGATAAGATCTATCGAATAATCCAGAAAAACAGAATGAAGATGTTGGATAAGGAACGCATCAGACAAGACCTGAGAAATACGAGTGACCTTAGCACGCTCAATATTTATTCATTTGTTAAGGAAAGGTACTCAGATCTTCTCAACGATCGATGATTCTACCCATCCTACTTTCCCGTCTGCTATTCTGATCTTGTACCAATCATTCACTTCATCTAATATTCGCATTTTAACTCCACCGTGAAGGATGAATAGATCGGTGCTCGAATCGTCGGGTGCGGATTTGATATATGTGTTGGTGCTCATCAAGATCGCTTCAGATCTGTTTTCTAGCTGATGATTTTTTAACGCAGCAAGTGTAAAACTAAATAGGAAGAGGATCAGAAAGACGATCATCGTAAAAAAGCCCACCCTCCTTACTTTGATCTGTTTACCAAAAATAAAGAGCAACCCTGCAGCAAGGGCCAACCAAATCAGGATTATCGATATCCAGCTTAAGGCTTTAACTGAAAACAAATTTAGAAAGTCGTTCACAAGTTTAAGAAAGACTGCTTCTTCTCTGGTCTCTATCTTACTAATTACTTTAAGTTTGGCTAATTGTAAATTAAACTCGATGTCCTCATCATCTGGATCGAGACGCAGAGCTCTTTCAAAATTCAAGATCGCTTCAGGAATATCGCCCAGTTTATATTGTGTATTTGCGAAATTGAATAACAGTTCCGGGCTGGAATACCCATCGATATTAGAGAATCGTAAAG
>JABDMM010000008.1 GCA_013001465.1 Chitinophagales bacterium | reverse complement strand
CACCTAACCATTTGTGTTTTGTCTCTAATGCAGTAGAAAGAACATCCTTTCCTTTTACCGGGTTAAAGACTGTAAAAAACACAACCATGATCATTATTCCGGCAAGGATCCTGTTAAACAAAGCTCCATCGATGTCGATGGCGAGCTTAGCACCTATGATTGCACCAAAAAGTGCTGATATACCGAGATAAATATTATATGGGAAAACTGACACCCCTTTACTAGCAAAACCGCCGGTAGCGAAAGCATTCTGGAAGAAAATCGCAACTCTGTTTGAAGCATTTGCGATGGAGGGAGGAAGTCCCATAAAAATAAGCACGGGCAAAGTAATGAGAGATCCACCGCCGGCTACAGTATTGATAAAACCTGCAAAAAATCCTGCAGCCAGAATGATAGCGACCTCCTGAATTTCCATTAGAAACGAATGTATGGAAATTCTGAGGTGAAGAAAAATCCAAATTGATGACTTATTAACATAAAAAAAGGGAAGCAATTTGCTTCCCTTTTAACTCAGCTATATTATAATAGGCTTACCATCTTCCACCTCTTCCACCACCTCGATCGCTTCTTTCTTTACGAGGCTCTGCTTTCTTAACGACGATGGTTCTACCGTCTAATTCAGTGTCATTTAATTCATTAATAGCTGTCGTAGCTTCGTCGTCATTTTCCATTTCGACGAATCCGTAACCTTTTGACCTTCCGGTCATTCTGTCCATAATAACGTTTGTTGAAGTTACTGTACCGTAAGCTTCAAACGCTTCTCTTAAATCCTCACTTTGAGTGTCAAAGTTGAGTTTTGCAACAAAAATGTTCATTATAAAAATTTAGAATAAAAAAAATCGGAGGAGTTAAAAATATACTCCCTCCTATAAACTACGAGCAAAATTAACATAAGTTTGTGAATAATGTGAATTTTTAACCCTATGATATTCATAGAAGAAAAAATAAAGTATTTTATTTTCTCATCCTTTCCACATAAGTAACGAGATTTTTTCCCTCAAATTGTTTATTAAAAGCCAATATCCATCAAGTCCATGAGGTCTTCTCCTGTTGCATCTCTGTAATCTTCTTCCGTCTGGATGATTGCATTAGTATCGATGTACTCTTGCAGATTTGCATTGTCAAATATGAAACGATAATATCTTATGATGGCGTAAGGTATTCCTAAACCTAGTGTGAATAATATTATGAGAATGTTCGGAATAATTAATTTAAATATCTTTCCTGCTGTGGCTGTTGATTCAAAATTGATGGCACTTCCTTTTTGATGTACTTCAAGGTTATTCACATAAAATCGATAGATATTCCGGGCATACCAGAATATATAGATTCCAGCAGTTAGAATGCTTAACGCTATTCCTATGAGGTTTATGAGGAAAAAATCAACTCCCTTCCCGTTGAATTTAAACTCCAGACTTCCAAAACGAAGATGATCTATCAGGTATTTCCTGATATCATTAATAAACCAAGCTCCATATAATCCCAAAGTAAGAATGGTTAAAAGCAAACCCGCAACAAACTTCTTCATCAGTTCCTGCCTGTCCCCTCTGTACCCGGCGTGAATGCCTTTCCAGGATGTGCGGCTGCTTCTGTATTTTAGAGCACCATGTATTGCAAGAGGCACTAGTAAAATAAAACCGATGGAGAAGATAAAAGTAGCTATTGCAATAGCTACCACATTTTCCGTCATCTCTGCGATCCCAACCAAAAGCGTTAGCGATCCGAACAACGCAATTGCTTTTATAAAACCAATAAACATTTCCCTTCCTGTACCATGAAATACAAATCGCTCATTATCGAACTCCGTTTCACCCCAAAGATATTTGAATATCGCAGCCTTAGCCCATGGATAATAAATACCAATGGTTATTATTGTCAGAAAAATATTGATGATGTAAATGCCGAGGAACTTAGACCACTCGCCATAAAATTTGATCTTTTGAGGTTGCAGTACTTCCATACTTTAAATGTACTCTTTATTGAAGAAATTCACTAAAAAATGGCTGCCCTGGGTAGTTGATAGTCTTCAAATTCATGCTCACGTTCTTCGTACTTGTCAATGACGTTATCATAATGTTTACCATAGTATGAGATGGTCTTGAACAGAACCGGTATAATGTCGAGGATCACAAAAATGATGAGGATAAATAACTCCACTATCGCTATAATTTTTCCCTTCACTATTAGTGATTCATCTTGTAGAAACTGACCATTTGCGCTTATAACAGTGGGTGAAATTCCATTCTTCATCTCTCCTAAAGCAATTTCTTGTGCCACAAAGTCATTGTTTACATCAGGTACATCTCCTAACTTTTCTATCCGCTGATCAATTTTATCTTCGAGATATACCATCTGCATTTTAACTTCCTGCAGCAATCCCTCATTTCGCTCTTTATATTCTCGATGGGCTTCAAACCTGATACCTTCACCTACCCTTCCAGAATAACCATCGAATTCCTGCCCTGCTTTCTCGATCTTCATATCTTCTGAAGCTCTGTAAATATTAGAGGTCAGCTCTTCTTGCTTATCATAAAGATCGCTCAATTGCCTGTCATACGCTACCAAGATTGAATCGCTTTGCAACAGATATTCCTGCTTTGTTTTGTGTTTTAGTTCGTTATATTCAGCGAGGTTGTCTTCAAAAAATCTAAGCACCAATGGATGAGCTATCACAATTCCCAGAAATACTGAAAAAACTATCCTGACAAGAAACTGAAACGAAAATATATTTCGAAATGTAGACGGATTTTTCCTATAAGTCGATACGATATATCTATCGACCGAGAAAATGATCAACGCCCAGATCACTCCTAAAATGATGCAAGCCCAGATACTGTCTAAAAATGTCGATAAGGCGTAGGTCATTGATATAAATCCCAAGATTGTTGGGATAAGTAGTGTTGCTCCCAATCCAATATGGCGATTACGTTCATAAGTTGGGGCATAATTCAGTATATCACGATCCGCTCCTGCGCACCAAAGAAAAAAGCTTGATAACATGTCTTTCGATTAATACTGCTGAAAGATACCTTTCGCAGGTGAATGAATAAATTAAGGGGAGAAATCTAATTCAATCGTAGCTGGTTGGTTTAATCTTCAAAACGCTTGTTTTTGGAGACTTATTGCTTGTTGCTTCTAAAGATAACAAAATTAGCAAATTCAAACCGATACTCCAGTTGTAAAAATAATCGTATAAAATGGCAGAATATTACTAAATTTATTAATATAGTTAATCCTCTAAATCTTACGACTATGAATACCAAAGTATTACTCGCTGCATTCGTAGGAGCTGTGATCAGTTTCTTTTTTGGCTGGATCGTCTATGGAATGCTTCTATACAGTTTTATGGAAGATCGAACCATTTATTACGAAGGTCTCATGAAAGACCCTCCCGTCTTGTGGGCTATTTTTGTTGGTGGATTTTGCGTGTATCTGTTGGGAGCAATTATCTTCGACAAATGGGCAAACATCAGATCTTTCATACCTGGATTAAAGGCCGGTTTGTGGATAGGTTTGCTAATGTCACTTTTCATGGATCTATATAATTATGCCTTTATGAATCTTTGGGGATTTGATTTAATGATCGTCGACATCGTTATCAATACAATTATGTTTGGGATTATTGGAGGTGTAATAGGAGCAATCCTTGGAAGTGGGAAAAAAGAGATCCTTCCCGAATCCTGATCAGGCAACAGCTTCTTTTACGTCTTTACTGAATTGTTGAACAGGCTCATCAACAAAGTACATTTCTATGTCGCCGTAGTTCTTAGCGAAGATCTTACCTCTTGGTATGCACTTATAATGATCTTTAATAAGGTTATAAGTAAACTCAGATATATTTATCTTGCCTGCTTCTCCATTGGATTCAAGTCTGCTGGCAACGTTTACTGTGCTTCCCCAGATATCATAAGCATATTTTCTCCTTCCTACAACTCCTGCAACAACAGGTCCGGTGTGAATTCCAATTCTTAAATTCCAGGATTCGAGTCCTAGTTCTTTCTTCTTTTCGCTGATCAATGTCATGTACTCTTGCATCTCAATTGCAGCGTGAACCATATCCAATGGATGAGTATCGTTCTCCGTTGGAATTCCTCCTGCACACATATAACAATCACCGATCGTTTTGATCTTCTCCAGATTGTATTTATCCATTATAGCATCAAACGCTATAAAGAAATTATTCAGTTCTGTAACCAGATCTCCTGGTGACATCCCCTTAGATATTGTAGTAAATCCTTTAAAATCTGCAAACAGAACTGTCACACTTTCAAAGTGCCTCGGCGTAGCCTGACCTTTTTGTTTTAACTCATCGGCAACTTTAGCCGGAAGAATATTGAGCAATAACTTTTCGATCTCTTCTTTTTGCTTATCAAGGATCTTGTTGATCTTAATTTTATTCAAAAAATTCCTTGTGAGAATGAACAGAATGAGAAGGACCAAACCCAAACCTCCCATAAAAGCATTCTTGATTATCTTTTGTTGCCTCATTCTCTCTTCTTGAACCTGAGCTTCTGCCTCTTTCTTAGCAAGCTCCATTTCATTCATCTGAATTTCTGAATCTTTCATTTTCTTTTGGATCTCACTTGTGTAAAGGCTATCACTTAAGCCAGAAAAAAGCATGACATAATGAAATGCCTGTTCGTGATCTCCAATTTTATGATATGCTTCAGAAAGTCCTTGATACGTATATTGCAACTCGAGATCAGAATCGACCTCTCTTGCTAATTTCTCTGCTTCCAGAAATTTTGAAATAGATAAATCTATATTGCCTTTCTTTAAATAAATATGGCCCAAACCATTTAGACAAGTAGTCATATCCAACTTGCTATCCAGCTTCTTGGCAATTTCATATGCTTCTGTCTCATATTTAATCGCATTCTCAAAATCACCTTTCTCTGCGTAAACTTTTCCTATATAATGTTTCGAATATGCGAGGCCCTTGGTGTCCTCCATCGGTTTCAATGACTTCTCAAAATATTCTAATGCTATGTCATAGTCACCTTTCTTAAAATAGACCTCTCCTAGATTAGTTAAACAAGTGCCTATCGCCTCTTTATCCTTTAACTCCTCACTTAGCTCAAGTGATAGCTGGTAGTACTTTGATGCTTTATCATAAAGACGTTGATCCTGATAAACCGCACCAATATTCAGATATGCAGTGGCGGAGCGCAACTTATCGCCAATTATCTGAGATACCTCAAGTGCTTCAAAGTAATGTTCCAGAGCGATTTCAAAATGTTGCTCATTATAATGTATCGCTCCCATATTGCTTAATATGTTTGCAATACCTTCCTGAAATTCTATTGATTTGAATCTGTCCAGTGACAACTGCCAGTTTTGTAAAGCTCTTGTATTGTCACCTTTGACATAATGGGCAATACCAATGGTCTTATAACCGTAAGCGACTCCTTTGTGGTACTTAAGTTCCTCGCCTAATTTAACAGCTTCATTTCCAATCCTGATTGCTTCATCAGGGTTTGCACCATAATAATGCGTAGCTAATTCGAGTAAAAAATCAACCTTGTTCGCATCTGGAGCAGTAGCGTCAATAATTGCCTTTAAACTGTCAATTTTCTTAGAGTTTGCGCTATCTGCTGTAAATGAAATTATTACAAAGAAAGCGCTCAACATGCATGCATATATCCATTTCACCTTATAAATCTACAAAAATTTTCAAGAGAAAAAGAACAGAATTGAATATTAAAGAGCTTATTAATGTTATTATTATATAACTAAGTAATTATAATAAGTAGCTTTATGGATATAAAAAAACCCGATCAGCAGTTGACCGGGTTTCCATTGTATCTCATGTACTGTCAACTTAATGAAGCACAATTCTCTTGCTTTCATTAAGAGAACTGCCATTGATCTCAATTGTATATATGCCTTTTGACAGTTTGCTAATATCTAATACATATTCAGCTCGGTTCACTTCTGCTTTCACTTGTGACCTTCCTGTAAGATCAAAGATCTCAATAGTTTTAATCCTTGTTTCAGCAGAAATTATCAACTGTCCTTTGGTAGGATTTGGATAGATCTCTACCATCGAAACCTGATCTATTGGGTTGATAGATACCATGCTAGAAGGATAATCAAAAGTACCTATGGGATAAGGAACTGACGCAGCCGAATTCGTGCTTGGCGGACCTAAAACACCTACAGGACCAAAGTTCCAGTTGGCCAGTACAAATATATCCCCATCAGGTCCGGTTGAATCAACACGATGAGCCCATCCGTTAGAATACTCCCAAGGCTGTCCCATTCCATTCACATTGATAACACCAAAAACATCGATTACTACCCCGTTTTCAAAAACTTCAAAAGCATCATTTCCACTGAAGTTAATTGCAGAGACATTCCCTCCATCTATAAAGTCAGACGCAAATCCAAAAAAGCTTAGAAAATCTGCCGAATCATTTGTTACAAAAATTGATGTTCCTTCAGTAAGAGATATAGGAGGGAAAGTATACTCTATACCATCACTCCCGTTTCCATTATCTGCACTTCCCAATCCAAAGATCGATAGATCGGAAATATTTTGTCTCGCATACAGTTCTACACCTAAAGGTCCGTTCATACCACCATCGAAAATACCAACCATAAGCAGGCTTGCATCTACTGGTCCGTCGTTATCTTTAATTGTCACTACTAAAGTGTCTGTACCAAAAATCGCATTATTATCTGGATTAGAGAGCGTAATGATAAACTGTTCCCCCGGTTCAAAAACCGCATCATTTAAAATCGTAAACTGAATGTCCTGTGGTGTGTTTGAACTACCTGCGAATGACACAGAAAGAGGAGTAAATGTAACATCAGTACTTGTCGAAGCTGTAAGACTTGTAATGCCAACATCTACCGTTGTTGTATTCACATTTGCGTTATCGATAACTATGTCGATGGAGACCGTACCATCAAATTCAAATTGTGTTGCATCAGCAACTTCGATAGATACAATAGGTCCGTTGTGACAAAAACTTAAAGATCCGGGATTCCCATATACCTCATGTCCACCAATATTAAAACCTAGTGAATTTATAGACCGTTGCCAGTTAAATGAGTTGTTGTTATCTGCATCCGGCGCACAAAGAACTAACGATGGACCACCACCATTAACTGTACTTGGCCACGGATCGTTAGGCTCGTAATCAATTGAATCTACTGTTAATCCTGTTGCATCTTTCAGAGTAATGTTCTCTCCATTATTGGACATTGATCCTCCGTACTCTAACGCAGTCATCCCATAAATCTGATTGAAACTATTTGCCTTGTTAGATAGCAAGACAAACTCGCCAACTGCCAATGTAAGTGATGGAAAAGTGAAACTTATTCCGTCAGAAAAGAAATAACCAGTCATATCTACGGATACCGAATCATTATTATACAGCTCGAGATACTCGACCCCTCCTCCATTATTGTTTGGCGGCCCATACATAATTTCCGTTATCACGATCTGAGAAGCTTGTCCAAAAGATGCAATGCTGAAAACCATTGCTAAAACGAATGATAATATATTTTTCATATTGGGTTTTATTTATCGGCTGGCAAATATAGGGATAATATTAACCATACGATTAAAGTTGGTAACTTTGGTTGCTGTGCCTTTCAACAAGTATTGCTACTATTGTATACAATATCTATTCAAACAACTTTTGAAAATTCGATTTTTAAATAATTCAATGCGTGTCAGGGTCAGTAAAAGTGACCTGGATAAACTTCATTTGCATAACGAGATTTCTTCTACTATTACTTTCCCCAACAGGGCTTTGAAATTCAAGATATGTACCAGCCATGATTCAGAATCCATAAAGCTCATTGAATCCAGAAATGAAACAAAGATCTTGTTAACTCTGCCCTCAGAAAGAATTCTTAATTTGTACCAAACTGATAATATCGGATTTTCTCGATCATTCCAAATCGCTGATGAACAGAGTTTAGATATCCTTTTTGAAAAAGATTTTAAGTGTCTTGCACCAAGAGACGAAGATGAATCCGATCTATTCAATCACCCCAATGAAAACCAATTAAATTGTTGATTGATTCTTTCGGCAGGAAAATTGATTATCTGCGGCTCAGCGTCACCGACCGATGTGATTTGCGATGCCGATACTGTATGCCTGAAGGAGGCATCGATTTTTCCAGGAGAGATGAATTATTATCTTTTGAAGAGATTTCCACCCTATCAAAAATCTTTAGTGAACTTGGTATTGTCAGAGTACGCTTAACCGGAGGAGAGCCTTTTATCAGAAAAGATATTATGCAATTGATAAGATCGATAAGATCTTATTATCAATCATTCAACATAACTACAAACGCTACCAAATTGCATCTTCATCTAGAAGAGCTGAAGGAACTTGAGATACATGGACTCAATATCAGTATAGATTCACTGGATGCAGATAAATTCAAACAAATAACGAGAAGGGATGCCTTCGATAAAGTGATCTCCAATATATATCTGGCAATTGAAAGTGGTTTTAAAGTAAAATTGAATGTGGTAGTACTGAGAGGAATAAACGATAACGAGATTCTTGATTTTGTTGACCTTACTCGCAGTTTACCTGTAACTGTTCGATTTATCGAAGCAATGCCATTTAATGGTAGCGACGGAAATAAAGATCAGTTTATTCCTTTCACAGAGATTCTCGCAATGGTGGAGGAGAAATACCTTTTAAAAAATATTGATGATCGAGCACCCTCATCTTCTGTTGAATATAATATCGATGACCATTTAGGAAAGATAGCCGTAATTCCAGCTTATAGCCGTTCTCTTTGCGGGAGCTGCAATAGACTCAGACTTACGGCTAAAGGAGAAATCTTGAATTGTCTTTACTCTAATTCTTCTCTATCACTAAAAAATATGCTTAGAAGCGGAATGGGTGCAAGTTCCATAAAACAAAGCATCTTAGATCATATAATGCTGAAAAGAAAATCAGGTTTTGACGAAGAAAATCAGCGAAGCAATAAAGATTTCTTTGAACCAATGACAACTATTGGCGGATGATATCCTATCAAGATGCCTTAACGATCGTTCTTGAAACCACTTTGAAATTCAAAGTAAAGGGGATTCCCCTTTCTGATTCTGAAGGTCATGTCCTTGCAGAACCTATTGTAGCCGACAGAGATTTCCCTCCTTTTGATAGAGTGTGTATGGACGGTATTTCAATCGACTATTCAGCATACAAAGAAGGTCATCGCAACTTCAAGGTCGCAAGTCTTCAGGCTGCAGGTGATCCCCAATCTACACTAACAGACCGATTAAGCTGCATTGAAGTTATGACGGGCTCCGTTCTTCCAAAAGGTACTACAACGGTTATTCCTTACGAGGATACTGAGAATACTGATTCATACTTTACCGTTCCGAATGGTATTTCAGATAGAAAGAACATCCATTACAAGGGTAGTGATTCAGTTAAAAACGCAACACTCCAAAACGGCAATTGTATTATATCAGCAGCTGAAATAGCAGTCCTCGCAACTGTTGGTTGCAGCACAGTAAAAGTAGTAGAACCCCCATCAGTTGCCATCATTTCCACCGGAGATGAATTGATCGATGTTGATACTGATCCGGAACCTCACCAGATAAGAAAATCTAACTCATATGCATTGCAAGCGTTGTTAAAAAAATATCGAGTAAAATCCAACTTGTTTCATTTGGATGATAATTATGATGAGTTAAAGAAAACTATTGCCGATCTCATCAAAAATTATGATGTCCTGATGCTTAGCGGTGGTGTTTCAAAAGGTAAAAAAGATTTTTTACCCCAGGTCTTTGAAGAATTGGGAACAGAACAACTTTTCCATCGGGTTAGTCAAAGACCGGGTAAACCATTCTGGTTTGGAAGAAATGGCACAACGATCATATTTGCTTTTCCTGGAAACCCAGTATCTACCCTATCATGTGCCGCGGTTTACTTTATACCATGGCTCCGAAAAAATCTCGGAATAACTCCTCATGAAGAATATAAGGTAAGACTCTCCGAAAATGTCACTTTCAAACCCGATTTAACTTATTTCGCTCCTGCTAAAATTTCCCCCGGTTCAGATACTTTGTATGCCAAAGTAATTAAAGGAAATGGTTCAGGAGATCTGGCAAACCTTCTACATGTTGATGGTTTTGTAGTGTTGCCACAGGGCTCCGACATCTACATGAAGGATCAATTGTTTAACTTTATATATTTCAGATAGCAAATGGACAATCTAACACACATCGACAGCAATGGGAATCCTAAAATGGTGGATGTCTCTGCTAAAAATATTTCACGGAGAATTGCGAAAGCCTCCGCTTTGATAAGAATGAAAAAGGACATTCTCGATAAATTAATTTCAGAGGATTTTATAACCAAGAAAGGTCCCGTTATCCAGACTGCTGTTATTTCCGGAACCATGGGAGCAAAGAAGACATCAGAGTTGATACCTTTTTGCCATCAAATTCCTCTTGAGAGTTGCTCCATAGAAATTTCCCGTGTCGAATATGATATGTTAAAGATCATCTGCAGTGTTTCGACTTCCTCAAAAACTGGAGTTGAAATGGAAGCGCTTATGGGTGCAAATATCGCTGCTCTCACGGTTTACGATATGACAAAGTCGTTATCTCAAAATACTGAGATCCTGGAATTGAAACTCATTCATAAAACCGGAGGAAAATCTGATTTTACTTTGTGACGATGAAGCATACTAAGCACACGAAATTGAAACGTCCTGAAATCGGTAACTTCCACAGGAATGAATTTGCTTTCATCGGCTCAAACTGTAAAGTTCTGCAAAAACTTATGTCAGATCTGTCCGACCGGCTATCTGCTGATCTCAATATTTGCAGAATTGATGAAGAACATTCTGCCGATAAGCATGAGCATCGTTTCAAAATTGGAAGCCATCGTTACGATTTCGACTTTGATCCATATTCCAGTTTTATAGACCAGGCTTTGGTGACACAAGTTGCAGATGCTGTTTTCATCAATGGAAATCATTTCGCGGCAGACAATCAAATTGTTATCATCGATCAGGAAAAGAAAGAAAGTCTTAAAAAACGAATTCAAAGACTTACAAATGTAATAGCAGTAGTTCTAAAAGATGGTTCAACTGAACCGTTCGATTTTATTCAAGACCTCTTGACAGATAAGACTCCGATCTTAAAGTGGAATGAACAGAATAAACTAAAAGACATCCTCGAAAAAGCCATGCGCAATAATTCCCCTGAATTAAATGGATTAGTTCTTGCAGGTGGCGACAGTCAGAGAATGGGAACAGATAAAAGTCAGTTATACTTCCACGGAAAACCTCAGGAGTTATACCTACTGGATTTGTTCGATAACATTGGAGTCACTGCCTTTTTATCAAAAAAGCACCCTGATGCTAAAGATCCGAAAACGATCACAGATACATTCACCGGTTTGGGGCCATTTGGTGCAATTTGTTCTGCATTTCGCGCAGACCCTAACAAGGCTTATCTAGTTGTAGCTTGTGACTTGCCTTACGTCGATAGTGATGCTTTAAAAAAATTGATAGCCGAACGCGATACTTCGAAAATTGCTACCTGCTATCAATCTGAAAATAAAGAGTTCCCGGATCCGCTTTTAACAATTTACGAACCAAGTGCTTATGTCAGGTTCTTGAATTTTTTAAGCCATGGCTACAGTTGTCCGCGTAAAGTTTTGATCAATTCTGATGTGAAGAAGATCCGTCTGGAAAACGACGAGGTACTATCCAATATCAATACTCCGGGAGAGTTAGAATCTTTCAAGAAGCGATCAGATTCTAGGGATGTGCGTTCACCCAACTCACTCCATCAGTAAATATTTCCTTTTTCCAGATCGGAACGGTTTCTTTTAATGTATCGATAATATAACGGCAAGCTATAAATGCGTCGTCTCGATGCTTAGATGATACCCCAATGATCACGGCAATATCACCAATTTGAAGTTCGCCTTCACGATGTGCGATATAGATTCTCTGAACTTCGTTCATCTTCAATACCTCCTTCGATATTTTAGACATTTCAGCAACCGCCATCTCCTTATACGCTTCAAAATGTAACTCCTCGACTTGTTTCCCCTGAGAGCGATCTCTTACGCTTCCAATAAATATGCAGTTCCCTCCAGACTTATTGTTTTGGATAAAAGAATAACACTCATCTAAGGATAACTTGCGATTTAATATTTCAATTATCGTTCTCTCCATAACTCTTATCCACCACTCACCGGAGGTAATACAGCAACTCTCGTTTTATCGCTATCTATAATGTAGGAGTCTTCAACATAATGTTCATCACAAGCAATAGCATAACTTCTTAACTTGTTAAGTTCAGGATATGCTTCGCTTAAAATTTTCCTGAGTTGTGTTACTGTCAGGGGAAGTTTAATCACGATCGACTCTGAGTTTTTATTTGTGATCTCGTGAGCTATGCCAAAGTATCTTATCTCCATGATATTTTATCAAAGTATGAATTATCTAATCGTAATTAATGTGATCATTGTTACAGATAATGTCGAAGGTACGTAGCATATTTATTTTTTCGTATTTTGATAATTAAAAGGATTGATCGAAATTGCCAAACAGCTGAAAAACTATAAGGCATCATACATTAAGAATGACCTTTTTGCAGCAATTACTGTGACCATTACTCTTGTACCTCAAGGGATGGCATATGCCCTGTTGGCGGGTTTGCCTCCGATTTACGGACTCTACGCTGCTTTCATTCCATTATTGATCTACCCTCTTTTTGGATCTTCAAGGCAATTATCTGTGGGACCTGTCGCTTTGGTTTCTATTATAATGTTGAGTGCGCTCTCCCTAATGGCTGAGCCAGGTTCACCTGAATATATTCAATTGGCAATTCTAACCGCTCTGGTAGCAGGTTTAATTCAGGTTATGTTGGCAATATTCAGGATGGGTTGGTTAGTGAATTACCTTTCAGAACCGGTTATTGTTGGGTTCACCTCTGCCGCTGCTTTGATAATTGTATCAACCCAACTTAAATCATTGCTAGGGTTAGAAATTCCACGAGAAATAAGGATGATCGATATGTTGAAGAGTTTAATGCTTAACATTCAGAATATAAGCTGGATCTCATTGACAATGGGAGTTTTGAGCATTCTTATCATTTTCTTTTTAAAAAGAATAAAGCGAGCAATCCCTGGAGCACTTATAGCTGTGGTTCTTGGCATATTAAGTGTAATCTATTTTAACCTGGACGAATACAATATCGCCATCGTAGGAGCCGTACCTAAAGGGTTACCCGTTTTTGATGTTAGTTTCTTTGTTTTTGAAGATATCGTGAAGGTTTTTCCATTGGCTTCGATAATCTGTCTTATTAGTTTTATTGAATCTCTGGCAATTTCTAAGACCATCGCCTCGCGCTATCAAGATGATCAGGTGGATTCGAATAAAGAGCTTCTCGGACTAGGTCTTGCCAAAGTAGCTGGAAGCTTTTTTCAGGCTTTCCCAAGCACCGGAAGCTTCACACGATCTGCGATCAACGAACAAGCAGGCTCACAATCCGGATTGTCATCAATTTTCGCCGGAGCTCTGATTGGAATCACCTTGCTTTTCCTTACTCCTTACTTTTATCATTTACCTAAACCGGTCCTCGCTGCGATAATTATCTCAGCAGTTACAGGGCTTGTAAATATTCCCTACGCTAGAAAATTGCTCAAGATCGACCGCAAAGACTTTTATGTTCTGCTAACCACTTTTGTAATAACGATTCTTCTTGGAGTTCAAAGAGGAGTACTTGCGGGTGTCGTATTGTCGGTTGTTATGGTTTTATATAAATCATCCAGACCGCACTACGCAGTACTTGGAAGGTTGGAAGGTACCACCAGCTATAGAAACCTAAAAAGATATAGCGATGCGATTACTCAAAGCAAAACATTGATAATACGTTACGATGACGATATCTATTTTGGCAATGCTGAACATTTTTATGATAAGGTTAACAAGGAAGTAAGAAAAGTCGAGGGTATTGAAAAACTAATCTTAGATTTCTCTTCGATAAATAATATCGACAGTACTGCACTTCAAATATTAGAGAGACTGTTTAATAGTCTCAAAAGACAGAATATCAAAATTATACTTAGTGGTGCAATAGGGCCGGTAAGAGATTACATGAAAAAAAGCGGATTGATCGCAATGATCGGAGAAGAGAATACATACCTTCGGATTCATGATGCTGTAAGTGAAGAAGATGAAAACTCAAAGTCAATTAAAAAGAAATATCCAACTCAACACTTTTAAATAACGCGAATGAAATTTGGTTTTATTATTGATCAAAGAAAATGTATCGGCTGTCATGCTTGTACAACTGCATGTAAAGCAGAACACCAGGTTCCGGTAGGTGTAAATCGAACATGGGTTAAACAGGTCGAAAAAGGTGAATTTCCGAATACAAGACGATTGTTTTCTGTTATGCGCTGTAATCATTGCACTGATGCACCATGTGTTGATATTTGCCCAACTCAGGCACTCTTTGTAAGAGATGACGGGATCGTCGATTTTAATAACGATCGCTGTATTGGTTGCAAGTCCTGTATGCAGGCTTGTCCTTATGATGCACTCTATATCGATCCTGAAAGTAATACTGCTGCTAAATGCAATTACTGTGCACATCGCGTCGATGTAGGCCTCGAACCTGCTTGCGTTAATGTTTGCCCGGAACATGCAATCATCTCTGGAGATATGGATAATCCTGATACAGAAATTTCTCAGTTACTTTCCAGGCAACAAGTTAAAGTGAGAAAACCCGAAAAGGGTACATCACCTAACGTCTACTACATCGATGCAGATGATCTAACGCTGGTTCCTGAGGCTACAGAAAAGTCTGATGCCTATTACTGGAACTCACAAAGCCTGGGTGTTGGTCATTTTGCAAAGGAGGCAGAAAAAATGGCAAATGCTAATCTCGATCTGGTTTCTGAAGTTATGAAACTTGAAAATCCTAACCCACCTAAGTCTTCGGCTCCTGTTAAAAGTGTTGAAGTACTTATGAACAAAGGAAAACGAACCTATGACTCCCCGGACAAAGGAATTTTATGGGGTTGGGAAGTCTCCGCATATGTTTGGACAAAAGCGATTTCAGCAGGTGCTTTCATCTTACCTTTTATAATGTGGGTTACCGGCATTGCAGAATTTGATTCCCCGTTTGTTTGGATTGGAATGGCTATCTCTACTGCATTTCTTGGGATTACCGGCCTACTGCTTATTAAAGACCTTGACCGCCCGGATCGTTTTCTGTATGTTCTTCTCAGACCTCAGTGGAGCTCATGGTTGGTGCGGGGAGGATATGCGATTTCTGTCTTTGGTGCTTTAGTAGCTGCAATTGGACTAAGCAGTTTTTTTAAACTAAGTTTCGAATGGCTTATGTGGCCAGCATGCATATTCTCCGTGATCGTCGCGACATACACTGCTTTCCTATTTGCTCAGGCAAAAGGTCGTGACTTTTGGCAAAGCCCTACTCTCGCCATTCATATGCTCGTTCACAGTATAATGGCTGGCGCAGCTGTTTTTGTTACCCTCACTCTTTTTATAGAGTCTTCAACTGAAGTTTTACAACTATTAAAATCTGTTATCTTAGGTACGATCGCGATCAACCTAATAACTATTTCTTCAGAATTGATGACAACTCACCCTACAAATGATTCGAAAAATACCGTTTCCTTGATCCTGAAAGGTAGGTACAAGAATCTTTTCTGGTTAGGTATGATAATGTTAGGAAACGCGCTGCCATTCCTTTTGGTACTTATTTCCGGTAGCTCTCTTATCTTAACATCAATTGCAAGTCTTTTTATTTTAATCGGATTATATATTACTGAACATATCTGGGTGGAAGCACCACAAAGAATCTCATTGAGCTAATTATGAAAAAAAATAAACAATCCTTTATCGAAAAGATCTCTGAAAAGTTGGGGCTTATTCCTGAACTTAAGTCACAACCTACATCATTAGACAGACTCGTTCCAGAAGGTCAGCTCACAAAGTTTCCTCCTCCAGATCAATGGGATAACTGGACAGAATATGAACCGACTGAATGGTCAAAAAAAGTTAAGAAAACTTACACGATAGTCCCAACAACATGTTTTAACTGTGAAAGTGCTTGTGGGTTAACTGCATATGTAGACAAAGACAGTGGTTTGATACGGAAATTCGAAGGCAATCCATATCATCCGGGGTCGAGAGGAAGAAACTGTGCAAAAGGCCCAGCAACAATTAATCAAATCACTGATCCAGACAGAATTCTCTATCCGCTCAAAAGAAAAGGGAAGCGAGGTGATGGTGAATGGGAAAGAATTTCGTGGGATCAGGCACTAGACGATATTGCTGCTAGAATTAGAAAAGCTCTTCAGGAAGGCCGGAATAATGAGATCGTATACCATGTGGGGAGACCAGGCCACGAGGGCTACGCAAACAGGGTTTTGCAAGCCTGGGGTATCGATGGCCATAACAGTCACACAAATATCTGCTCTAGCGGCGCTCGCTTTGGATACAATATATGGTATGGATATGACAGACCTTCACCGGATCATGCCAATGCAAAATTTATTCTGCTGATCTCTGCGCATCTGGAAAGCGGACATTATTTCAATCCACATGCACAGAGAATAATTGAAGCAAAAATGAAAGGTGCAAAACTTGCATGTATGGATCCAAGACTTTCTAATACAGCAAGTATGTCGGATTACTGGATGCCAACCTACCCGGGAACTGAAGCAGCTGTATTGCTTGCAATCGCAAAACAGATACTGGATAATGATCTCTACAACAGAGATTATATCGAAAAATGGGTAAACTGGGATACTTATCTAAAAAAAGTGCACCCACAAAGTCCGGTCACATTTGAAACATATATTGAAAAATTAAGAGAAGAATACAAAGAATATACTCCTGAGTTTGCAGAAAAAGAAAGTGGTGTCAAAGCATCAGTAGTTAGAGAGGTAGCGATCTTGATTGGTGAAGCTGGAGAACGCTTTGCCGCTCACAACTGGAGAAGCGCTGCCAGTGGGAACCTTGGAGGATGGTGCGTTTCCCGTTGTCTTCATTTTTTAAGTGTATTAACTGGAAGCGTAGGAACGGTAGGTGGTACTTCACCAAACAGCTGGAATAAGTTTAAACCAAAGTTTTTCGATACTCCTCCTGCACAGAAATTCTGGAATGAACTTCATTTTCCAGACGAATACCCAATGTCGTTTTTTGAAATGAGCTTCCTGCTTCCACACTTTCTCAAAGAAGGTCGGGGAAAAATGGATGTTTACTTTTCTAGAGTATTCAATCCTG
This sequence comes from Chitinophagales bacterium, assembly GCA_013001465.1. Taxonomy (GTDB): domain Bacteria; phylum Bacteroidota; class Bacteroidia; order Chitinophagales; family JABDMM01; genus JABDMM01. The sequence goes on along the minus strand of JABDMM010000008.1, from coordinate 19,541 downwards.
TTTGGACATATCCTGATGGATTTACCTGGATGGAAGCATTCATGAATGAAGAGTATTTTGGTTTACATGCCGCTCTTACTCCAACATGGAACGAAACAGCATTTTTTGCAGATTATGTTCTCCCGATGGGTCACTCTGCAGAAAGACACGACTTGAATAGCTATGCAACTCACTCCGGGATGTGGATAGGTTTCAGGCAGCCTGTATTAAGAGAAGCTGCCAGAAGAGCAGGGAAAAACGTTGAATTCACATATGAAGTAAATCCCGGCGAGGTATGGGAAGAGGATGAATTCTGGATAGAATTGAGTTGGAGAATTGACCCGGACGGAAGTTTAGGAGTTCGAAAACACTTCGAATCTCCATATCGCAAAGGGGAAAAAATTACAATAGACGAATATTATCAGTTCATATTTGAAAATACGAAAGGACTGCCTGAAGCCGCTAAAGCGGAAAATCTCTCCGAGTTGGATTATATGAGAAAATACGGAGCTTTCGAGGTTGAAAAACATTCCTACCTGAAAAATGAATACAAAGTTGCTGCTGCAGATCTACAGGACAGTGTTACCGATCCTGAAAGTGGTGTCATTAGAAAAAATGGTAAAGATGTTGGAGTTATGATCGAAGGTAATGCTCTTGTTGGGTTTCCTACACCATCCCGAAAAAATGAATTCTATTCTCAAACAATGGTAGATTGGAAGTGGGGAGAATATGCAATACCAACTTACATTAAAAGCCACATCCATCTTGATAATCTTGACCAGGAGAAAGGAGAATATGTTCTTGTTCCTACCTTCCGATTGCCAACTTTGATCCATTCACGATCTGCAAACGCAAAGTGGCTTACTGAGATCTCGAACAGAAACCCGATCTGGATGCATCCGGATGACGCAAACCGTTTCGGATTTAAAACCGGAGATCTCGTGAAAATGAATACCGATATTGGATACTTTGTTGATAAAGTATGGGTGACCCAAGGAATGAAACCGGGAGTGGTGGCTTGCTCACACCATATTGGAAGGTGGCGTAGAAAACAAGACAAAGGAAATCGTTGGGCTACAAACACCGTAAGCATTCATAATGATGGAAATGGAAAGTGGAAGATGAATACGATCAGTGGAACCAAACCTTTTAAAAGTTCAGATCCTGACAGCTCCAGAATTTTCTGGCTCGATGGTGGTGTTCATCAAAATATAACTCATGCTGTACACCCAGATCCAATAAGCGGCATGCACTGCTGGCATCAACGAGTTCGTCTTGAAGTACCGGGACCAGATGATAAATATGGCGACATTATGGTCGACACTAAAAGGTCACATGAGATCTACAAAGAATGGCTCGGAATGACACGGCCAGCTCCAGGGCCAGAAGGACTAAGACGAGTGTATTGGTTCAAAAGACCTCTGAAGCCTGAAAAAGAGCTTTACATTCTTAAGGAATCAAAAAAAGAAATTTAGCATTTATAGACTTATGAATAAAGAGCTTTTAAAAGATCGCTTCGGGTTTCTCTTTGAAGAAAAACTCATAAACGAAATTTCAGAATCAGGGAAACACAAAAGATTGGAGGAAGGTCAGATGATCATGGATATAGGGCAAAAGATGTCTTATATGCCTTTAGTTGTCTCGGGATCGATCAAGATATTGAGTGAAGATGAAGATGGCAACGATCTGCTGTTATACTACCTGGAAATGGGTGACACTTGCGCCATGACAATGTCTTGCTGTCTCGGGGATTCAAAGAGTACAATTAAAGCAATAACCGAAGAACCTACCGAACTTATTCAGATCCCTATCCAAAAAATGGAAGAGTGGGTCATTAAATACAAAAGCTGGAGAACATTCGTTTTCGAAAGTTATAACACCAGACTTAATGAAATGCTTGAGGCTATCGATAATCTCGCTTTCAACAATATGGAAGAAAGGCTCTTTAAATACCTGAAAGATAAAGCGATGGTTTCAGGATCAAAGAAGTTGAAGATCACACACTATCAAATAGCAAATGACCTTCATTCCTCAAGGGTGGTCATTTCCAGACTGATGAAAAAGCTCGATCAAAACGGAAAGATATCGCATCATCGAAATCTGGTTGAAGTCAAAGATCTTTTCTAACAGGACCCGATTTTCAGGTGTAACCATTGTTACCCTCAACATGATGTGATAATTGTAATTTTGCAACTTAATAATTTAACATATGGATATTATTTATCAGCCTTGGCCATGGTATGTGGCCGGACCACTAATCGCACTGGTCATGTTTCTTCTGGTATATAGCGGAAAGACATTTGGTGTCTCCTCTAATTTCAGAACGATGTGTGCTATCGGAGGTGCAGGAAAAGTTAATGACTTTTTTAAGTTCGACTGGAAAGCATCTATGTGGAATCTAGTGTTTCTCGGCGGTACTGTAATTGGAGGATTTATTGCAGCAAACTATTTGACTCCGGACAGTTCGGTCGCTATTAATCCTAAGACTGTACAGGTTCTCTCTGAAATCGGGATAGAAAATGCCGGTCAGCAGTATCTGCCTCCTGAAATTTTTTCACCGGAATCTGCATTTACCTTAAAAGGATTTCTAATACTGGTACTAGGAGGTTTCCTTGTTGGATTTGGAACACGTTACGCCGGTGGATGTACTTCCGGACATGCCATCACAGGTATGAGCAACCTTCAAATTCCTTCACTGATCGCAGTCATCGGGTTTTTTATCGGTGGTCTCACAATGACTTATTTAATATTACCCTTGTTAATCCAATAGAATATGAAAATGATATTATTTGCCATCTTCGGCATCGCATTTGGAATAATCGCAGCTAAAGCTGAAGTGATCTCCTGGTTCAGAATATATGAAATGTTCCGATTCCAATCGTTTCACATGTACGGAATAATCGGATCTGCAGTAGTATTAGGAGCCATCCTTATTCAGTTTGTCAAAAGAAGCAAAATGAAAGATATCGATGGAAACCAAATAGTCCTATCTGATAAGAATAAAAGCGTAGCTCGTTATCTTCTAGGTGGAACCATATTTGGTTTAGGCTGGGCATTATCCGGAGCTTGCCCGGGACCCATGTTTATTCTTGCCGGTTATGGTTACTATACCATCTTGATTGTAATAGTAAGCGCAATTTTAGGAACATTTACTTATGGACTGCTGAGAGGCAAACTACCACATTAGCTCAAGTGTAACACTTGTTACAGTTTTAGTGCACTAAAGCGCTTTATCTTTGTTATATAAAATGAACTACAAAAAAGAAATAAATGAAAGTTGAACAAATATACACCGGATGTCTTGCTCAAGGAGCTTATTACATCGAAAGCGAAGGAGAGGCTGCAATTATTGACCCATTGAGAGAGGTTAAACCATACCTCGACAGGGCAATAGAGAATCACTCCAAGATCAAATATATATTCGAGACCCATTTTCATGCGGATTTTGTAAGTGGTCATGTTACTCTATCTGAAAAGACCGGAGCACCTATAATTTATGGTCCAACAGCAAACCCGACCTTCGATGCGATCATTGCGAAAGACGGACAGGAGTTTAAACTCGGTAAGGTCACGATCAAAGTTCTGCATACTCCTGGGCACACTATGGAAAGTTCAACTTATCTTCTAAAAGATGAAAACGGTAAAGACCATGCGATCTTTTCCGGTGACACATTGTTCCTTGGTGATGTGGGTAGACCCGATCTGGCTCAGAAAGCGGCTCATCTAACCCAGGAAGAATTGGCGGGTACTCTATTTGAGAGCCTTAGAAACAAGATCATGCCTCTTGCAGACGATGTAACAGTATATCCGGCACATGGCGCAGGTTCTGCTTGTGGGAAAAACATGATGAAAGAAACTGTCGACACTTTGGGTAATCAGAAAAAGGTCAACTATGCACTACGTGCTGATATGACTAAAGAGGAATTTGTAAAAGAAGTCACAGATGGGCTATTACCTCCTCCGGCTTACTTCCCGGAAAACGTTCGATTGAATAAGGAAGGATACGAAAGCATTGAAAAAATCGTAAAAAGGGGTACTCAAGCACTTTCTCCGGAAGCATTTGAGGTAGCAGCAAACGAAACAGGTGCACTTGTCCTCGACGTACGACACGAAAATGAATTCGTTAAAGAGCATATCCCATCTTCTATCTTCATCGGACTCGATGGAAATTTTGCTCCTTGGGTAGGTTCACTTATCCAGGATGTGGAACAGCCTATTTTAATTGTTGTTCCAGACGGTAGAGAAGAAGAAGCCATTACCAGACTTTCAAGAGTAGGTTTCGACAACACACTTGGCTATCTCAAAGGTGGTATCGACGCTTGGAAAAAAAGTGGTAAACTAACAGATTCTATTGAATCCATCACAGCTGACGAATTTGAAAAACGAATCAAGACTGGTGAAGCAATCCAGGTTTATGATGTGAGAAAAGAAAGTGAGTTTTCCTCAGAGCATATAGAAAACGCAAAAAATACACCACTCGATACGATCAACGATCACTTGAGTGAGTTTCCAGATGAGAAAACGGCATACTTGCACTGTCTCGGAGGGTATAGATCAGTGATCTCAGCATCGATCCTTAAATCTAGAGGGATACATAATCTAGTAGATATTGCAGGTGGTTTCAAAGCTTTAAAAGAAACCAGTCTTCCTATGACCGATTATGTTTGTCCTAGTACAATTAAAGGGTAGTATACATAATGTTCGTTTTCCGGAACGCAATTTTTTAGTGCAGCTGGATTACATTGCTATCACAATAAACTCGTAAAACATGAAAAATCACTATGAAGTTTTAATTGTTGGAGGTGGAACCGGTGGAATAATGACAGCAGCCCAGCTGCTGAGACAGAATAAATCCTTGAACATTGGGCTTATCGACCCTTCAGATGCTCATTATTATCAACCAGCATGGACTCTTGTTGGTGCAGGAACTTTCAATTTTCAAAACACCAGACGAGAAATGAGCTCCGTTATCCCTGATGGTTGTCAGTGGATCCAGGAAGAAGTGGTATCTCTTGAACCCCATTCCAATCAACTTACAACAAAGAGCTCAGGCGCTATAACTTATGATATTCTTGTCCTCAGCCCTGGAGTTGTCAATAAGTTAGATGATCTGGAGGGTCTCAAAGAAGCTCTGGATACAGATTTCGTTTGCAGCAACTACGTTGATCCTGAGAAAACTTGGAGAATCTTAAAAAATTTCAAAGGCGGAAATGCACTCTTTACACAGCCTGCAACTCCGATCAAATGTGGTGGTGCACCTCAAAAGATTATGTACCTGGCGGAGGATTACTTGAGGAAAACAGGACTCCGAGATAAAAGCAACGTAATTTTTGCTACTCCTGGATCCGTGATTTTTGGTGTAGAGGACTTTGCCTTAACACTCAATAAAATAATAGACGAGAAGAATATTTTACTTAAAACTTTCTATAAACCGATCAAGATAGACAGTTCTGAAAAGAAAGTGTATTTTGAATTTTCAAACCCAAATGCAGATATTCAAAGTTTAAAATTGAACAGTGAAATCAATGAAAGCTTTTCTGGCAATAATCAAATTGTAATGCCATATGAAATGCTTCATACTGCACCGCCACAAAGTCCACCTCAATTCATCTTGGATTCCGATCTAGTAAATGAGACCGGATGGTTGGATGTAGATATCCATACCTTGAAGCACAATTCCTTCGAAAACATATTCGGACTCGGAGATGTAGCAGCATTACCAACAGCTAAAACAGGTGCTGCGATCAGAAAACAAGCTCCAGTCGTAGTCGACCAGATTCTTAATAAGTTGAAATCAAAGACTATTAAACACGAATCTTACAATGGATATTCATCTTGCCCCATTGTAACCGGTTATGGGAAAATGGTCCTTGCAGAGTTCGAATATAACAATGTGAGAAAGTCAGACCCCATAATTTCGACTTTCCTCGATACCTCTAAAGAAAGCTGGCTTCTGTGGATCCTTAAAAAATACGGATTGCCTTTCCTCTACTGGAATATGATGCTCAAAGGCAGAATGTAGCTCACCACATCGCACTCCTTTATATATTCAAATTTGAATATCTTGTGAATCAAATTTAACGGATAGTCATCTTTGGAGTCAGTGCATGAATAATTTCATATCAATTTTAGGCAGGGTTCTGCAAATCCGCAAAGGTGAGCAAGTGAAAGTATGGCTGATCTCTAAGCATCACTTCCTGCAAGGGCTCGGGATCGCATTTATACATATTACAGCAGTTAAACTTTTCTTCAAAGATTTTAATCCCGATTCGCCTCATTACAAAGATCTTGCAATAATAATCATTATAGCAGCGGTGATCCAATTGATCGCTGGAAGAATATATGCCTACTTTGAACACCATGCCAAGTTTGAAAAACTTCAGAAAGGCGTGGTTGCTTCGTTGATTTTGATCGCTTTATTTTTCACGATCTCTCTATGGATAGATCCCAAGAATAAGTTTTTAATTTTCGGTCTACTTACTTCTTACTACCTCATATATCAGATCAGCAACCTTGAACTTTGGGGTGTTGCTTCATTACTGTTTGACGTCCGCCAAGGTAAACGCTTATTCAGTCTTATAAGCATCGGAAATATTCCAGCAAAGATTATCGGTTATTTTAGTTATCTCGTTCTGTACAAAGTTTTTGCTGAAATATATTTTATAAAGGCAAACACTTATCAAATCATGCTTGCCATTGGCTTTCTCAGCTTTTTGGGTTCCTACAGTGTGTTAAATACTATTATAAAAAGACTTCCATTACAGAAGATCGATCATCATTTGCATCATCATGGTTCTGCAGAATCAATCATGTTAAAAATATTTAAGAGCCCATTCATTTTTGCGATGGGAGTTTTATCATTCTGTGCATACATTACGTTCTATCCGATAGAATACAAATTTTTACTCGATGCCAATAATACCGAAGACATCGCAGCATTTATTGCTGTTTATTATGGCGTGCTTCATGTCATCAGTGGCTTGTTTCAAACCTTTTTCTCCAACCGCATCATTCAGAAATACGGTGTCCTTCCTTCTTTAATGGTTCTTCCGGTTCTTTTATTCTTAGGATCTCTATTGTGGCTGATCTTTCCTCAGTCATTCGTGTTTATGAAAACTACGCTTACAATGAGTATGCTTGTAATGCTTATATGGGTAGTTGTGTACTACAGCTTGTACAACCCACTCTTTCTTGGATTGTTTCAACCTTTGGATGCACCTTCAAGGTTGCACGGACATACTGTTGTGAAGGGTTTGATCAACCCTTTAGCAATGCTGGTGGCTGGCTTAATAATTCTTGGATTGAACTTATATGCCTTAGAATATAAGGTTATCTCTATCATTGTCCTCACTATATTTTCATCACTACTCTTCATTTTTGCTGTTGTTAGAGTTAACAAACAATACACCCTTTCACTTCAGCAAGGAATCCAAAGCAAATTTTTCAGAGGTGATCGCTTCGTCGTGGTGGATCAAAAACATATCCATATTATAGAAAAAAGACTGCAGAGTGATTTTCCCGCGGATATTATATATAGTCTGGATGTCCTTCACAATGTAGATATCAAGAGGTATAAAAAGTTATTAATTCATCATCTAACTTCTGTACACCCTGATGTGCAGATGTATTGTCTCCAAAAGATCAGTGAATTCCCCGGACTCATCGACGGTGAAACGATCATTAAGATAGCTAATGAGTCTGATGTGGATCAGATAAGAAAAATAGCTGTTGAACTTTATTGCAGAACAGCAGAATTCGATCAGGATATCGTGAATTCGTTTATGGAATCCGAAAATGTGATCGTCCGCAAGGCAGCTCTCACAGGGCTGATCAAAAGAGGAGATCTGGAATCTGTTGTATTAGCAGGCCAACAGTTGCTTGGTTTGATGTACTCCGATGTTCCCGAGCACCAGATCCAGGCATTGGAGATCATTGGAGACCTTGGGATAAGGTCGTATTATAAGCCGGTATTAACAGCACTTAAAAGCGATAATGAGGAGGTTAGAAACAAAGGAATTGAGATCAGTGCCGAAATAGCAAACCCTAAACTGCTTACTGACCTTCTTATCATTCTCTATCAGAGACCTAACTCACAGTTGATTCGTATGGCACTGGCTAAAATGGGTGAACCGGCTTTGGATGAGCTCGAAAATATTATCCTTAAAGATCCTCCTGTTCCTGTAATGAAATCTATTATCAGGATATGTGAAAAGGTGAGCAATAAAAGATCAGCAGAGATCCTGGTTGGTGCATTGGAATACCCAAATACTCTTATTCAGAACGATGCCGCTTCTGCTTTGAATGCCATAAAATTTCAAGCTGATAGTGACAATTTTAATCTCTGGTACAGGCAGTCTGAAGAACTGTTAGACAGGATATACAATTATATAGAGTTCCTGAGAACTTTTGAAAAAGATGGCTATGAAAAAATGGTATCCGCAATGTGGATCGAGGTTGACTCTCTCTGTGTAAGATTATTCAATTACTTGAGCTTCATTTACGATCATAGCTTGATCCAAAGATCAAAAAATATACTCTTTTTCAATAACCCCGGCAATAAAGCCAATGCTCTGGAAACACTTGATCAACAGTTACCGGGCAAGCTGTCAAGAAGACTGATCCCCATTGTAGAAAATCCCGAAGAATTGATCATAGAAGTAACCAAGGCCTATACTTCAGCTGAAATAGTGAATCATATCGTAGTTTCAGGCTTACAGCGATTCAACCGTTGGACATTAGCTATCGCTATTCAAAACTGCCCTAAAACGAACATACCTGAAATAGGTCCATACTTGTTTTCTTCATCGATCATATTACATGATACTGCGGTAGAGAGAGTTAAACAACTGAATAAAGGAAATGCTATCTTAGATAAACGTTTACTGGGAGACAAGATCAATGATTCATTATACCAAAAAATTCAAAGTAAATTGGAACACGAACAATCTACACTACTCACCATTGAAAAAGTGATCGCCCTAAAAGGGACTTCCCTCTTCAGCAATATCCCTGAAAACTTACTTATCGATATCGCAGAGGTGTTGCAAGTCGATGAGATCAAGAAAGGTGATGTGCTTTTCAATACCGGCGACACCGGGAATTGTATGTATATCATTTACGAAGGTGTTATCAGGATCCACTCCGGATCAACTGTTTTTGCAATTTTAAATGCCCGGGACTTTTTTGGGGAATTTGCATTGCTGGACACACAACCCCGATCTGCCACTGCAACTGCAGATGAAGATTCCTTGCTCTTAAAACTTAATCAGGACATTTTCTATGAGTTGCTTACCGACGACAAAGAGTTTGCAAAAGGATTCCTTAAAACACTTACTCAACGCTTGAGAGATCAAAACGAAAAGCTAATGAAACTGGAAGCTTCTTAAAACAATGATAGCTCTTTCTTCTTTAGCGTAGTGCCGCAAACCAAAAGGGATAGTTCATTATTCGCGAAGAATATGAGCCATGATAACTTTGAAATCATATTGCCATAGAAATTAGCTGACCTGCCATTATCAATGTGATAAAGAGTAACGTCGCAATTACCATCTGTTTTAATAATGGATCCATTCGGTTTCTATTCCTTTTAAAAACGCCATACAAATTCAGGAGAAAGAATGGTAAAGCGAAAAGAAAGATCCAATGTTCTATAGCGTTAAATCTTATTACAGCATAAATGATATAAAATACCCATCCGAATGTTAAAAGAATTGCATGGTAGATTCTGGCGGCTTTTATTCCTATAATAACGGGAATTGTCCTCTTTCCGGCGATTGTATCAGAATCAATATCTCGCATGTTATTTATGTTCAGCACAGCTGTGATAAACAAACCACATGTAGATGAAGGAAGTAACATCAGCCAATCGAAAGTTTTAACCTGAAGGTAATAAGTACCAAGCACACCCACCCATCCAAAAAAAAGAAATACAAATATATCTCCGAGTCCTCTGTATCCATAGGGCTTTTTACCTAAAGTATAAGTCATGGCTGCTAAAATTGATGCAACTCCGGCAGCAAGGATGAAGAAAAAACTATTGAGATCAAGGTCAGCGATGTACAATAAATAAATACCACTTACCATTGATAGTAAAGCAGAAATACCAATGGCGATCCTCATCGCTGATGGGGTTATCTTTCCACTTTGAACTGTTCTTTCAGGACCTTGTCTATCTTCATTGTCAGCCCCATGAGTATAATCACCAAAGTCGTTTGATAAATTGGAGAGTATCTGAAGTAAAACTGCTGTTACAAGAGTAAATACAAAAACAATGACCTCAAAAGAGTCTGACTGAAGCGCAAGAATACTTCCCATACCAATGGTTGCAAGACTAAGTGGTAATGTGCGTATTCTAAACGACTGTATCCAGTTAGATATCATATAGCGATGATTTGGCTATGGGTTGATGTTCTAATTAAAATTAAAGCAATGATAGTAAATCAGCCTTACTTCGTATAACAACAAGTCAGAAACAGAGTTTAAAGGTTAAACAGCCAGATCCTTTTTTCCTGGTTTGTGCAATATTGTATTTGTTTGTCTGGCTGAATGTGGCAATCCACATTGAATTCATCAGGATCTTCATTTTATTCATCTGTCGCCCGTAATAGGCTTGGTATCGAATATTTCGGGTATGACATGTTTTGTCGCCATTTTACCAAAACCACTTTAGCATGAAAAAACAGATTCCATTACCTTATGTTTTTTAATCATTAAATTGAAAATTATATCAGCGAAATTTCGCAATGAAAAAAATTTCGCAGACAGTCAACTTTTTAGTAGTTTGCTGCGTTAATCCTTTATGAATAAGTGAATTTCTCACTTTGGTTCATTAGATTTGTGCACCTGCTTTAAACTTTATTACAAATGATCGAAACCATGTCCGACACAGCCCATCTCAACGTAGGAGATCAAAATATTGAAATTCCTGTTATCACCGGAACTGAAGGTGAAAAAGCGCTTGATATCTCTAAACTCCGAAATTCTTCAGGACTGATAACTTATGACGTTGGATATAAGAATACCGGTGCAACTACTAGTGCCATTACTTTTTTAAATGGAGAAGAAGGTATCCTTCGTTATAGAGGGTACTCAATTGAAGATCTTGCTGAAAAAGCAGATTTTCTTGAGGTTTCATACTTACTTGTAAATGGGGAACTTCCTTCTAAAGATGATCTGGAAAAATTCAAAAAGAAGATCACCATGCATACTTTGTTGCATGAGGATACCAAAAATATATTTGAAGCATATCCTACAGGCTCTCATCCGATGGGTCAGCTAATGGCAATGATCTCATCGCTTTCTTCTTTTTACCCGGGTTCACTAAATCCTTACAGAGAAAATGATGAGCGTATGCTCTCGATCATTAGACTCATAGCAAAGATGCCAACGATGTGTGCTATGATCTATAAAAAGCAAATGGGCCATCCTGTCATGTATCCTAAAAATAGTCTCGATTATGTCGAAAACTATCTGCACATGACTTTTGGTAATGTTACTGAAGAATACGAGGTAGATAGAACTATCGCTGATGCACTGGATAAGTTATTGATCCTTCATGCAGATCACGAACAAAACTGTTCTACTTCAACTGTAAGAATTGTTGGATCTTCACATGTTAACTTATATGCTGCAGTTTCAGCAGGCGTTGCAGCTCTTTGGGGTCCACTTCATGGTGGTGCAAACCAAAAGGTGATCGAAATGCTGGAAGCGATCAAAGCAGATGGTGGTAACTATCAAAAATGGGTCGATAAAGCAAAGGATAAAAATGATCCTTTCAGGTTGATGGGATTCGGACACCGTGTCTATAAAAACTTTGACCCGAGGGCAAATATCATTAAAGACTCTGCAGATAAAGTCCTGGCTAAAATAGGTATCCATGATCCGATCCTGGATATTGCGAAAAAACTGGAAGAAACTGCTCTAAACGATGATTATTTTAAAGAAAGAAAACTATTCCCTAATGTTGATTTCTACTCAGGGATCATCTATAGGGCAATGGGATTCCCAACAGAGATGTTTACAGTACTTTTCGCTTTAGGTCGATTGCCCGGTTGGATCGCTCAATGGAAAGAGATGAGAGACGAACAACAACCGATTGGCCGACCTCGACAAGTCTATACCGGATCTCAATCTAGAGATTTCGTTCCGATGGAAAATAGATAATTGTTTTAAGCGCGGGCTTCATGCTTCTTGAACTGCATGTCATACAAATTCTTGTAATAGCCGTCAAGTTCAAGTAACTCCTCATGTGTTCCTTGCTCCTTGATCCTGCCATTATCAAGCACAATGATCATATCTGCATTTTGAATCGTTGATAGCCTGTGTGCTATTACTATCGATGTTCTGTTCTTTACTAGTTTCTCGATAGCATTCTGTATGATCAGCTCTGATTCCGTGTCAATAGATGAAGTTGCTTCATCCAATATCAAGATCGGCGGGTCGACTACAAGTGCCCTGATGAATGAAATAAGTTGCCGCTGACCAACAGATAATGTAACTCCTCTCTCCATGACATTATAATCATATCCTCCAGGTAAATTCATTATGAATCTATGTGCTCCCACGATTTTTGATGCTTCGATAACTTTCTCACGATCGATCGATTCATTTCTTAAAGTGATATTGTCCATGATCGTTCCCGAGAATAGAAACACATCCTGAAGGACAACAGCCATGCTTTTCCTCAATGCCGGAAGTGGGATATCTCTGATCTCAATATCATCGATGAAGATCTCCCCTTGCTGATATTCATAAAACCTGGAAAGAATATTGATGATCGAAGTTTTACCTGAGCCAGTGGCGCCTACAAGTGCAAGAGTCTTTCCTTCACCTACTTCGAAATCTACATTCTTTAAAACAAAATCTTCATCTATATATGCAAAAGAAACATCTTTAAACCTGATCTTACTACCAACAGATGCAAGATCGGTTCTCCCCTCATCCACAATAAAGTCCTTTCTATCGAGCAGATCAAAAACCCTCTCTGATGCCACAAAACCCATTTGCAGTGTGTTAAATTTATCTGCCAACATCCGCAGCGGTCTGAATAGCATGTTTAAATAAAGAATGAACGCCATGATCACACCGATCTGTATTTGTGCTCCTACAACAAGAGTAGCGCCATACCAGACCATCAAACCTATCGCCATTGCAAGTATAATTTCAACTAAAGGAAAGAAGATGGAGAAATAAAATATAGACTTTATGTAGGCATCTCTATGCTCCTTATTGATGTCTTTAAACTTCTTCATTTCAATCTTCTCAGCATTGAAGATCTGAACGATCCGCATTCCGCTGATATGCTCCTGAAGAAATGCATTCATTTTAGAAACCTGGGCCCTGACTATTTGAAATGCTCCTTTTATTCTTTCTTTAAATACATAAGTAGCATAAAAGATCAATGGCAACGTTACTAAACTGACAATAGCTAAACGCCAATCTGTAATGAACATAATCACTATAACAGCGAAAAGTGTAAGCAGATCAGCGAATATGGTGATGATCCCCTGCGAAAATATCTCATTGATAGTTTCAACATCGTTGATAGTACGTGTTGTAGATGTTCCTATTGGCGTACGATCGAAATACTTTAGTTTCAGATTGATGACATGGTTGAATACTCTTACTCTAAGATCTTTGATCACATACTGTCCCAACCAACGAGTGAGATATATAAAGTAATAACGTAGAATAAATTCGACGACAAGCGTTGCTAAGAGCAAATACACAATAAATTTCAACCCTTCGATATCGAATTTCATGATATGATCATCGACCGCGATCTTTATCAGGTATGGTCGGATAGGTGTCACTACAGCAACGACTACAGCAAGAATAGAAGCAATAATGAATTGCTTTCTATAAGGTTTAGCCAAACCAATAACTCGCTTCAACAAAGCTCCATCAAAAATATTACCGCTTACTGTTTCCTTCTTCGCCATTTACCTTAATCTATCGAGCGATCTTATCAAGCGTTCATCTTTTTTGATCCCTGAAATTGCCAGAATAATGAATGCAACCACAAAAAAGTGTGCCACAGCAAAAATTGTCAATTCATGAGATCCGGGGTTTATCACAAAAAATTCAATATTCAATGCTGTTACTGATACGATCGCCAACAGTAAACTCAGATAGCCAAGTTTGATCTGAAGCTTTCTGTTACTGTATAAGAAAATAGTAATAAGCGCCACTGCAGCAGCCGCTAGGGATGACCAGTCGTTAACTTGCATATATATCTCTTCACGAACCCAATTCTCAAGTTCTTGTTTCCAGGCGGTTATTATAGACGCTAATCCGGCCAGTAGGAGATAAACAGATTGTATTCTTTGAATCATTGCTTACTATGGATAGTTATGTTTAAATACATTTGCAGTAAAATCGGTTCAAAAATAAAAATATTCATATGAAAGAAGCCTTCATTATTGATGCAGTCAGAACGCCAATCGGAAAATACGGTGGATCCCTTTGCAATGTCAGGCCAGATGATCTTGCTGCGATTGTAATTAAAGCCATAATTGATCGAAATCCGGAATTAGATGTTAAGGAGATCGAAGATGTGATATTTGGAGCAGCAAACCAAGCCGGGGAAGATAATAGAAATGTAGCACGTATGGCATTATTAATAGCCGGCTTACCGATCGAGATCGGTGGAGTAACTGTTAATCGGCTATGCGCTTCCGGATTGCAAGCCATTATGGATGCAGCTAGAGCTCTAAAATGTGGAGACGGTAACGCTTATATTGCAGGTGGGGTCGAAAGTATGAGCAGAGCTCCATTTGTTATGGCAAAAGCCGCTTCAGCATTTAGCAGAGTTCCTGAGATGTATGACACCACGATAGGCTGGCGATTCACAAATCCTAAACTTGCTGAAATGTATGCTCCTGTTTCGATGGGTGAAACCGCTGAAAATGTTGCTGAAAAATGGAAGATTAGTCGTGAAGAACAAGATCGATTCTCCCATGAAACGCAACTAAAGTATCAGAAAGCCCATGATGAGAATAGGTTCGCTGATGAAATTGTAAGTGTGACAGTTCCGGTTCGCAAAGGTGATCCTATCATTGTAAATAAAGATGAACACCCCAGACTTTCTTCTGAAGAAAAACTAAACTCTTTGAGACCGGCTTTTAAACAAGGTGGAACAGTAACCGCCGGAAATGCTAGCGGTATCAATGATGGAGCTGCAGCTCTACTTTTGGTGAATGAAGAGTTTCTTTCGAAGTATGAAGTTAAGCCAATGGCTAAAGTCAGATCCATGGCTATCGCTGGTGTGGATCCTTTCTGTATGGGGATCGGTCCCGTGCCTGCTACAAGAAAAGCCCTCAAAAGAGCTGGTATCGACATCGCAGATCTTGGTCTCGTTGAGTTAAATGAGGCATTTGCAGCACAATCGGTAGCTTGCATGAATGAATTGGATCTTAATCCTGAAATAGTTAATGTTAACGGTGGTTCAATCGCTCTTGGTCATCCGCTCGGATGCTCCGGCGCAAGGATCAGTACAACTTTATTGCATGAGATGAAAAAGAGAGATGTGCAATTCGGTCTTGCAACGATGTGTATCGGAGTTGGTCAAGGAGCTGCGGTTATTTTTGAAAAAGTATAATGGCAAAACAGCGCTACTTTCTGGAACTTGCTTATGATGGCACAAAATATCATGGGTGGCAGATCCAACTTAAAGATATATCCGTTCAGGAGACAATTAGCAAGGCTGTTTCTAAAATATTGAGTGAGGAAATTACTGTCATCGGTTGTGGTAGAACGGATACTGGTGTCCATGCCAGTCGGTACTTCGCTCACTTTAGTTCAATAAAGGAGATCAATGAAAATTTTCTGTATAACATCAACTGTGTGCTCCCGAAGGATATCAGCATCATTAATGTTTACGACTTCGGACCTGAAGCACATGCAAGATACGATGCAACAAAACGCACTTACGCATACTACTTTCACTTTAATAAAAATCCATTCTTAGAACGCTATAGTACATATTATCCATTCTATACTTTGAATTTCAAAGTGCTTCAAAAGGCGGCTAAAGAGTTAAAAAGATACGATCAGTTTAAACCGCTTTGTCGCTACTCGACCAAATACAAATCAACCAACTGCCGGATATTCGAATCCCGATGGGAACAGATCGACGAAAATAGAATACGATATGTTGTCGCTGCAAACCGCTTTCTTAGAAGCATGGTTCGGCGAATGGTAGGTGTATCTGTTTTGTTAGCTACTTCCAGGATGGACTTCAAAACGTTTAATGAGATCATGGATAGGCAGGGTGAATTCAGGCACAAATTGTCTATGCCTCCGCAAGGCTTATTTCTGGAAGATGTTGAATATCCTTATCTGAAAAGCCAATGAGGCATTAATAAGGTTTATTCTCTTCAAAGATCAGCTCTACTCTACGGTTCATTTTATGCTGCTCTTCAGTACACTCCACGCCATGAAGGCAACCGTTTACCGGACGTGTGTTTCCAACAATACGGATCTCCAATTGTTCGAAAATTACCCCTTTTTCCATTAAGTATGACATCACAGATTCAGCTCTGAGTTTAGCGAGATGCTTTTCGATGGTATATTCGATGTCAGAATCTGTATGTGAAGAAATCGTCATCTTCATTTTTGGGTTCTTCACAAGTCGTTCAGCATATTTATCGAGATAGACCATCGTTTCATCCGTCAGAAATGATTTAGCTTTGGCAAAATACACCGTATTCCTTCTTGGAGTGAGCACTGCAGGAGATTTCCCTTCAGTGGAGATACTCTCGATCGATTCTCCCGGAGCAACTTCAACTATCTCTCCATCGCTCTTCTTAATGATCACTCTCCTTTCCTTTCCATCATTCATACTCAGCTTTGACTCATTTATGGTCTCTTTAGTTTCTTCCTTTACCTGGCTAGTTTTAACCTCTGACTTATTTGTAACCTCAAGGGCAATTACCTCGCTTTTGTCTTCAACTTCCTCTTCGATCTTAATGACCTCTTTTTTAATGATCTTATCTTTTTCAGCACTTTCCATCACAGGTTCAATAATTTGCTCCTCCTTTTCAACCACGATCTCTTTTTCTTCACCTATTTTTTTCTCAATAATTTCTTCCTTGATCGCTACACTCTTTCCACCAGACTCTTTTTCCAGCTGTGCATAGAAGTATATAGTTTCGAGTTCTTCCTCTCTTTCATTTTGCTTCTTTTTATTGAAAGAGATCAGCGGCACATGTTTGTTGACTACATAAGTGGAGTCACTATACTTATCTGCGATTGCCTCATCGATAATAATTTCGTTCTGCTCAGCTTTTGCAGCCATTTCCTCCTTAACACGTTTCTCCATCTCCTCTTTTGATAACTTCTCCAATTCTTTTGTTAGAGGCGTTGCAACTAGCTTTCGAGAAATTCGCACCCCTTCTTCTTTACCAACTGTGCTTACAAAAGCTGAAGCTTCAGAATAATTACCCTTTGCATCGTTGAAGTAAACCCGATAACTGCTGTTTGGAGAAAGGTCGAAGAAAAAGTTACCGCTACCATCTGTCAGGGCAGTTCTCAACTTATCTGATTCAAGATCTAAACATTTTACCTCTCTGAAAGCGATACCATTATTGCCCTTACTGCTTATCAATTTCCCATACATACCGGCTTTCATCGGTTCAAGGTATACCTCTAATAATGGAATGGAAGTTCTATTATCCTCTATCACTATCTTAAATGCCCGATATCCCTCTTTGCTGACAAGTAATGTGTGGGGCTTATTCTTCTTTAGATCGAAAATAAAGGAGCCGTTTTCTGAAGAGGTGCTTTCTTCGATAACTTTGCTGCCCTTCATCAACTGGATTGTCGCTTCAGCGATCGGCTTTTCGCTTGCTTTATCTAGAACAAAACCTTTTAAATATATTGCTGATGCTGAGAAATGGAAAAGGATGCCTGTTAGGATGAGAATGAATGTTTTCATGATACGTGATTCTGGATCAAAACTATTAAATTAATTTCTCCTTCAAATACTTTCCGGTATGTGATCTTTCCACATCTAGCAAGCCTTCGGGAGGTCCCTGATAGAGCAAGTCACCTCCAAGAGAACCACCTTCCGGTCCCAGGTCGATTACCCAATCTGCACATTTTATAACATCCATATGATGTTCAATAACGATCACTGAATGACCAGCTTCGATCAATTTGTTGAATGCCAGCAGCAGCTTATGAATATCATGAAAATGCAAACCTGTCGTTGGTTCATCAAAAATGAAAACAACATGCTCCGTCGACTTACCTTTCCCCAAAAAAGAGGCCAATTTCACTCTCTGAGCTTCTCCTCCGCTCAAAGTACTGCTGGACTGACCTAATTGAACATACCCTAGCCCTATATCCTGTAAAGGCTTAATGCGATTCCGTATCTCCTTTACATCCTCAAAAAACTCCATTGCTTCATCGACGGTCATTTCAAGAATGTCATGAATATTTTTCTCATTATGTCGTACTTCGAGGACCTCGTTCTTAAATTTCTTTCCTTTACACGATTCACATGGCAGATGAATATCAGCCAAAAATTGCATTTCAACTACTACTTCACCTTCTCCTTTGCACAGATCACATCTTCCACCATCAACATTAAATGAAAAGTGTTTTGGTTTGTAGCCACGAACTTTAGACAATTGTTGTTTTGAATAAAAGTCCCGGATCGCATCATATGCTTTAATGTAAGTAACCGGATTCGATCTGGATGATCTACCCAACGGGTTCTGATCAACCATTTCCATTGCATTTATTTTCTTGAGATCACCTTCTATTGCTTTATGAGTTCCGGGGCGCTCTCCATATCCCTCAAGCAATCTTTGGATCGCCGGATATAGAATTTTTTTGATCAACGTAGTTTTGCCTGAACCACTGACGCCGGTTACTACCGTAAGTGTATTTAAAGGAATGGTGACATCGATATCCTTCAAGTTAAATTGAGAAGCACCGATGATCTCGATCTTATTAATACCTTTCCTTCGATTGGCAGGAACGCTTATTTCCTTTCGGCCAGAAAGATATTCAGCTGTTAAACTATTTTTGGCTTTTCCGATCTTATCAGATGGGCCTGCGTAGATCAGTTCTCCGCCATTCCTTCCGGCATGCGGACCCATATCGATAAGAAAATCTGCTGCTGTCATCATCTCTTCGTCATGCTCTACGACTAAAACAGCATTTCCGAGATTTCGAAGTGACTGAAGCACGTGAATAAGCCTCTCGGTATCGCGTGGATGTAATCCAACGCTTGGTTCATCCAATATATAGAGTGAATCGGTAAGATTACTTCCAAGGCTTCTCGTGAGATTGATCCTTTGCGTTTCACCACCGGAAAGTGTATTTGAAAGACGGTTGAGTGTTAAATATCCCAGTCCAACGTCCATCATCGTTTGCAATCGGTTGTCGATCTCCAGTAATATTCGTTTTGCGATCGTCTTATCGTGTTTTGAGGGTTTGAAGGAGGCAAAGAACTCTATAAGCTCTGAGATCGGCATATCGGTCATCTCCTGAATACTCAGACCTGCTACCTTAACATAAGAAGATTCAAGCCTGATCCTACTACCATTACATTC
>JABDMM010000145.1 GCA_013001465.1 Chitinophagales bacterium | reverse complement strand
AGTCAGGATTATTATCCTTTAAGGGTAGTAGATAGGCTTCAGAATCCTCATCCGGGTAAAGCCGCTCAACCATCAAATTAATGTTCCGTTCGGCTCGTTGCCTGACGGTTTGAGACTTATGTTCCTTTAACGTATGCAGGAAATTGATGTCCCGTTCATCGCCAAGGTGCAAAATATCGTCAAGCAAGCGGAGTTGCCCCTCTAAATTTGAAGCATAGAATGATTTCTCCATTGCATCATAATACGTGATGGTCTGATCTGAATTTTTATAGTTTTTCCAGATCAGCTCGCTCGAGTTCAATTTATTCTCAAAGGATCCCGGATAAACTTCTATTTCGAAATCGATTGAACTATCACTCAAATCAGAGTTTTCTGATCCAGGTTCCTCCGTAAGCGATTCTATTTCGAAATACGGCTCCAGCAGATCTGAACTCTCAGGAACATCCGGAACTTCATCGTCATCTTTGCCCGGGCTCATGAGAGCTTCTTTATTTAGCTCTGCTTCATCTCCTTCATTATGTTCGTAATTGGTATTATCTGTGCTCTCAGAGGTAGGTGAGAATTGAAGTAGTACCTCTTCCATTTCTAATGCTACCATTAAGTTATCAGACCCCTCATTTACATCTTCTTTTGGGGATGATGGCACCTCTAACGACTTGTATTCTACATTGATATTCCTGGCTGATCTGGCCGTTGAATGTATGTGGTCAACCTCTGTTTTATCTATCTCTTTTGGTTGCTTTTGTCTAAGAAAAAAGCTTTGGTCATCGGCCGGCAGATCCTCTGCTAAGAAGAAAACTTCATTTTCATTATTTTCAAGTAGCAACTCATTTAACAGATCATCTTTTTCCGAGCTAGGATCATATTTCTGGAAGGTATCTGAATGCAGTGATTCCAAATATTGGTCATGTGCTTCCGTCTTATCTCCTACAACGGAATCAGTCGCTGCCAATGATTCATTTATTGCCGTAGTAGGTAAAATGGTTTCAGGCGCCAGGGCATTGATCGCTCCAATAGCCTTGCTCTTGATAACAAAATCTTTCTCATTTTGTTCTACTTCTTTTAAAAAGGGAATATCAGCCAGACTTCCCATATCCGCTACCGCAGAAAGAAGCGCCAATTTTACCGAGGAATGGCAATTCCAGAATATTGTTTTGAAAATCGGGATAGCTTCTACAAACCTAAATGCCCGAATACATTCAATTGTTTCCGTTTTAATCGTATCATCCCGATGCTTAACCAATTTCTTAAGTGATTCCAAAGCATCGTCCTGCTTAAAACTCTTGATAAGCCTCAAAGAAAACAAGACAACATCTTTATTCGAAGATGTAAGCCACAGTCGGAAAGGCGGCGGCGTGTAGTCTTGCATATTTTGCAAGGTTTTTATCAGTTTTAATTGCTGCCAATCTGAGATCTTATGGCTGGAAGTATCCAGGAAATAATTTATACCCTCATGCTTGAGGGCTACAGTTGCCAGTTGTGCTTGTTTGCGTACTATACTTCGGTTATCATTAATGAATTTACGAACATAGATGTAAGATTCGTCCACCCGCATTTCCGTGAGCTCATTGATACCCTGACAAACAACTTCCCAGCGCCAGCTTTCCAGCTTATCGATGGCATACGTATGCAATCCAAGATCCTTATAGATCTTAATGAGTCGTTCCTGGGTGCTTCCGGTCAAGTCTGTCCGGATATCCAGAAAGATCTCGCTAACAACTCTGCGATTACGCGGATTCTTTAGCATTTCCTGAATTAACACTTTAGCATGAAGGAGTTCTTCTTTTTGCTGTCTCGACGCGCTTTCCTGGTGAAATAGCATGGTACTGATCAAGGGGGCTATATCCTTTTTCAGGACAATCGACTTCTTTTCTTTGCGGTTCAATTTCCCTTTTAGGGTGAAAACAGACAAGAAATAAAGTACACAGACTAACAAGAAAAATAAGACTAGATTCCAGAGCATTCCAGTCTGGATCGCAGGCGTATCGATTAGAGCAAGATTGGACAATATGTTTGCTGTGCTATTCAAAGTAGGTTATTGGATCACCCTTTCAACTTTTCCGATTAATTCAGCGGCAGTGATATGCTGTACCAGGTAATCATCTGCTCCTAAAGCTATAGTGTCCCTGAGTGCATCACTGTGTTCACCTCCGGCCACGATGATCACCGGGATATCACTATTTCGTTCTTTTCGTAAGAAATTAAGGGTCGACTTTCCAAAGCTATTCCTGGAGTATGTACTACAGATCACTGCATCAGCTTCCCCATTCATGATCAGTGTTTTAGCCATTGAAGAATTGGAGGCCCATAGCACATCATAGCCGGCATTATGCAGGTGTTTTATAAAGAAAGCCGCTACACAGGTATCATGCTCGGCTAGTAAAATGCTTCCCATATTTCTAGAAGTTGAGGAAACCTTCTGATTTGGGTTAGTTTGATCAGTCTGACCTAGCAACTTTTCCCAGGCAACATTTGGTTTGGCTGGAAATGATACCGATCTCAACAAGGCCTTCTCTTCAGCTGCCCATAACTTAGCTTCTATGTCTTTTCGGTAATCAGCAAATGCATGTTTGAGAACGGTAGCATCTGCAACGCTTAATTCCTGGTAGGAATATTGCTTCAAAGCTGTCTCCAGGCGAGACAATTGCGCAAGCAGGGTGGTTACATTCATGTAGGTTACTTAGTTCTGAAGATTTGTTGTATTTTCTTACAAACTATAAGAATCTTCGATGGGACATCTGTATTCCAATCAAAAATCTCTATTAATATGTAGGCGCACAACAAAATGTTATAAACTGTTGTATTTTAGTTGTAGGATAGAGTTTTCTGTATGAAACTCATTTTTCCTACAAAATGCAGACTTTTCACTATATAAAATTCCTACAAAATGCGGCCGATCATCTATGTTTCTTGCCTTTTATCCATAGTTTCATGTATGGAAAAAACCGATTCCGATACAGATAAATTAACGGAGCGTGCT
>JABDMM010000141.1 GCA_013001465.1 Chitinophagales bacterium | reverse complement strand
AGCCGGAATGGTGGAGAGTAAAAAATACGAGGATCATGCACTTGACCAGGCAAATTGAACCATTCAGCAAGATCGGGATTAAAATTGGCGGAAACAAAGGTATCGTAAATGCTACCAGTACATATTGGGGACCGTCATGGAAGATGATAGTGCACATGGATTCACCCATTGAAGCTTATGGCATCTATCCGGGCGGGCAATCAGGAAATCCGGGAAGTGTCCATTATACCGACTTCATCGAAAGCTGGGCAGCGGGAGAGTATTATCAGTTGAATACATCTGCCGATATCGAAAAATTTTCTGAACATATTATTAACTCATTTCAATTAAATCCAACAAAATGACGAATATAGTTGGTGTAGCGTATACGATCATATTGTCATTAATTTTAAGCCTGTTCCTACCATGGTGGATCTTTGTAATACCTTGCTTTTTGGTAGGTTTACTTACTATTGATAAAGCTGTACAAGCATTTTTCGTTGGATTTTTAGCGATTTTTTCACTCTGGCTAATTGCTAGTTTGTTTATCATTGTTATCTATCCATCGGAATTGGATAAGATGATAGCGGAGTTGTTTCAACTCCCATCAGCTATACTTCTATCTTTTATAACTGCTCTTCTGGGAGGAGTTGTAGGAGGAATGGCTGGAGTTAGCGGTACATTGCTTAAGAAAGCCTTAGACTAACGTATCATATCTTCCAACTCGGAAAACGCGATCTGGCAAATTCCATTCATCTGATCGTATAGTTGATGAATTCTTTCGGTTCCCTTTTCAGTATCCGAAAAATACTCTATTCTCTTAATAAGTGGTTCTATCTCTACTATACCCATATAGCGAAGCTGAGGTTTGAACGCATGAACAGAACGCTTTACTGCAGGCCAATCCTTATTATCGAGATTGAGTTTAATACGACCAAGATGTTGTGGCGCTTCCTCGAGAAACAAACGAATATACTTTACGAGTTTAGCATCATCTCCCCCGGTGATTTCTTTAAGAAAACTTAGATTAATATGCTTGTGATCATCCAAAACAAATCAATTAATAGTTAGTGGCAATCGAATTCGAAAGCACGTCATGTGTTTTTCGCCAGCTATTTCTAGCTTACCTTGATGTTCGTTTTCAATGATGTCTTGACAGAGGAAAAGCCCTAAACCGGTACCTTCTCCATCAACTTTGGTGGTAAAAAATGGATTGAATAATTTGTTCTTAATGTTTTCTTCGATAGGGCTTCCGTTGTTAGAAATTTCTACAATGAAAGCATCGTCTTTTTTATAAGTTTCGATTATTATACAATATAAGCTTTTCTTTGCTCCAAGTGCAATGTCTTCATGAATAGCATAAACAGCATTTTCCAGAATGTTAAGAAATACCCTTTTGAGATCAGCAGGATAAATATGCATAGCGGATTGGCCTGCCCTGTATATTTCCTGCACATCGATCAATTTCAGATCTGCTTCCGTAAGCGAAAGTTTTAAAGATTCTTCGAGAAGGTCCTTGATAGATACCGGCTCTTTACCTTCGTACTGTTCCCTTGCATGTGAAAGAATATTTCTGACAATATTTGAAGCTCTTACACCGTGCTTTTTTATCAGCATATTATTTTTCTGGATACTGCCGAGAAATTCTTTGAGCCACCGCTTCTGTTCCTTCGTAAACTTTTCATTCCAGACCGGGTTTTTGTACATTTCATCGATAATGTCTGAAGAAGATTCTGCAAAATTGGCAACAAAATTCAAGGGGTTTTGAACTTCATGAGCAATACCGGAGGTAATCTGACCGAGGAGCGCTAATTTCTCCTGATGGATCAGTTTTTGTTGGGTTCGTTTTAGATTATCATAGGCTTTAGTAAGTTCAACATTTTTCAAACGGTGAATTTCTGCATCCTGCTTAAGACTTTCAGTCTTATATTCATGTTCGATTGTCGAAATTCGAGCCTGATTTTCAGCATTGAGTCTTTTCTCAAGGATCTTATGAAATTCTTTAAAGTGGATCAATGCATTTTTCTCATCTCCGAGATTTTCATAGGAATCAGCCAAAAAGCTATGTACAAGTTCCATAGCATTTTGAGGATCGTCATAATCGACTTCCTTTAGAGCCTGTTTTAACATGCCTATAGCTTTGTCATAATCTTTAGCCTCGTTGTACAAGTTACCCATACTCTTAAGAACCTGCACTTTCATACCCGTATCTCCCTGTTCATCAATAATAGCTAAAGCTCTTTCGAAGTAGTACTCAGCAATTTTAAATTCACGAGATTTTGTTGCCAGAATCCCAATGCTTGCTGTACATTTCATTTCCGTTTCTTTGAGACCTCTTTCTACCGCAAGGTCAAGAGATCTTTTAAGAAAAGATTTTCCCTTTATGAGATTATCTGACCAATTGAATGCATTGCCGATCGAATACAGAGAATGAACATATTGCTCAATATGTCCTTGCGCCTGAAACTGATCGCAAGCTTTTTCAAAAGATCTGATGGCATGATCGAATTTGTGAAGAGCAAGAAACACATTTCCTTCCAACATAAGTAGCTTAGCATCGAGATCTGAATTCTCTTCTACGTGTCGCTTAGCCTTGTAAACGTTATCCAGTGCTTTGTCATAAACATTGTTGTAGAAATAAAACTGCGCTTTTTTATAATAAAGCTTTCTACATAAAACCTTGTTGTTCTCCACCTCACAAATAGCCTCTGCTTTATCCCATTGTTCCTCTGCTTTATTGGCATCAAGTTTTCTAAATGCCATCGCCAGATTGATCAGTTTGTCAAGCTGTTCAATATTCTGAGACCTATCCTGAATTAATGCACTATTCATCATTAGATCAATTCACCACACCGGCAATTTTTCGAAGTAAAACATCTATATCGAAAGGTTTCGGAATATAGTCGTCCATTCCGCTGTCGAGGCATTTGTTTCTTTCTTCAGCTTCAGCTGATGCTGTCATAGCAATAATAGGAGTTGGTCTTTTGCCACCTTCCAGATGCCTGATTTTACGAACCGCCTCGTAACCATCCATGACGGGCATTTGTAAATCCATCAAAACCACACTGTAATCGGAACTCATGAATTTTTCAATCGCTTCCATTCCATTATTTGCAACATCGACATGAATATCATCTAATTCATTTTCGAGAAAGTCTTTTGCGACGATAACATTGAAAGCATTATCCTCTACTAATAGCACTTTGAGATTTGACATCGCTTCGCATAATTGATCAGCATCTCTACTCAGGTTTATATTCTCTAGCTGATGCTCGCGTATTACAAATTCTATCGAAAACGAGCTGCCATTGTCAAGCGAACTTTCTACTGAAATTCTCCCATCCAGTAACTCTACCAGTTGCTTACAGATCGCCAGCCCCAAACCTGTACCTCTGTTTTTATCAGTTTTTAAAGATTCGATCTGACTAAAACTTTCAAAAATGTTATTAATATGAGTTGGTGAGATTCCGATTCCACTATCTTTTACTGTGAGGATCAATTTCTTTTCTTTTTCAGCTGGAATGGAAACTTCTGCCAAAACTTCAACAGAGCCATTATCAGTAAATTTAACAGCATTTGAAATTAGGTTACCTAAAATCTGTTTAAGTCTGACAGGATCAGAGTTGATCATTTCCGGCACATCATTTCCAACCCTC
Source organism: Chitinophagales bacterium (assembly GCA_013001465.1). GTDB lineage: Bacteria > Bacteroidota > Bacteroidia > Chitinophagales > JABDMM01 > JABDMM01. The sequence continues at coordinate 35,239 of JABDMM010000141.1, read as the reverse complement.
ACCTTTAACTTGAGTTTTTTCTCTTCAGTTTTGACTTTAAATAAACCTGCAATCTCATCCAATATTTCCCTGATGTTAACAGTCGTTTTCTTGATCTGTAGCTTACCTGCTTCAATTTTAGAAAGATCCAATATGTCGTTGATAATAACGAGTAGATTATCTGCCGAAGCAGCTATGGCGTTTAGATACTTAGATTGATCAGGTCGGGGATCGAGCCTTCTAAGAAGGTCGGTCATACCTACGATCGAGTTCATTGGTGTTCTGATCTCATGGCTCATATTCGCTAGAAACTGCTGCTTGATCTGTTCCGATTTTTCAGCTTTCACCTTATCCGAAATTGCCCTGATCACATCATCTTTAGCCTGTATACCTTCTTTTATCTCTTTGACCTCCAGAAACGTTTTACCGATCGTGATTTCAAGATCTTCAAAATCGATTGGCTTGGTTATGAAATCGAAAGCGCCACGATTCATGGCCATCCTAATGTTCTCCATATCGCCGTAAGCGGTAATTACTACAGCTTTTATTGACTTATATTTTTCATTGACCTTGTCTAAAAAGGTGAAACCGTCCATTTCAGGCATATTGATATCCGTAAGGATGATATCGATCTCGGAGTGGGATTCAAGTATTTTCAGTGCTTGTTTGCCGTTTCTGGCAAAGATGATATCATAATCTCCATCCTGAATTCTTTTTTTAAATCTCTGGCACAATAGAAATTCAAAATCCGGCTCATCGTCGACAACGAGAAGATGAATGGGCATTAGTCGAGGGTTTTAGGACTTATAAAAACATACTAAATTTAGATAATATTATCGACAATTTCAATCTAATTCAGCATGATTTAGGAATAAAATCGTTATATTTATCTACTTAAATCCTTAAACAGAATGTCAGAGATTTCCGCACAAACCAACCACATCAAGGACTTGTATGCAGAGATAAACGAAAGGCGACAAAAGATAGTCGACCTTCGCAAAGAGATGCCCGCCGAAGAGATCAAGGATTATACTTTAAAAGATTTTGAAGGCAATGGTGTGAAACTTTCTTCTTTATTTCGCGACACTGATGAGCTTTTAGTCATTCATAATATGGGTAAAGGTTGCGTTTATTGCACTATGTGGGCTGATGGATTCAATGGATTGTGGGAGCACATCGACGACCACGTTCCCTTTGTTTTGGTCTCACCGGATCCTCCTCAGGTGCAAAAAGAGTTTGCCTCGAGCAGAAACTGGCAATTCCCGATCCTCTCCGGTCACGACTCTTCTTTCATTGAGGATCTTGGATTTAAAACAGAGAAAGGCTATTACCCCGGCGTTTCTGCTCTGATCAGAAAAGACGGGAAGATCTATAGAAAAACTTATGACTACTTTGGTCCGGGAGATTATTATAATGCTGCATGGCACTTATTTGATCTTTTACCAGGCAATACGGATCAGTGGGTACCAAAATATTCCTATAGAAAATAAAGGGAGGAATTACTAAACTTAGTGCGCCTAGTATGATAAAATGTCTGATTGTTGAAGATGACAGTTTTAGCAGGGAAATTCTCAAAGACCTTATAGAAGAGAATTTTGAGAATCTTTCTATTATCAGCAATGCGTCCAATATTGTTGAAGCAAAACGCGAAATAATAAAACATCAACCCGACTTGGTTTTTCTGGATGTTGAGTTACCGGATGGGAACAGTTTTGATCTGTTGGAAAAGATGAAACAATTAGATTTTCAGATCATATTCATTACCTCACATGACAACTATGCTATCCGGGCTTTTAAATATTCTGCTGTAGATTATATACTTAAACCTATAAAGACAGAAGCCTTAGTTAAAGCTGTTCAAAAGGTGATGAACAGACGTAGATTGGTAGAAAATCAATTTAAGATCGAGTTCCTGATGAATAATCTGGCAAAGAGCAACGATGACAATGCAAAGATCGCCTTACCGTCTTCAAATGGATTGGATTTTGTTAAAGTAAATAGTATCATACGTTGCAGAGCCGAAAGCAATTATACGCATATTTACCTCAACGGAGGAGAGGAACTGATCATATCTCGTTCGTTAAAGGAGTTTGAAGAAATTCTTCCACAGGGTATTTTTTATCGAATTCATAAATCGCATCTCATCAATCTCCATTATCTGAAGAAATTTGTAAAACACGATGGCGGTTATGTAGTGATGGAAGATGGCGAAATGATATCCGTGGCTAGTAGGAAAAAAGATAAATTTCTCGGAAGCGTTCGAAAAATGTGATCAACATGGATTATTCCGATCGATCTGTGTTCGTTAAAAAACAAGCTCAGATCCTGGGGTTCGAAAATTGTGGTATCTCCACTTCTTGCTTTCTTGATGAGGAAGCGCATCGTCTTGAAAAATGGTTGAATCAGAATAAACATGGTTCCATGTCTTACATGAACAACCACTTCGACTTAAGAACCGATCCATCAAAATTGGTAGATGGAGCAAAATCGGTGATATCACTCACTTATAATTACTACACCACCGCGACTCAAAACGATCCGGAAGCACCAAAAATCTCTAAGTATGCCTTGGGAAGAGATTACCATAAAGTGATCAAAAAGAAATTGAAACAGCTACTCGAAGTTATCAGATCAGAATTCGGAGATGTAAATGGCCGATGTTTTGTTGATTCAGGACCTGTTTTAGAAAGAGCATGGGCTCAAAAAAGCGGACTCGGATGGATCGGTAAAAACACAATGCTCCTCACAAAATCAAAAGGTTCATTCTATTTTCTTGCGGAAATAATCACAGATCTGCAATTAGAAGCTGACTCAGCTGTAAAAGACTATTGTGGAAGCTGCACGAAATGCATCGATGCTTGTCCAACCGATGCTATCTATGAACCATATCGTGTCGACGGAAGTAAGTGCATCTCCTATTTCACTATAGAACTCAAAGACTCCATTCCGGAAGAGGTGAAAGGGAAGTTCGAAAACTGGATGTTTGGATGCGACATTTGTCAGGATGTTTGTCCGATCAATTCCCGTGCTTCTGAACATAAAGAGTACCAGTTTAGGCCGAAACAAGAAATTCTGGAACTAACCAAAGGAGACTGGATAGAAATTACTGAAGATGTTTTCAATGAGATATTTCAAGGATCGGCAGTCAAACGAACCGGCTTTGAGGGCTTAAAAAGAAACATTGCGTTTTTGGATCAGTGAATTCTATCTCCTCTTAATCCAATGGCTTTGATTATATCGGCTTCGGCATCTAAAAACTCCTTCCATCTATCGAGCACCTTATCTTTGGGAAGGTATTCCATGGCAAGATCCAGAAACAATCGATAATGCCCGGCTTCAGATTTCATGAGCATTTTGTAAAACTCCTGAAGTTCTTCATCAGCAATATTCTGAGCCAATAACCTGAACCTTTCACAGCTTCTGGCCTCGATCAATGCTGCTAAAAGCAGTTGTTCAAGTAACTGGTCATCCCGGGAGCCGCCTTTCTTAGTAGTTTTTATGAGCAAGCCAACATATTCATCTTTACGTTGCTTGCCTAATTTCAATCCACGCTTTTTCAGGTGGTGCATCACCATTTTAAAATGTCCCCATTCCTCTGATACTACCGGAGTAAGTTCTTCGACAAGTTTCTCCCTATCCGGATATTGTTGGATAAGAGAAATTCCGGTCGATGCTGCCTTTTGTTCACAATACGCATGATCTGTTAGTATATCCTCTAAAGACTTTTCAGCAAGATTGACCCACCTGGGATCGGTAGGAAGTTTTAACCCATACATAATTTCTTATTTTGTGTAAAAATAATTAGATAGTCTAAAAGCGATGAGATTGCTCGATAAAATATTGATTTACTCATTATTAATTTTTCAGGGTCAGTTGTATGCGCAGTCACTTAACAAATTGAATTTTGAGGATCCGGTTACGCATATTATGAATGCAGAAGATTATAAGGTTCTCCTCGTTGGAGAAACTCATGGTGTAGATATCAATAGTCAACTGCAGTTTAACTTTCTAAGCTCACTGCATAGAAAATATAAGGTCAATAAACTCATATTGGAGCTACCTGTTAGCTATACCATTCCATTAAATAAATATTTGCATGATGGTGACAGTTCAATTCTGGAAGTGATCTTGTTTGATCCGGAGGGTTCATCTGTCTCTACTCGTGAATACTTCGAGTTTTTTAAAAAGCTATATCAGTACAACAAAAAAACTAATAAAAACAAGATTGAAATTCTATGTATCGATATAGAACAAAAGCCGGCTATGACTTGCTTAAATGTGCTAAATGCTCTAAAACCCTATATTAGTCAGGCAGAAGAGTTAACATACTTAAAACAAGAACTGCTGGAAGCACTCAGCATAGATAAAGAAGAACAATATGAGGTATACGCAAAAACATTATTTAATCATTTTAAGTTGAACGACTTATTCTTTGATAAAGAATTTGCAAGAAGGGATTTTGAATACATTGGAAATGCATTATATAATTTCGACCAGACATTTTTGAAACAGAGAGATGAATTGCTTTTCAACAATTTTCACCATTGGTTATCAAGCAGACCGAATGAGGCAAAATTTTTCGGTCAGCTCGGTGCTGTTCATACTATCAAAGACAATTCGTCGATAAGTAAAATGACCCAAAACCTAAGGAAGTCAAAAATTCACAACAAAAAAGTAAAAGTCTGTACAATCATGTTGCTTTACCACAACTGTTCTAAAATAGGTTATGAAGGGAAATACTCCATGGGTCTGGTAGAGCCTGAGATCTTCGAGTTTCTTGTCGATGAAAATAATGAGGACCTAAGCATTACATCATATCTTAAGCAGGATAAATCTTTAAGAAAATTGAAGAAAAAATTTGATTATTTAGTACTCATAAAAAATCGTGGACCAATGCATAGCCTATGAATATTATATTTTCCGTTCTATTTATTGTGATGATCAGTATGGTATGTAATTCAGGAGATAAGCAGAGCATGCAAACAACGCCAATTGGTTCTGAAAGCTCTTTTGAATTACCCGAAGGATTTAATATAAATATTTATGCTAAAGTAGATAATGCAAGAGCGATGGCTTTGGGTGAAGATGGGACTGTATATGTTGGTTCTCGAAATGCAGGAAAGGTTGTCGCCCTTCGCGATTCGGATCAGGATGGCATTGCAGATTTTCAAGCTATGGTGGATCAAGGATTGAATATGCCGGTGGGAGTTGCAATTAGAAATAATACACTTTATGTATCTGCAGTAAACAAAATTTTTCGTTATCCGGATATCGCCAATAGCATTTCAAACCCAAAGCGTGAGCTTGTATCGGATGCTTTTCCGGATAAAAGTTCTCATGGTTGGAAATTTATAGACTTCGGTCCGGATGGAAAACTTTATGTCCCTGTTGGTGCACCTTGTAATATCTGTGATGAAGACCCTATGATATTTGCAAACATTATGAGGATGAATGCAGATGGAAGCGAGCTTGAGGTTTATGCTATCGGAGTTCGGAATACCGTTGGTTTCGATTGGCATCCCATAACGGGTGAGCTTTGGTTCACCGACAATGGAAGAGATTGGTTAGGCGATGATCTCCCACCCTGCGAGTTAAATTGTGCACCTAAATCAGGCATGCACTTCGGGTTTCCCTATTGTCATGGAAAAAATGTTTCTGACCCAAAGTATGGCAACGAAAGAAGCTGCAGTGAATTCATAAAACCGAAGTGGGAATTTAAAGCGCATACCGCTCCGCTCGGGATGTGTTTTTACAAAGGAGACATGTTTCCACCCTCATATAAGAACAAAGCTTTTGTGGCATTGCATGGATCGTGGAACAGAAGTACCAAGATCGGATACGAAGTAAAACTCATAAGCTTCGAGGATGACCACAAAACGGTACGGTCATCGGAGACGTTTTTAGGTGGATTGCTAAATAAAGGGAATGTACTTGGCAGACCGGTCGATATCCTGGAATTGAAAGATGGGTCTATACTTATATCAGATGATCATTCAGATAAAATATACAGAGTATCCTACAAGAAATGAGTTATTTAGAACAATTGAAAGAAAAGGTCCGACTAGGAAGTGATGTATTTATCGCGAACAATGCAACAGTCATTGGAGATGTAGAATTGGGCGATCAAGTTTCGGTTTGGTATAATGCCGTGATCAGAGGTGATAAAGATAAGATCATTATCGGGGATGGAAGTAACATACAGGATGGTGTTATTATGCACACTGATCCCGGAATAGTTTTAGAAGTTGGGAAAAGAGTCACGGTTGGACATAGGGCCGTACTTCATGGATGCAAAATTGAAGATCATGCACTGATCGGAATGGGGTCAATCATATTGAACAAAGTAAAGATCGGCAAAGGCTGTATTGTAGGAGCTAACAGCTTGATCACTGAAGGAAAAGAATTCCCTGATTTTTCTCTGATCATGGGCAGCCCTGCGAAACTAGTTAAGAATATTCCACAAGAAGTGGTGGATCATTATCAGAAAGGAGTTGATTCATATATAAAAGAAGCTTCAAAGTATTTAAACAATATCCATTAGAATGAAGATCCTTTTGGTACGATTTAGCAGCATTGGAGATATTGTTTTAACAACCCCCGTTATTCGATGCCTTAAGCAGCAGATCCCCAACTCTGAAATACACTATTTAACAAAATCAGCTTATTCTTCGATGCTTATTGCCAATCCATATATTGATTATGTGCATGAAATGAAGGATAACGACCTGACTACCTGTATTAAAAAGTTGAAGGTTTTGAATCTTGATCATATTGTTGACTTGCATCATAATCTCAGAACGAAGCGGTTAAAATTCAGCTTGGGCAAACCATCCACCTCTTTTTATAAAGCAAACCTGGAAAAGTGGTTCATGGTGAATATGAAAATTGACAAGTTGCCTAAGAAACATATTGTCGATCGATATCTGGAGACCGTGGAAGATCTTAATGTAGTTAATGATAAAATGGGACTGGATTATTTTATTCCGGAAGCAGAAAAAGTCAATATCAACTCTATCGATGAAGATCTGCAAGATTATACTGCGATCGTTTTGGGAGCAAAGTTTCAAACAAAGCGTTTCCCGATCGATAAGATGTCGAATGTGATCAGGATGCTGAAAGGAGATGTTGTTTTAGTTGGAGGAAATGAGGACAAAGCAGACGGCGAATTTTTAGAACATTCCAGAAAGCGTGTATTTAATTGTTGCGGAAGCTATACAATTAATCAAAGCGCCGACATTATCCGACAATCAAAAGCAGTTATCAGCAATGACACCGGAATGATGCATATCGCTGCTGCTTTCGAAAAACACTTGATCACTTTATGGGGGAATACTATTCCTGACTTTGGAATGTATCCATATTTTCCTGAGAACAGTTTATCCCAATATAAAATCATCGAGAATCACGATCTAAAATGCAGACCTTGCTCGAAGATCGGGTTTGATAAATGCCCTAAGAAACATTTTAAGTGTATGGTGGATTTGGATGAAACAGCAATTGCTGCTTTACTGAATAAATAGTCGCTTGTGACAGAGAGAAAATACAGATCTGTAGTTTCGTCAATGTGAAGAAGACTTTAATGTGAAATGTCAAGATTTTGCTGCGGTTTCGCCGCTTCTGTTCTTTTTAAATCTCAAAACTTAATGAGAAGCTCAAAGTTATTTTCTCTTTCCGTAAAACTGTGAGAGAGTACCCTCGATTTCTGCGATGACGAATTCAAGGTCAAAGTTTTCAGGAGCGTCGGTAATATATTCATCTCTTAGATCATAGCCATATCTTTTCGCTACCTTTTGCCAAAGCCAGGCGGTAAAACCGTTTTTTAGTTCTTTGATAAGTCGGTAACAAGAGTTACCGGTTTCACGATTGATAAGTTTCACAAGAATCTGACCTTCCGTAACCGTAAGTTTTTTCAGTTCTTCCTCAAATTTTTCGCGAAGCGCATCTTCCTTATCTTTTCTATATTTCTTAAAGTGCCTTTTCTTTTTACTATTCTTTTTTTCCTCATCAATTTCGGCTAGAATTTCCTTTGCCATTTGAGCATAAGGATAGACTTTATAGACCTTTCGTCTGAAACGATAATATCTCATTTCATCCAGATTGCTGTCAAATTTTCGTTCAACGACCTGAACCTGATCTACTTTGACTACAGGAAAAGTGTCATTCCCGATAATGATCTCTTCCAGAACTGAAATGCTATCCGGATTCATTTCCTGAGCTTGCAGGAAAAAAGAAGAATATAGAATAGAGAGCAACAATAAGAGGGAATACCTAAACATCATATTCATTTTCAACACCAAAGTCAAAATCTATACCAAATTTAATTTATCATATAAAATTAACTAATTCAAGCAGCGTATTTAATTTATCCTACGTATAAGCTACGAATAATTTATTTTTGTGACATTCAATCAAAATTCAAAACAAAACCATATGAAGAACTCATTGATTTTAATTTTATTATGTGTTGGCTTCGTTATCGGCTTATCGAGCTGTGGGGCAAAGTACGAACCTATGAGCGAGGAGAAGATCGAAGCTCAAGCTGACTCGATTTTTACAGCTGATAAAGGAGAGTACATGAAAAAAATCGTAGCGAAATGTGATAGTGCAAAGGACGCTAAAATTCAAGCTAGAATAAACGAATTATCAAACCAATAAACTAAATAAAGAAAGATGACAATGTTTAAATCAATTATAGGAATAGCAGTAATCGCTTTGCTATTTTCCGCATGTCAGGACGCTGGTCAGAGTGATGAAATGAAACAAAAAGACATGGAGAAAGTACTTAAAGCACTGGAAACTAAAATGGAAGCTTTGCAAGATTCATTGAACATAGCATGCGATAACATGATAGATTCGATGGCGCGGGTTAAAATAGCAGCTTCAGTTTCGAAAAGCGCAGGAACCGCTGGATCCAGCAGTAAAACGTCAACAGCCACTAAAACTAACAAAACGAGTACATCAACTCAGACCAAAAAAGGTAAAATGAGTGGAGAGCCTATCGAAGTCACAAAAGAACAAACTGAGAAGAAAGAAGATAAAATGGGGGGAGGGAAAATTGATGCCACGAAAGAAGATACAAAGAAGAAGAAATCGAAAATGGGTGGCGGAGGTTTATAAAGCTGAAGTATTAATAAAAGAGAAGGGGTTCAATGCAGATTGAATCCCTTTTTTTGTTTTATGGAATTATGAACCCTGAGTTGAAGTATTAGGATCTTGCAGACAATGAACTCACGTGGATAAATCAACGTAATGAAGGTCGAAGGTATATTGCAGTTATATAAAAACAAATTAAAAAGAAGTAAATAGGAATAGAGATCGAAGGAAACATCTCATAATTAAAGATCGGATTTATAAAAAAAGGGGATCAAACTGAATTGATCCCCTTTTTTGTTTTTCTAACTTTGGGTTACTTGTTCCATGTAGAAGTACACTGATCTACTACGATCGGAGTACTTGACTCATCAGAAATGTCATAAGCAAAGCTGATAGTGTTTGAGGTGGCATCATAAGTACCGGTCCCTTCAACATAGAAAGAATCAGCATCTGGCTCTTGTCTTGGAATTGTTACAACAACACCATTAATAGTAGCGGTGACATCATTAACAAAGAATTCCCAGAAATTGTCGACCGTGATACCATCAACAGTGGCTCCATTGCCAACAGTAACCGCATAAGAAGAAGTACCTGAAAGACTACAGTTATCATTAACTGTCCATATTCCCTTCACTTTGGTTCTGCTTTCAGTCTCACAAAGAGTTCCTTCGTAACCAGCTACACAGTCACAAACGCAATCACTATCAACAGTAACCGCTGTCCCACCATTTGCACAAATTACATCTGCACATGGATCATCTTCTGTACATCCTGAAAAGAATAGCAAAGAAGCTAATGCTGCAGTGAAAACAACGCCGGATAGGCTAAGAATTTTTTTCATAATTGTCAGTTTAAGTATAAATTTTTTGAATCGATTAAAAAATAAGTGGCAAAAATACTCATTTAGAATTCTTGTCGAATAATTTGACGAAAAAAGAACAGGAATAGTTGCCTAAATTACTTATATTCGCTTTAACTCGTGTTTCTAGCTTACTCCTTAAGATTAGTATAAGTAGCTCTATTACTTATAGCGTGTGAATTTTATATAAGCCTTGTTTAATATTATTTCATTAATTTAGAAGCTTGTTTACAAGCATATTTCAAACCGTTGAAACTAATAAATCTTTGCAAAAGATGAACCTAAAATTTTGTGCCGTAATTATCGTCGCCTCAGTACTTTCGATATTCTCTATTCAGAAAGCAGAAGCTTCTCACCTTATGGGTGCAGACTTGTCCTATCTGTGCCTGGATCCGGATAGCAATACCTATCTGATAACATTGAATTTATATAGAGATTGTGCAGGTATAACCGCACCGTTTTCGGCTACGATCACCTTCAACTCTGTTAGTTGTAACCAGAACTTTACAGCGACTTTACCCCAGGAACCTTGTAATAATGTTACCCCTGGAGGTACTCCATGTGAGGTTTCGCAGTTATGTGATTCACTTATAGCATTGAGTTCCTGCAATGGTGGTACGTTGCCAGGAGTTGAACTTTATACATACCAAGCCATTGTCACATTACCAGATACTTGTGACGATTGGGTCATGAGCTATTCTTCATGTTGTAGAAATGATTTAGTAAGTAATCTTGCTAACCCGGCCGGTGATGGTATGTATGTAGAGGCGACACTCGATAATACAGACACATGCAATAGCTCTCCAACGTTTACCAACCTTCCAGTCACATACATATGTGCAGGACAGCCTTTTAACTATAATCACGGTGCGCTTGATATCGACGGAGATTCCTTGGTATATACTTTGATAAATCCATTGGATGGTCCCACTACTCCACTAGTGTATGCTCCTGGATTTACTCCAACAAACCCGGTTTCAACAACAAATGGATTGTTTACTCTTGATACATTAACCGGACAGCTAACTTTTACACCTGATAGCCAGCAAATAGCTGTCGTTACTTTCCTCGTTCAGGAGTATGCGGATCTCGATGGCGACGGAACTCATGAAACCTTGATCGGTTCTACTATGAGAGATATGCAGATCATTATTCTGGATCTTCCAGGCTGTAGTAACCCTGGACCTGATGTTAGTCAGATCGATTCAACAACTCTTGTTGGCGGTGTTCTTGTTAATCCCTCAAGAGTTGAAGTTTGCCCGGGAGATTCTCTCTATTTTGAACTATCCGGTAGGGGAATTGGATCAAATACTGCAGATTCATGCGTCTTTCTTACCTCTAATGTAAATCTGGTAATTCCCGCAGCAACTTTTGACACCAGCAGAATTGCATGTGACAGCGTAAGAGGTTATTTCAGTTGGTTGCCAACTGCGTTTGACATCGGAATACATAATATAAATGTATTCGTAAACGTGAATTCTTGTCCGTTCAGAAACGTACAGACATTCAACATTACCGTTGAAGTACTTGAAGGAACATTTGCCGGACCTGATCTTGTATATTGTCCTGCAGGAGGTCCCCGTCAAATTAATGTTGCAGGTGGATCAGAGTTCCACTGGACTCCATCAGGAGCGGGTTCCGGAATTGTTTGGGCTAACGCTGATAGCTCTAAGATCAGGGTTGCTCCGGGCGTAACAACAGATTATATCGTACTAAGTGATCTTAGCTCTACATGTAAGAACAGAGATACTGTAAACGTGAAGGTAGTTCCGGACTTTATTGAAAGTGTATCGGCAACCAAAGACACCATTTGTTTATACGATTCAACATTTCTTAATGTCACTATTGCACCTCCAGATCTTATCTGGGCACCTTTTACTTATAACTGGACTCCGGATAAATCATTGAGTAAAGACAGTATCCCTGATCCCGGAGCTGCTCCATTTAAGTCAACAAACTATATGGTGTCGGTTACCTCAGATACAGGTTGTACGATCAGAGATTCGATAAAAATTGTGGTATCAGGAGTTGCTCCTCCATTTATAATATTCGATGGATATCCTATAATTTGTGCAGGAGATTCGAATGTTATTGAGGTCCAAACCTGTAATACAATATTTGAGGAGAATTTCGATCCGATGACAATGGCGAACTGGAGTTCTGTAACAGGCACGCCAAACGCAAACACATGTGGAAGCGTTTTAGGGAATGCATTACTTTTCAATAATAATCTAGGTAGAGAAGCAGCAACCATTGATTTAAATACTATCGGTGGTGGTAAGGTTGAGTTTTGGTTAAAATATGGAACTCAATTCCCATGTGATCCTCCTGAGCCCGGAGACGAAGTTACATTGCAATATAGTACTAATGGCGGTGGTTCATGGAATACCATACAGACCTTCCTAAATACGACTGGTGTTTTAGATACGTTTAAATTTTTCTCTATAAATATTCCACTGAACGCACAAAGTCCGAATACAAGATTTAGATGGAATCAAGCCCTGTTTGCAGGTACAAGCGATAACTGGGCTATCGATGAGATCGTTATTTTAAGGGGTTGTTGCGACACTACCTGTAATTATGACTATCAATGGTCACCAACTACCGGAATTTCTGATCCAACAGCTCAGAATCCATCTTTTTATCCTTCAGTATCAACAACTTACACTGTTACGGTTACCGTTCCGGGAACAGATTGCTTCCTCGTTGATTCCCTTAACGTCGCAGTGGTACCTAATTATACATATACTACATCTGTCTCAAAAGACACTATATGTTTGAATGATTCAGTTCAGTTACTATTCAATCCAGATCCATCAGGTGCTCCATACACATACGATTGGACTCCTTCGAATGTATTGACGAATTCTGCTATAATGAATCCGGTTGGATTTCCTTTTCAAACTACTAGTTATACAGCAACCGTTATATCGACATTTGGATGTAGAAAGATAGATTCGATACCAGTTGTAGTTTCCGGAGTTTCTCCAAGTTTCCTCTTATTCGATGGAAATACAACGGTTTGTCTTGGTGATAGTAACATCATTTCAGTTGAAACATGTCGAAATTTCTTCTCTGATGATTTTGATCCTGATGTAGATTTACCGATCTGGGCAGTAAACGATGGAGTTGCCAGTGCGGATTGTGGTTTTGTTTCTGCACCTAATGCATTGTATTTCAATACTGCATTCCCGGGTTCCAGAGAAGCAAGAACTCCTGCGTTGAATGTAACATCGGGAGGTTTGATCGAATTTTATCTCAAGATCTCGAATACATTTGCTGCAGGTTGTGAAACAGCAGATCTCGGTGAGGAAGTAACTCTTGAGTACTCCATAAATAATGGATTTACATGGGTTATCATGTCAACTTTTGATGTTACCATGTATCCTAATTTCACATTCCTAAGTTTCCCTATTCCTATTGCAGCTCAAACACCATCAACTCAATTCAGATGGAGACAAGCACTATTCTCATGTCAAGGCTGTGATAACTGGGCACTTGATGATGTAAATATTCAATTAGGTTGTTGCGATGCAGGTTGTGGACCATATGCATTTCAATGGTCACCAACTACAGGAATCTCGGATTCTACTTCAGCAAGTCCTTACTTTTTCCCTACGACAACTACCACATATACAGTAACAGTCACGGTACCGGGCACAGATTGTCAACAAATTGACTCTGTGACCATCGATGTTGTTCCAAATTTCACCTGGAATCTTACTGTCACAGACGATACAATATGTTTGTTTGACTCTGTAGCATTCCTTGCTGATCCGGATATATCTCAAGCACCATACAGTTTCCAATGGAATGAAGGTGGTTCATTAACAAATGATACCATTCCTAATCCTGGAGCTGTACCACCGGGTACTTTTAACTATGTAGTAGAAATGACTTCAGATGCAGGTTGTATTCACTATGACTCAGTATTGGTTGTTGTAGGTGGTATAGCACCTCAATTTATAATCTTTGACGGCAATACTACCGTTTGTTTAGGCGATAGTAATCGGATCGAAGTAACAGGTTGTGAAGGAACATTGTTTGATGATTTTGATCCTGATCTGGATGCATCTATCTGGGATCCTATAACTACAGGGACAGCCACTGATGATTGCGGATCATTTTCCGGTGTAAACGCCTTATATTTTAATAATGGCACAAACCGTAGCGCTACAACATTCCCATTAGATGTTACTGTTGGAGGTGACATAGAATTTTATTTAAAATTCGGAACCGGTACAAACCCATGTGAAACTGCTGATTTTGGTGAAGATGTGGTTCTCGAATATTCTACAACAGGAACAGCTGGCCCATGGGTTCTAATAAATACTTATGCAGCAGGAGGTGGTGCTTATGCCACTTTCACTTTAATCAATGAACAGATCCCAGGTCCTGCTTTGACTGCAAATACGATATTCAGATGGAGACAAGTTGCTTTCAGTGGTGCAACTTTTGATCACTGGTCCATTGATGATGTAAAAATTGATGTTCCGTGCGGACCTTTCGATTATCAGTGGTCACCAACTACAGGAATTGATGACCCTACATCAGGATCTCCATTATTTTTCCCGACTACTACAACAACATACTATGTTACTGTAAGTGCTCAAAACCCTGAATGTAGAAAAATCGATTCAGTAACGATTTCTGTTGTACCTAATTTTAATTATAGTGTTGAAGTAGAAGATGATACAATATGTGAAAATCAAAGCACTTATATTCACATAACAGCTGATTCAGGCCAGGGACCATATACATATTCATGGACTCCGGTTCAGCCAATTGAAGGTTCAGATTCATCCAAATCGGCGCATGTTCGACCTAAAGTATCTACATACTTTAATTACGAAATTACCTCGGCATTCGGTTGTCGACAAATTGATAGTTCGCTGGTTCATGTAGATGGCAAAGGACCTTATGTTAAACTCTCGATAGATAATAACTTTATTTGCCCCGGGGATACAGTAACTATAACCGCCGATGTAAGTGTGCTCTCTTGTGGATTGAATCCCAATCCTAGCAACCCTTGCCCACCTAATTCTAGTTTCGTAGTTGGGACTTTAGGCACTGGAACACAAACCACAACGGCGGAAACTCCTTTTAAAGGTTTCTGGACAGATAGTAGAGTTCAAATGATGTACAGAGCTTCTGAACTTAAAGCAAATGGGCTCAATGCAGGTACTATAACGGATATAGCATTTGAGGTCCAGTCAATAGCAAGTACACAGCCATATCAAGGATTCACAATAAGAATTGGTTGTACTAAGAAAAAGTCTCTTGGTGATTTCATCAACGGTTTAGATCAGGTTTATACTAATGCTTCTTATACTCCTGTAGTAGGATTTAACACATTCACATTTACCAACCCATATGATTGGGATGGGCAATCAAACTTGATTGTCGAAGTTTGCTTCGATAATGGTACTGCAAACTGGACTCTTTCAGATCCGGTATTTGCTTCATTCACGAATTTCAATTCAGTGTTATGGGATCAGTCGGATTTTGAAATAGGTTGTGCACTCCCGACACCGATCATTTCTAATCTGAGAGCAAACGCATTGTTTGTTATGTGTACTTATTCAGCGGGCGGAGTGACATTGCAATGGGATCCTTCGGGAGGTCTATTCGATGTAAATACTGGTACACCATGTGATACTTGTAACCCAGTCAAAGCAGTAGTTTTTGAAGATACGGAATTCACTCTAACTGCATTCGATGGAACGTGTGAAGGAGATTCTACCATATCTATCAGGATCGATAGTAGCTTTTATATTTCGGCACAGACTGACACTGCAATTTGCTACAGCGATAGCGTTCCACTAGAAGTTCTTGTATTTGGAAAACCACCATCAGTAATTTTTGCATGTGGTGTAAATGCAACTCCTTGTGTGGGCAATACTAACTTTACCACTGGGCAAGTTGGAAATGCTACGACTACAACCGGTGCTAACTCTTTTGAATTCTCTGTTTACAATGGTTTCTTCACCGATGCGAAAACACAAATTCTTTACAGAGCAAGTGAACTTACTGCAGCAGGAATGGTAGCTGGAACTATAACAGATATTTCTTATTATGTAAATGCACTGAATACATTCCTCCCCTATGATGACTTTACCATCAGGATAGGTTGCACCACAGATGATGTTCTGAGCGGATTTAACTCTGCACCTCTGTCGACAGTATTTGGACCAATTTCATATACTCCAAATGTCGGATGGAATTTACATAACCTGGCTCCTGCCTTTGACTGGGATGGTCAATCGAACATCATCGTTGAAATTTGTTTCCATAACTTGTTTCAGCAATTTATTGATGATGATATCGAATATACCAACACCACTTATAATTCAGTAGCATGGGCTGGTGTAGACTTTGATTTTGGTTGCAGTTTACCATCCGCAATTCAAACTCATGGAAGAAGGCCTAATACGCTATTTGTACAATGTGTTGGAGACGATGCACCGATATCATATTTATGGTCACCCGATTCTACATTATCCAGTGCCACAATGGATTCAATTTTTGCTAATCCAAACAAACCAACGAATTATACTGTAAGAGCTAGCTTTGCAAATGGTTGTGTTCTTTATGACTCTGTTTATGTTGACATTGGTGGATTTACATACACGGAAATGAACCCTGTTCCTGATACTATCTGTCCGGGAGATACTGCTCAACTCGAAATAGTTGGTGGCGACTTTATCAGATGGATAAAATCAGATAGTACGATAACTGATACCAGCATTCATACACCGGGTGCTTTCCCACTTGGTACCAGATGGTATGTTTACATCGTATCGGATTCTGCGGGATGTCAGGTTAGAGATTCTGTCCTAGTAGTTGTCTTTGCACCTCCACCGATCGATATCGGAAACGATACCGTAATTTGTAGTGGCGCTTCTGTTGTTCTCGATGGAGGACCAGGCTGGCAAACTTACGAGTGGGTTCCCGGAGGTCAGACTACACAGACGATAACAGTAAATCAATCAGGATCTTACTATGTGATCTTGCAAGATAAGAACTGTTCTTATCCTTCGCCTCCTGTAAACATTGGAATACCGCAACCTCCAACGTTAGGTCCTGATCAAACATTCTGTGCTGGTGATAGTGCTACAATAATAGCACCTCCAGGTTACACGTCATATAGTTGGGCTATTACCGGAGACACAACACAAAGTACGGTGGTAACTTCAACCGGTACATATAATGTAAGTGTTACAGATATTTTCAATTGTAATTTAGTTTCATCGAATCTTCAGGTAACCGAAGTTCCTCTTCCAGATCCAAGTCTTGGTCCGGATGTGAGCTATTGTGCCGGCGATGGTGTTGAAATAGGCCCTCCAAATACAACAGGAGCAACCTATTCATGGAGTCCAACAAATGACAGTACCAGATTGATCACAGTCAATACCCCAGGTACTTATTCTGTGACAGTTTCTGTTGGGTCATGTGCAAATTCAGATTCTATTGACGTCGTTGAAAATGCAAATCCAAATGTTAGCTTAGGAACAGATGTCGACACGTGCTGCGGTTCAGTTGTGACGCTGAATGCTAATGTTACTCCTCCAGTAACATACTTCTGGAGTACAGGTGATACGACCAGCTCAGTTAATGTAAACTCAACTGGTTTGTATGCTGTGTTTGTAACTGATCCTAACAATTGTACCGATGTTGATACTATCAATGTTGAGATTCAATGTATTATCGATACTGTTACTGCAGTTGAAAATGTGATCAACGAAGGTGAAACATCATTACTAACAGTTACTACATTATACAACAGCAACTTCCAGTACGAGTGGATTCCGGGTATGTTTGTTGCGGATAGCTCTCAAGCAAGTGCTACTTCTGAACCATTGATCAGTACCGTTACTTTTACTGTGGAAGTGACTGATCTGAATAACGGCTGTCTTGAATTCGATACTGTTCAGGTTCAGGTGATCCCTACCGGCTTGGGAGTAACACCAAACGCATTTACACCAAATGCCGATGGACTTAATGATTTGTTTATACCACTGGTTTCTGGAGCAACTTCGATCAACGAATTCAGGATATATAACCGTTGGGGAGATAAGTTGTACGACTACAGCGAAGATGTAGACAAAGCCGGATGGGATGGAATGCTTAATGGTACAGAACAACCAGTTGGAAGTTACGTATATTATATTTCATTAAATAAGCCGGATCCTGATACACCGGGTCAGTTTATTGAAGAAGTTAGACAAGGAACCGTATCGTTGATCAGATAATAAAGTAGAAATGAGAAGATTGATTAAAGTAGCATTAACCTTAGCCGTAGTATTGACTTTCACTTTGAATGGAGTTGGGCAGGATATTCACTTTTCGCAATATTATGCTTCTCCAATGACACTTAATCCGGCTTTAACCGGGAAGTTCAATGGTGACTACAGGATTAATGCAATCTACAGAACACAATGGTCAAGTATTGTTAAACCATTTTTCAGAACTCCTGCACTCTCTGCAGATCTTTCAATGTTCAAGGGAAAGTTAAAAGGAGATGCATTTGGAGTTGGAGTATACTTCTTAAATGACGAACAAAACAATCGCTTGTTTAATACACTTAAAGGTGGATTATCCGTTGCATATCATAAAAGACTAGATGCCGATAACAGAACCCAGCTTGCGCTGGGTTTTCAAATCGGCTATACGCAAAAAACGTTGGATGATAATTTCATTTTCGAAGACCAGTATTTTGACCAGTTCAATACGCTTTTAGATGAACCCGAACCCACAACGATTGAGAACTTAAAAGGTGAGAATGAAACCTATTTTGATGTGGGAGCCGGTTTATTATTTAATACACGTTTTAAGGATAACATTAACTTTTATATAGGTGCTTCAGCATTTCACATAAATACTCCTCAAGAGATATTTTTAGTAAGCACAGGCAACAATGAACTTCCAATGAACTTCGTTGGCCATACTGGCGTCGAAATCAAATTGCAGGAAAAATACCTGATCATACCCGGCGCGCTACTCCAATATCAAGCAAAATCCAAAGAAATTAACTTTGGGTCCACCTTCGGATACATATTTAGTGGTAAATCTGAAGAAAAAAATACAGATGTTATCTTATTTTTGGGGGCTTGGTACAGATGGAAAGATTCTGTGATTCCGAAGCTGGGATTGGAGTACAAAAACATTAGGGTTGGTGTCGCATATGACATGACAGTTTCAAGTTTGAAGAATGTCAAAAATGCTACCGACAGTCCTAAAGGAAAATTACCCACAGCTTTCGAAATTTCTTTATCTTACATCGGAAATTTCTTTATGCCCAAGGATGATGTTTACTTATTTAATCCTAGGTATTAAAGGGAGTTAAATAAAACTATATGAAAGCCTTTATTATGCTGATTATTCCGATCCTCTTCGGGATAAGCGATGAAGATATACAAAACACGCAAAGACATGAAAAGATAAGTAACCGCAAGAAGCTTAAAATTGCTAAGCAACTTGTTAAAGATGGTTCTTATCATAACGCTGTCCTCTATTATGAAGATGTTCACGAAGATCGTCCGAATAACAGTCATATTATAGCAGCATTGGCTGACTTAAACTACTACCTCAGAGATTATAAAGAAGCTCAGAAGTGGTATGAAGAGCTGGCAGGACTCGATCCCAAAAACTATCCAGTCGCACAGTTCCATCTCGGAAGAATGCTTAAAATAAACGGCAAATACGCCGAGGCAAAGGTTGAATTCAAAGAATTTATCGATAAATATGATGATGATGACGCGGCGAGGTATAAGTCATTGGCTAAAGCAGAAGCTGCAGGTTGTGATTATGCAATTGAAGCGATGGAAGAACCCACTACGGCAACGGTAGTTCATTTAGAAAATGTTAATCATAAATTAACTGATTTCTCACCTCAATATGTCTCCCCTACCCGTTTAATGTATGCCGCACTACCTTCTGATACAGCCATCAACTTAAATTTGGCAAGAAAAGGTAAAAAAGACTACTACGCCAGAATTTTTGTTGCCGGTACTGATGGTCAAACCTGGGAGGTAGGTAAACAATTTCAAGGTCCTCAGAATAAAGAAAAAATGCATGCGGGTAATGCCATTCTATCAGATAATGGCAGAGTTATGTACTTTACTCTTTGCGGAGAAGAAAATGCCTATGGAATGATCTGTAATATCTATGAATCTGTTTTACGAGATGGTGATTGGACGGAACCTAAGAAGTTAGACAATATCAACAAGGAGGGATTTACCACTACACATCCGGCAGTTGGTAAAGACGCTGAAGGAAAGGATGTAATGTATTTCTCATCTAATAGAAAAGGTACACGTGGCGGAATGGATCTGTGGTATTCTGTTAAGGATGTCTCCGGAAAATGGAGTCGCCCCTCAAATGCAGGAAAAGCTATAAATACAGCAGGTGATGACATGACCCCTTTTTATGACATGAAAAATCAGAAACTGTATTTTGCCTCTACTGGCCATGTTGGAATTGGAGGAATTGACATTTATTACACTGAGGGAAATATCGATCAATGGGGCGAAGTTATGAATATGGGTGTTCCTATTAACACTTCATATGATGATCAATATCTCGCTCTCGATGACGATGGTGAATTGGGTTATATAGTTTCAAACAGACCAGGTGTCCTTTCACCTCGAGGTGAAACTTGTTGCGATGATATATTTTATATCGACATCAGCGAAGAAAAAAACTTGTTTATCAAAGGTTATTTTACTTCCAGGAAAGATCCGGAGCGTAAACCTATTGAGGGAGTTGAAGCAGCATTATACTTTATAGAAGGCAAGCAGTTCTCATATGTCGATGAAGTCGTAACAAGCAAGGATAAGATGTTCTACTTTCAGCTTCAACCTGGAGGATCTTATAAAATGAATGGTACAAAAGAGGGTTACTGGCCAAGTATTACCAATGTTGAAACTCCAACAGATCTGGAAGAATCCGATACGATATTCAAGATCTTTTATATCGAACCGGTAGTCCAGAAGAAGATCAAAGTACAACAAGTATATTTTGCATTCGACAAATCCGTAATACGCGATGAATATATCGAACGAATGGATAGTTTGCATAGCGTGATGGTTAGAAATATGAAGTATCTACTTGAAATTGCAGGGCACACCGATAGCAAGGGAACTGACTCTTATAACCAAAAACTCTCTGAAAGAAGAGCAAGATCATGTGCAGATTACATGCTAAACCTGGGAGTTGATGACGACAGGCTCCTTGTAAAAGGATTTGGAGAAGAACGACCGATAGCTCCAAATGAAAACCCGGACGGATCTGATAATCCGATTGGAAGGGCTAAAAACAGACGTGTTGAATTTAAACTTTTGAAAGATGCAGCTGATACTGAGGAGGTTGAAATAATTTACGATGATAGTCCACCTTCGACAATAGAATAAAATATCAAATGGCGAAGTTCTTAAGCTTCGCCATTTTCATTTAACTTTGGAACGGTTTCTGCTAAAGAAGTTACATGTATAAATTGCTCCCACTTTTCTTCTTAACACTAATCTCATCACAAATTATATCTCAAAATTTAGGTGTCTTTGAGGATGTTTGGGATAAATTCTATGTTTTTGATAATGGCCAGATTAAAAAACTGGATTATCTGGAAGTTCAAGAGTACGAGGTCACAAAAAATTATGTGATCTATACGAGCAGCCGGGGTGTTATGAATCTCTATTACAAAAATCAGAACTTTAACCTGAAAGACCTTGAGGCTACCCAGATCATCAGTACAGATCACATATTCGCTTACAATTTAAACGGCCATTTGAATATCCTCTATAATGATAAAATAAGCATATGGGAACAATGGACAAAATCGATCCTGGGTTATGGTGATAGCATTATCGCTTACACGAATAAGGATGAGGACATGATGGTTTTCTATGATGGAGAAGCTGTACTACTGGAGCAATTTCTTCCGTTATCCAGCAAGACGGGAAACAACATCCTGGCTTATGTTGACAATGCTAAAGTTTTCAAAGCCTATTATAAAGGTAAGTTAAGCGATATAGAATCTGTACCCCCAAAGTCGTATGATGTAGGGGAAAACATCATTGCATATATAAACGAGTACAATGAATTCAAAGTATTCGACCGGGGAGAGATCATCGATCTCGAGACATTCGCACCACTGCAATACTTTGTTGGAGATAATTTTGTAGCCTACTATAACGATCTGGAGGAACTGGTGGTTTATCAAAACGGGGAGACACAAGCACTTTACTTTGACAAACCAAAAAAATTATTGGTTGATGAAAAGATGATCGTTTTCAGGACTCGAAATGATCAATTAATGCTATATTATAATGGTGAATTGAAAACACTCGAACAATATTGGCCGGAACGAATCAAGATCTCGAATGAAACCATGGTCTATACCGATCTCGACAATCGTTTGAAATCTTATTATGATGATGAGGTGATCAAAGTTTCAAAAGACGCGGTTACAAATTTCAGCCTTTATAATCGTGTTATTATATATTATATACTGGAAAGTAGGATCAAAATTTTTCATGATAAACAATACTACAACTATTAACAACTTATGAAGCAAGACGATATATTAGATGCATTGAAAGTGGTGATAGACCCGGATTTTAGAAAAAATCTGGTCGAACTGAATATGATCAAAAACATTGTTATCGACGGTAAAAGAGTTGCATTTGATTTGGAACTGACAACACCTGCCTGCCCTATTCGAGAGAAATTGAGGTCAGAATGTGTTGAGGCTGTCAAAAGCAAATTTGAGGATGCAAATGTAGAAGTGAATTTGACCTCGAATGTAACGACAAAAAGGAATTCCAATATCAATATACTCCCAAACGTAAAAAATATAATCTGTGTAGCGTCCGGAAAAGGCGGTGTTGGTAAATCAACAGTATCTGTGAACCTTGCAGTTGGTCTTGCGAAAACAGGAGCAAAAGTAGGTTTGATCGATGCAGATATTCATGGCCCATCGATACCACTAATGTTGGGAATAAAAAATGAAAGACCGGTTGTTCGTGAGATAAAAGGGAAACATTATTTAAAACCGGTTGAAAAACATGGAATAAGCGTACTCTCCATAGGTGTGATAGTTGATGAAAGACAAGCTGTAGTATGGCGTGGACCCATGGTTACTTCCGCGCTTAAACAATTTGTAACCGATGTATTATGGGGTAATATAGATTATTTAATTATGGATCTTCCTCCAGGAACGGGAGATGTGCATCTCACAATGGTTCAAACTGTTCCGGTTACAGCTTCCATTATAGTTACCACACCACAACAGGTTGCCATGGCAGATGCACGGAAAGCAATATCTATGTTTCGAATGCCAAATATAAATGTTCCGATCATTGGGTTAATAGAGAACATGTCTTACTTTACTCCTGAAGATATGCCTGATAAGAAGTATCATATTTTCGGAGAAGGTGGTGGAAAGAAATTGGCAGACGAGTATGAGATCCCATTCCTCGGAGAATTGCCGATCATTTCCGAAATTTGCAGTGGAGGTGATAACGGACTGCCAACTGTGGATTCGACATCATCACCGATACTCAAAGCAAGCTGGAAGCAGATCGTTGAAAGAACAGCACAACAACTGGCAATGAGGAATGCTAATCTTGAACCAACAAAAATTGTCGAGGTTACCAATTATTAAAATGGCAAATATTAAGCACAGACTACTGGCAAAAGTAGAAGCATCACTCGATACAATGCGTCCATATCTCAAGAATGACGGTGGAAATGTGGAAGTTGTTGAAATTACTAAAGAAAACGTAGTTAAATTAAAACTTCTGGGAGCTTGTGGGCAATGCCCGCAGAGTTACATGACCATGAAAGCAGGAATTGAAGAAGCAGTGAAGAAAGCTGTACCACAGATAACTTCAGTTATTGCGATTAACATAATTCAACCTGGTAATTAATGCAAAAAGAAAAATTGATAGATCAGATCAAAGAGAAAAACTCTTGCCTTTGTGTAGGTATTGATCCCGATCCAAATAAAATTCCTCAGCATCTTCTCTCCCACTCCAATCCGGTTTCTGATTTCACTAGTGAAATAGTTAAAAATACTAAAGGCTTCTGTGTGGCCTACAAACCAAATCTGGCATTTTTTGAAGCACATGGAATTAAAGGCTGGGAGGCACTGGATAAATTAATGCATGAGCAAATTCCTGAAACTCATTTTACCATAGCCGATGCAAAGCGGGGTGATCTGGGTAATTCATCAAAGATGTATGCCCATTCCGTATTTGAGATCTATGACTTCGACGCAGTAACAGTCTCTCCTTATATGGGAATCGACTCGATCGAACCCTTTATGGATTATAAAGATAAATGGGTGATAGTGCTTGCCCTTACCTCTAATCCAGGGTCACAACATTTTCAAACCCAGAAGATGGAAGACGGTCGGATGCTATATCAGTATGTTATCGACAAGTTTAAAGACCTTCCTAATGTTATGTTTGTCGTAGGGGCGACACAGGGAGATCAAATCAAAAAGATTAGAGAGCAGGCACCCGATAATTTTTTATTGATCCCGGGAGTTGGAGCACAAGGTGGATCGATGGAAGATGCATACAAAAACGGCTGCAACGAAGATTGTGGTGTTTTAATAAATTCTAGTCGAGGAATAATTTATTCCTCATCCAAACCAGATTTCGGGCAAGCAGCCGGACATGCCGCCAGCAAGCTCCAAAAGGAAATGAGTACTTTGATCGAACGCTACTCTCCAAGCCTTACGTTATAAAAACTTTTTATTTAATATATTGTAGCTTACTTTAAGCCATTCAAACCATTAATAATATGAATTACAAACTGATCCTGATGTGTTTATTCGTCTTCGCTGTAATCTCAGCAGACGCACAAAAAAAGAACAAAGAAGAGAAAGCTGCTCCAGCAGTTGAAATGCAGACTAAAGTTAATCCTGAAAACGAAAAAGAGTATCAATACCAGCGAGATATTTTTGTCAAAGCGATGGGTTATTATGACTATGGAATTGCCACAATGGCAATGTATAACATGATGATGTTAAAGCCTGAAAAAAAGGAATTGATGGATACGCTTACGTTATTGTATTTCAATCAAGGTGCACACGCGCAGTGCAAATTAGTTGGAGAAGAGATCCTCGCAATAAATCCTCAAAACGTTATGATCAGAGAGATCGTTGCTATTTCCGAACAGTCACTCGGGTTGTATAAAGATGCTCTAGCGGAATATGAAGCGCTTTATGCATCTACAAAAGATGTATTCCACCTTTACCAGATCGCTACGTTACAATATAGTTTGCAGAGGTTTGGAGAGTGTAATATCACTTTGGATGCGATCTTGAAAGATCCTCAAGCATCTGAAAAGAAAATCAACATCAATACCGGTCAGGAGCTTGCACAGGAGGTCCCTATCTCTTCAGCTTCTCATAATATGAAAGGAGTCATTGCTTTAGAAATGAATAAAAAGGCTGAAGCTGCTACGCATTTTCAAAAGGCTTTGGAGATCTCTCCATCATTCACGCTTGCAAAAAGCAACATAGAAAAACTAAACTCCACAGATTGATCGTATGACATTCAAGGAGGACCTCCTTCAATATATCTGGAAGTACAGATTGTTTGAAGCTGGAAGTCTAATCACAAGAAAGGGAGAAACTATACATATCGCAAACCCCGGAATACAAAACTTTCATTCCGGTCCGGATTTTAAGAATGCAAAGATTTATATCGATAACTCGGTATATAACGGGAATATTGAACTTCATATTGATCCCAGTGATTGGTATGCACATAGTCACCATCTCGATCATAAATACAACTCTGTTATTCTTCATGTCTCACTTAACTCAAGTAACATTAATATCAATACATTAGATGGGAAAGACATCCCTCAGCTCATTCTTAAAGATAAAATCAATAGGTCTTGTTTGCTAAAATATGATCTGTTGTTAAAAAATTCACTTAAGAATATTCCATGCGCAAAACTCTTCTCTGAGGTTAGCTCTATGTTGCCCGGTATATATACAGAACTTCTTCATCAAAGGATAATCCGGAAATCTCATGATGTCAATAAGATATTGATAACAAACAACGATCATTATTCCCGAAGTTTTGTGGTCTATCTTATCCAAAATTTTGGTATGAAGTTTAATAGTGAAGGTTTTAAAGCCTTATCCGAAGCTATCGATCCAGACTCATTGCTAAATACCAATAGTATTTCTAAGGAAGCATTGCTCTTTGGACAGGCTGGTTTGTTAAGCAAAGTTCCTTCAGGTCCTTACGAAAAAAAATTAATTGAGCTATATCAAAAAATTAAAAAAGAAAGAAATCTGAAAGAAATAAAGCCTTCGAAATGGAAGTTTACAAGGATCAGACCAAACAACTTTCCAACAATAAGGATAGCACAACTTTCCACGATACTATCTTCGACAAAAAGCCTGTGGAATGATATACTTAGTTCTGAAGATGTAGAAGAGATAAGAGATCTATTCCGAAAGGAAGCTAGTAAATATTGGAATACGCACTATACTTTTGGTAAGGAGTCTTCTTTTGTGCGAAAAATTGTTGGAAATAAAAGCATAGATCACATAGTAATAAATGTAATTGTTCCGTTTATGTATCATTACAGTAACATTAATGGTAGACCAGACTTTGTTGAAAGATCATTAAATTTACTATACCAATGTAAACCAGAGGATAATGCGATCGTATCAATATGGGAAGAACTTGGTGTTAATGTGAATAATGCAGGACAAACACAAGCATTAACACAATTAAAAACTGAATTTTGTGATAAGTTTAAGTGTTTACAGTGTAAGCTAGGTCAAAAATTATTAAAGAGAACAACACCGATAGATAACAATGGAAAGAATTCGATATTTCTTTGAAAATCAGGCTTTTGGGGTCTGTTCATATCTTGGGCAAAAAATGGAGATACCATCAAAAAGGATCCGGATCTTTTTTATCTACAGTTCATTTATTGCCATGGGTTCTCCAGTGATAATCTACCTTTCAATGGCATTCGTACTTAAACTAAGGAATTATATCAAAGAAATAAGAAATCCTGTATGGGATCTGTAAATAAGTACATAACATATCTTTCATTAACATTTGCCACAGTGATCCTTACAATGAATGGCTGTGCGTTCGAGGAAGGCCCGGTCAGTTTTCGATCTGCATCTAAGAGAATAGAGAACATATGGGTGTATAATAAGGTGCTTGAAAACGGTGTAGACATTACATTCAGCAAAGCAGATCAAACCATTGACATGGGATCGGATGGAGAGGTGATCATTATTGCTTCTTTTTCTAATACCATTTTACAAGGTACATGGACATTTAACGATCATACCGATCGAATTTTGCTTGACCTTACTGAGACATCTTCAGCCGCTGGAATAAGAATTCAAGCGGAGTGGATCATAAAACGTTTATCGAAAGATGAAATGTTTGTTGAAGAATATACTGATAATAAGAAATACAGGTATGAACTTGTTCCAAAACAATAGATACATTCCGACACTACTATTCTTACTTGTCGCATCATTGTGTCTCGAAGGATGCTTTTACGAAGAAGGTTCGATCAGCTTTCGATCTCGCGCTAAACGATTTGCAAATACGTGGGATTATCAAAGAGTCTACGAAAACAACATCATTAAAACACCTTCCTATTTTATCGACTACGTTGAATTTACAAAGGATGGTCATGCGGCATTCTTTTTGAAAGACAGTACGACTTTTGAAGGAACCTGGGAGTTCAACAGACATAAAGACAGAGTTTTGTTTATCTTAGAAGACGAAACAACAAATTCAAACCTTTATCTTGAATGGTCTATTGAGTTGCTTGAGAAGAATTCATTGATTGCAGAGGAATACACGGAGGGAGACTATTTCAGATATGAAATGAAAACCAGATAAACATTCCAATGGATCTAAGATCTGAAATCATAAATAACTTTAAGGAAAGCTGCCGCAGGCATCGTGTATGGTCTATCGTATTGATCATTGTTACACTAGTTATTTTCACTACATTCTGGAATTCCAGACTTCTGAACTGGAACATGCAGACGATCCGCTATCTAAAAGTTGTTGAAAGCTACCAGAAAGATCCAAATTCCCTCAATTCAAAGCAAAACCAGATTCTGGAAAGAGCGCTGAATAAATATGGTGAACCTTTTGTTAAGGATTATGAAGTACAAAAAGTGATCGATCGACTCTACAATCAAACAGCTCCTTTCGCCTATGTTCAACTTCCTTTCCTGGGAATTAAATATCATATCAATGATATAGGCATAATCAGTGGCTGGGTATTTATAATTCTACTTCTTACATCATACACTAGTTTAAAAAGGAAGAATGAATCATTATTGATGCTAGTTGATTCATTTAAGGGAGAGGAGATTGGAAAAGCTGCGATTAAGAGTCAATATGTACAATCTGCTTTTCTGGGACATATCAACAAACTGATCTATGTTATCCCGGCTTTATTATTGCTATTGATTTTAGCAAACGACATTCTGAGTAAAGATCTTGGAATGATGATCAGTCCGTTTAACATGAATATTTTATTCGTTTCTTCTGTTGTTACAGTGATCTTAAGTATGTGGCTAGCGGCATTGCATGTGAGGGAACTTCAAAAGAGTGATTTCCTGGCAAAGCAGATCCTCTAAAATTTTAAACACATCCTTTCAGGATCGATCCTTTTATCGACAATACCTGCTTCGGTTAGGAAAAACTGCACGTTATCGATCATCTTGTAGCTTATATAGTCATTCAAAGCCCATTCAGTAAAATAAAACCAGTGTTCAGTATCTTCTTTTGAAAGATGGTAGTGGTTACATACATAATCGACAGAATCTGGAGACCTCATGAATTCTTCATTTAAACGGTAAATGGTAGAGAGTATCTTTTGGATCTCATCGGACTTTGTAGAAATTGCTAACTCCGTTGCTGCGATGGTAAAACATGGCCATGGCGAATTGTATTCACCGATTCGTTTTAAAGTACCATTATCGACATAAGGTTTTGTGGTAAACTTCTCCCAATAAAAAACATCTGTTTCATTTTTGGACAATGATTGAAGCGCTCCATCGAGATTCCCAACAACGACGAACTGATCCTGAGATACTGTTTTACCTTTAGTAATAGCATCTACGATAGGCATGAGGTGTGAACCGGAGCCTTTCCTGGAAATAGCATATTTACCAGAGAAGGCATCATTATAGTTATCCAGAGGATTACTGGCTCCTGAATGGACTCCCCAGGTAAGAGGAGATTGAATATAATTGCCAACGATCTTCGAAGGATTACCATTTATAATATCGGTAATAATTCCTTCAGTAAGGAGAACACAGACATCCACTTTGTTATCTCGGAGTAATTTTGACATTTCACCGCTACCTCCGTATGCGGTATACCATTCCACAGCAATGTTGTGATCCATAAAAGAACCACTATTTATACCAATGTGCCATGGAGCGTTAAAATGCTCATCTACACCGGCGATTCGAATAGTAGAAGTCATGCTATTGCTCCATTTTATCGATGATCTCGTTTACTTTACTCTCAGTTTTACGAAGTTTATCCCGGCAATAATTGAGTAACTCGGAAGCAGATTCTACTTTCTCTGCAAGCTGGTCTATGGTTACCTGTTCATTTTCCAGTTCTTCAACTATCTTTTCTAGTCTTTCAAAAGCTTGTTCATAAGATTTAATGTCCATTGATCTTTAATTTGAATTATCTGGCAAGTTATTTCTTTGTCGAATACATTGATCATGAGCTCATCTCCTATTTTTAGGACCGTCTCTTTCGTCATGAGTTTCTTGTTTATGATAACTGTTGCAAATCCACGTTCCACTAGTCTTTCCGGGTGAATATTATACAACAGTTTTGATATAGTTGTAAGTTGATTATGATTTCTACTTATTTGAAGACTTGAGAAACTTCTGAGTTTCGTTTCTGCTTTATGAAGCTTTACACTTTGATCTGATTGAATTTCTCTAACTCTGGCTGAGATCTTTGTTGAAACTAAATTTAAGTTATCGACTTTAAAAAATAGGTTTTTCTTTGAGCCTCTGATCGCTTTCTCGCTGTGAAGAAAAAAGTCTTTTTGTTTGCTGATAAGCGATGTGGAACTAAGTTTAACTTCCTTTCTATGCTCTACTAATAACTGATGTTGAGAGTATATTTTGTTCGTGATCTTTCTGCAGATCTCTTTAGTTCTGTCAATGACTTTTTGTTCAAACCGTTGCGCTCTGTCATGCAGAAACTCTGCAAGAGCGGTAGGAGTTTTAAGAGATTCATAGGAGACAAAATCTGCAACACAGACATCTGTCTCATGACCAATACCGGTAAGAACTGGCATTGGATGATTAGCAATTGCAAAGCATAAATCATAAGAATTAAACACTTCGAGATCGAGTTTAGAACCACCACCTCTCAAAATCAGGACAGCATCCATATGTTTTAACTCTGCGGCATCGTATAATCTGCGGATCAACTCCTCCTCTGCCCTTTCTCCCTGCACCAGTGTATTTAGCACTTCGAAATTAAAACGATAACCACTGCTGTTATTAGCGATCTGGTTAACAAAATCCTTATAACCCGAAGAGCCTTCGGATGCGATCAAAACAAAGTTCTGCACGACCACCGGCAAATAGTGCTGTTTATTCTTATCCAACAAGTTCTTTTTCTTCAGTTTATCGATGGTTTCCTGTCGCTTTCGCTCCAATTCCCCAAGAGTGTAATTAAGATCCAGGTCGTGTATGATCGCCTTTAAGCCATAGACCTCATGGAAAGAAACACTTAATTGAAAAAGAACACTATTACCGTTATCTAAAATATTATCGATATCGTCTCCAATCTTCTCTTTGAGCAGACTTAACGTCGTTCCCCAAATATTTGCCTGCATCTTTGCCACTGTTTTACCATCACGCATCTCTACTAAGTCAAGGTAATAATGACCGTTGCTGTGCTTCTTAAGGTTATTGATCTCCCCTATCACCCACAACGGATTATTCTTTAGTCTTTTGTCGATATACCTCTTCAGACCATTGCATAATTCATACAATGTTATATGATCATCTCTGACGGACGGGTTTCTCTTCATGATCTCGAACTTCTATCTACTCTTCGAATTTATTCATTTAAGTGCGATTTATCCGTTGAAAAACACTTAAAATAATGGATGTTAGAAACTTGATTGAAAAGTTGATTAGTCTTTCACTTTGTTTTTCAAGCTTCCATTAGTTTTACATCTAAACGAGTTTATTGAATATCCATTATCATAATATAGGCAATGTTTCTTACCGTGTGAGTTCACGAAGTAAGCGGGTAAATATCAAACTTCAACCTTTTAAAGGGGTTATTGTGAGCTATCCGCCATACCTATCTGTCGAGCAGGCAGAATCAGTAGTCTTGAAGAACACTCCCTGGATAAAGGACAAGCTGAGATTGATGAAAGAAAGAGAAGCTCAGTATTCTGTTGATGCATACTACGAATGGAAATCTTTGGACCATTACTATAAACTCAGACCTTCCGACATTAATTCTTGTAATGTCATCATAAAGGATGATGAAACTTTAATTCAATATCCAGAAAATCTCGGTTTAAAGGATCCTGTTGTAAGTGAATATATTTCTACTTTCTTCGAAAAACATCTGAGAGTTTCCGCTAAGAAATATTTACCTGTTCGATTAAAGTTCCTGTCTGAAAATGCAGGAATTCGGTTTAACAAACTTCGTATCAACAAAGCAAGGACTCGCTGGGGTAGCTGCTCTTCTAGCAACAATATCAACTTATCGATCTATCTGATGCTCCTTCCAACCCATTTAGCCGATTATGTAATTCTGCATGAACTAGCACATGTAAAGGAAAAGAATCATAGTAGATCTTTTTGGCTTCATCTTGAAAATATTTGTCCCAATTCAAGACGTCTTGATAAAGAACTCAACAAGCTGAAACTATATATACCTTAGTTAATATTTGAGAGTCGAAAGGAAAGAGTGCCCAGGGAGGGAGTCGAACCCTCACACCCTTGCGGACACATGGCCCTCAACCATGCCTGTCTACCAATTCCAGCACCTGGGCTTATGCTTTGAGTTCGCAAATATAAGTCCAATTCCTTACTTATTTATCCGTCCATCTGCTATTTTCTGGAATGCAGAGCTATCCTGTTGCCTTCAGTATCTATAAAGTGCGCAACGAAGCCGTGCTCTCCTATTGCTTTTTTCTCATGAACAATTTTTCCTCCATTATCTTCCACCTTAGATAACTCTTCGGAACAATCATCAACTCCAAAATAAACCGTTGTACCGTTTTCATTGGGTTGGTATTCATCTCCCTGGATAATTGCTCCTGTTACTCCGCTATTTTCAGTGTCCTCCGGCATAGGGAATATTGCCATTTTATGTGTTCCCATTTGCATATCAGTAAAATCTCCACATGAAAAAATCCCGGTATAGAATTTTTTAGCTCTTTCAATATCCAGAGCCGGTATTTCAAACCAATTCACTAAATGATAAGCCATAACTAATTGTTTCTTTTTAAAGATAACAGAAAACTTCGT
Source organism: Chitinophagales bacterium (assembly GCA_013001465.1). GTDB lineage: Bacteria > Bacteroidota > Bacteroidia > Chitinophagales > JABDMM01 > JABDMM01. Next base: position 2,753 of record JABDMM010000141.1, on the reverse strand, counting down.
TTGAACTTAAACTGTAATGAATATCAGATTTATATATTAATTTATTATTTTTATTACGCTATGAACAACAGGAATTACTTTGCATTTATAGTAATTTCCATAAAACCATTACCAGTGTTAATTTTGATCAGATCCATCTCAACAATATTTCTGCTATTCATATGTAGTGCATTATATGCACAACCCTGTATCACTGCTGCAAATCCCTTTACTCCAGGATACTGTAACAATGATTCAATTCCATGTGATGGAAAAAACTTCAATACGAAGGCTGATTTCATTACGGATCTCTTTGATTATAAACTGGTAAATGTTTCTGAGTATGCCAGTTTACAAGCATTTGGAAGAATAGGTAACAGTGCTGACGATAATGAAGTACTTAGTTGCAGGCTTTATTTGCCTGAAAATGCGCACATCCTGAGACCTGTTATTATGTTCAGCTCATTGAGCTCATTTACCTCATCAAGAATAATTGGAAGTTTACAAAATTACTTCTGCTCCTACTTTGCAAAAAAGGGTTTCGTGGTAGTTTCATATGAAAGCCGAAAGTTTTTTATTGACAGGTCCCAAATTTCAGATAGTAGTGTCCTTACTGATTTTATAACCAATCCTTATTATACAGGCGACTCTGCTGTGCTCGCTGACTTTATCAATTTTCGGGATAATAACCTTACACAGGATTACAAATTTGCTGATCTATTGGTGAGTTTAAGCAAAGGAGCTAATGGATCACAATTGGTTCACGATGCATATCTGGAAATGATCTATAAGATCACATATGATAGTAAACACTTGCTGGAATTACTTTCCCAAAACCAAAATGCTCTGAATATAAATGCTAAAAGTGCCTTTTTAGTAGGTGGAAGTGCAGCTGCAGTTCAATCGTTACATGCCGGTTTACTTGAACATCCCGATCAGTTGGATTCTATATTAGACACTGTTGCAATGGCTTACCGAGGTCTTAGTTTTCCTGCACCCGGGAACCTGAGCGATGATTTTACCTTCGAACCAGCACTATCATTGAATATACGTCCGCTTGGTGTAGTCAATTTTTGGGGATTTCTTACTTCTTTGGATATAATGGATCCCAATGATCCTTCTGTATTTAATGCTCATGGGAGTTGGGATCATATTTTTTCTTACCAACAAACTTATCAGGAACAAATGCAGCACTGGTTTGGGTTTGGTGCAGAAGCACTTTTTGTGGAAGCTAAGAACAAAGGAATTCACAGCGATCTTTATACTGTATGTCACGGTAAACATGCATTATATCCGGTCATCACTGATTGTAAGTTCAAACGAATACATACCGGGCAGCTATTCAAAGATCTTTTACTGAAAGTCAATTCATACTTTTTAGAACATGGGTTAATATTAAAGAGAGATGACATTTATGCTTTCAACCTACCTTTGCATTACCGTACAACACCACCACCGGTAACCTTACAACCTTCTCCAACAAATTTATTATCAGATTCCAATGATCATTGTCCGATCGTGTATCCCGATCATTTTAATCTTTCCTATTATGATGGAAACCTCAATACAAGCACAGGACAGTTGTTGAAGAGTGACTTAATGAAGGTTGATTTGGAACATGTGGAAGTTTCGAAGAGTGAAGTTTCAGGTAGTATCGATGCTTCAGTTTTCCCAAATCCATTTAGCGAAGATCTTGTATTAGATATATTATTGGCTGATCATGCCATTCTAGATGTAAAAATATATGATCAAAAAGGCGCTTTGATCCACCAACCTTATATCAGCTACAGCATATGCAAAGGACTACATAAATTGGACCTCAACATTGAAGGAGTTGTTCCAGGAACTTATCACATTGATGTCTTTGTAAATGGAGAGTTATATTACAATGGAAAGTCTTTGAAATTTTAAAGATCAGTTTCTTACAAGATTAAACACCCGATCCTCGGTAACATTGACAACGGAAAAATAAAACTGAGTGTACTTGATCTGATCTTCCAGGACTAGAACATGGGCTTCAGATTGAAATGACATGGTATCATCCAAGATCGCTTCACATCCATAAAAACAGTTATTGACTTCCAGATCGAACAGGAATTCATTTTCATTTAAAACAAAGAAATCTCCTTTTCTGTTGCGCGTAAAATAACGGTCTCCTTTAATTCTGAGATCAAAAGTTTCCGCCTTTGTATAGTTGGTAACAACGGTATCTCCATAAAAAATTTCGACAGACTCCACTTCTGCAGTGAGCGTTCCTTTATAGAACCCATCAAACTCACCGACATTATTATCTGAGCAGCTTATCAGTAATAAAAAAGTCAGAAATAAGCTTAGTAAAGTGATCTTATACATTCACTTTAAAGATAAGGAATTTCAGCTTCCAACCTTTCTTATTGCTAACGCAATTCTATTTTATAACAGAATGCATTAAGCAGCATTACCTTTTAATAAACTGAATATTATCAATGATCTCGCCATCAGAAATAAGTATTGAATAAAGTCCTTGCTTGAAATTTATAACATCAACACTAAGTTTTCCATTTTCAATTTCACCTTCAAACATCACTTTTCCGAGAATATCATGAATCCTGATGTTTAAGGTTTCAACCTTAAACGATCTAATATTTAGTACATCAGAAGTAGGATTTGGATGCAGGGATATCTGGTGGAAGGAATTTAGATTGTTGTTATTCCCATTGTTGAAATCATTGTCGTCGTCATCATCGTCGTCATCATCGTCGTCGTCATCATCGTCGTCATCATCGTCATCGTCG
>JABDMM010000133.1 GCA_013001465.1 Chitinophagales bacterium | reverse complement strand
AGAAAATTTCTCAACATACGCCCTCGGCATGATATTCTTTTCCATACTCAGCATCTGGGCCACTTTCAGGGCACTGCCCTTAAGACTTTTTAATCCATCGTAAATATCCTCTGCGTTGCTTTCATTGAGCTTTTCTTTAGTCACTTCCGGGTTTACGAGCTTCTCACCGTAATATTTGAGGTAGTTACCTCCTACCTTCACACCTGTTCGCACAAGTTTGGTAGCCCGGGAAATCTTTCCTGTTGGTATGCTGTCTATTGTATTCATTTAATTCATTTGTTCCTTCCATAGAAATTTGCCAAAGTCCAGCAAACTTTCCAAAGGTGTGGTTTCAAAGACATCAAAGATGGCTCTTACCGATTTCTCGATCACTACATCGGTTTTTTCAAAAGAGGGAGAACTGTCTTCCATCCAATATTTAAGGATAAAGAGAGTTTGCAGCCAGGCCCCTTCAGAAAATACAGAAACCGGATGTTTCAGGACCTTGAATTGTTTCTCGTCGTTCTTCTCTTCGATTAATTCGGAAGCGAACTCTTTGACATGCTTCCGCAGCCCTTTTAGCTGAGACATATTCTTCATAGGATCCTTCTGCTCACTCAAGGCAAAAAGTACATAACTCCGATTCGCCGTTAGAAGTTCAAAAAAGGTAAACAGGAAGGTGAGCATTTTTTCCTGATTTGAAAAATTCTCATACTCCTTGTTCTTGTGCGCCAGTTTCATCGAATGATCGAAGAAATTATTCCATATCGCAGATCGCAATCCGTCGAAAGACCCGAAGAAAGAATAGAATTCCTCTTCCGTGATTTCATTTTCATTTGAGAACTTATAAACGCTTACAGGGTTTTTCTCATTTTCCAGGCAGTACTTCATATAGGCAGCAATTACCTGATCTCTGTTTACCGGTTTTTTAGCAGATGATTTCTTTGCAGACATAACTCATTTTTTAAATCAGTCAAATGTACTAAATGTTTAACTATTATGATTTTTTGTTAAACAAAATGTTTGTTAAAATTTCAGCTCGTATAAAATGACATGATGTCATATTTAATCAAAGTGGTATTCTATTTGAATGACAGTCGACAAACGATAACACTAATTTTAAGTAAAATATATCAGACTATGAGTTCAGGTACTATTAATGTTTCAGTAGAGAACATTTTTCCACTAATTAAGAAGTTTCTTTACAGTGATCACGAGATCTTTTTGAGGGAACTTATTTCCAATGCTACCGATGCAACATTGAAACTAAAGCACCTCGCCAATATTGGGGAAGCGAAAGTAGAATATGGTAATCCTTTAATTGAAGTTAAGATCGATAAAGAGAATAAGAAACTTCATATTATCGACCAGGGGATCGGGATGACGGCTGAAGAAGTTGAGAAATACATCAATGAGATCGCTTTCTCCGGTGCCGAGGAATTCATTGAGAAATACAAGGATAAAAATGGAGAAGATGCTGGTATCATTGGTCATTTTGGTTTAGGGTTCTATTCTTCTTTTATGGTCGCTAATAAAGTAGAGATCATAACAAAAAGCTACAAGGATGAACCGGCCGCTCACTGGACTTGTGATGGCTCTCCGAATTACACCATTGATGAGGTGGAAAAAACCGAAAGAGGTACGGAGATCATTCTGCATATTTCAGATGATGACACAGAATTCCTCGAAGAGGCGCGTATACGTGAACTTCTGGTAAAGTATAATAAATTCATGCCGGTGCCTATCAAGTTCGGAACACGCACCGAAACACTACCGAAGCCAGAAGACGCGAAAGAAGAAGATCCTGCACCTACCATGGAAGTGGATGATATAATTAACAATCCAGATCCTGCCTGGACCAAACAACCTGCGGATCTCGAAGAAGAAGATTATAAAAAGTTCTACAGGGAACTCTACCCGATGCAATTCGAAGAGCCCTTGTTCAATATTCACCTCAACGTGGATTACCCATTCAACCTTACCGGTATTCTGTACTTCCCCAAACTCACGAACGACCTGAATATTCAAAAGGACAGAATTCAATTATACCAGAACCAGGTATTCGTTACAGATAATGTAGAAGGTATCGTTCCTGAGTTTTTAACGATGCTTCGCGGGGTAATTGATAGCCCGGATATTCCTTTGAACGTTTCCAGAAGCTATTTACAGGCAGATGGGGCCGTTAAGAAAATCTCCAGCTACATCACAAGAAAGGTAGCCGATAAGTTGAAGAGCTTGTTCAATGACAATCGCGAAGATTTCGAAAGTAAATGGAATGATATCAAGATCGTGATCGAATACGGAATGCTCACCGAAGACAAATTCTTCGACAAAGCACAGGATTTTGCACTCTACCCCACTGTGGATGGAGACCTGTTCACCTTCGAAGAACTGAAGGAGAAAATAAAAGACCTTCAAACAGATAAAGATGAGAAGCTGGTTATCCTGTATGCTTCAGATGAAGAAGCACAGCACAGTTACATTGAAGCTGCAAAGAACAAAGGATATGAGGTACTTCTGCTGGATTCTCCCATAGTATCTCATTTGCTTCAGAAGATGGAAAGCAAGAATGAGAAAACATCCTTTGTAAGAGTTGACAGCGATGCTATCGATATGCTCATTAAAAAGGAAGAAGAGTCCATTTCGAAACTTTCCGAAGAGGAAAAAGAAAAGCTGCAGGGGATGCTGACGGAAATAATTCCCTCGGAAAAATTCTCAGTACAACTGGAAGCCATGGATAGTGACGCCAGCCCTTTTATTATAACGGAACCAGAATTTATGCGACGCATGAAGGAAATGCAGCAAACCGGTGGTGGAGGTATGTTTGGTATGGGAGGATTACCCGAGATGTACAATCTGGTAGTAAACACCAACCATGAACTAGTAAACCAGATATTGAATACTAAGACCCGAAAGAAAAAGGAACGTCTTGTTAACCAGGCACTTGATCTTGCGCGCTTAAGTAAAAACCTATTAAAAGGTGAAGAAATGACGGCGTTTATCAAACGCAGTTATGATATGATCAAATAGAATTAAAATCTATTATGAATTCAGAACCGCTATCAAATTGATAGCGGTTTTTTTTGTGTATTAAGAATTTACATATTTATACGGATACCCCGTAATTAGGTGATCGATAGCCAAAAGTCTAAGTCAGTCTTACATGCGTTTTATCGAATTTATTAACTGATAAACTAATAAATATTTCTTAATGATATTATTGGTGTAGATTAATCCTGGTTAATTCATTTAACCAGTTTAACTAACTCAACCAAATTATGAAAAAAATTACCCTTGCAATTCTAATGATTGCGGTTACGTGTTTTACCTATGGCCAAACAACGGTAACCAAAACTTATGCTGGTCCTACCGTCACTGTAGACGGTTGTGGGTCATATTGCGTCGCCTTACCTGCTGTAACTTTTGTCGCAGCCGACTTCCCGGCAGGAGCAAATATTATTGACGTGGATGTTTCCATCACCTGGCAAAAGACAGATGGAACTTGTGCAGCCCCTGGTGCTGGCACTCCCTTCCACAATGAAACTAACTTCAGGATAGATGGTCCGGGTGCCGGAGGGATGCAGATTCTTGTTCCCCCGGGAACTTATAGCGGAGCTGGGAATCCAGTAGTAACTACAGTTTTCGATCAGGCAGCCGGAGGTGCTCCGGGTCCCGGAGCTCCGGTGAGTGGGACGTTCCTTCCTGCAGGAGGTGGAAACCTTGATGCCTATAATGGGCAATCCGCTTTAGGATCATGGATATTAAGTGCAGGAGATACTGCCGGAGCAGATCCTCTGTGTGTACAAAGTTATTCTGTGACTGTTACAGCGGATGCACCTCCTACCGCGGTTTGTACGAATTTCACAGCACAGTTAGATGGTACTGGGAATGTAACCATCACAGGTGCCGATGTGGACGGTGGTTCCAGTGACCTGGAAGGGCCAGTGACCTTGTCTGTAAGCCCAAGTGCATTTACTTGTGCAGACGTAGGGTCTCCAGTAACGGTTACCTTAACCGTTACCGACAGTGCTGGACAAACCGATACCTGTACGGCTGTGGTAACTGTTGAGGATAATGTAGATCCTCTTATTGCATGCCCGGTTGATATCGTGGATGTCAATGACCCGGGTACATGCGGTCGAACCGTAGTGTATGGAATTGCTTTCTCTGATAACTGTCCGGGAGCAACCCTTATGCAAACCGCGGGACAGGCCAGTGGAACGGTCTTCCCTATAGGAA
>JABDMM010000113.1 GCA_013001465.1 Chitinophagales bacterium | reverse complement strand
GCTTATAACAGTATTCACAACCAAAGAATATTCTCCGGAACAGTTGGAAGAATTTGAAAAAGCTGAAAAGGAGCAGATGAATATTGAGATGACGGATGAGACAGCTGTTCGGACTAAATCAAATTTTATAACATGGGGAATTGTTTCCTTAGTAGTAGGAGCTATAATGACAGCGATCGTTTCTTTCTATTCATTAGAGAAAGAACTTTATATACTTGGTGTCGGTGCAATAATATTTGGTGTCATTTTGTTTATTTCTGAAGCTATGAGCAAATCAGGGAAGACATCGAATGGTTTCTATGAAATTATGGACGATCTGTTCCACCTGCCTAAAACGATGAAACAGCTTGCTGTTGTTCAATTTTTCTCCTGGTTCGCACTTTTTGCAATGTGGATTTATTCCACATCTGCTGTAACGGAAGTACATTTTGGATCTACAGATCCAGCATCAAAACTATACAACGATGGTGCAGATTGGGTTGGAATCATGTTTGCCATGTACAATCTTTTTGCAGCACTGGTAGCTTTCGCATTACCTGTTCTGGCAAATCTAACAAGTCGAAAAATAACGCATATGCTTTGCCTTGTTGCAGGCGGACTTGGATTGATTTCATACATGATCTTTAAAGATCCTAATCTACTGCTCGTCTCGATGCTTGGTGTTGGGGTAGCGTGGGCAAGTATTCTGTCGATGCCTTATGCGATATTAACCGGTGCACTACCAGCAAAAAAGATGGGTGTGTACATGGGAATATTTAATTTCTTTATTGTCATCCCACAAATTCTTGCCGCAAGTATTTTAGGTTTTATGGTAAAAAATCTATTTGAAGGTCAGCCGATATATGCGCTGATGCTGGGTGGTGCGAGCATGATCCTTGCCGGTTTAATAACGCTTACCGTTTATGATCCGGATGAAAAAACAAGCTAATCCTTTGTTTTAAATAAATCCATATTCAAAGAATCACCGATTTGCCTGAATAGTTTATCCCATGCTTCATAGTCAGTAGGGATTAACTTTTTATCCAGGGTATCATTTGAATACAAAGCTTTGTAGATTTGGTAGTATTTATCCTGAATAGGTACTAGGTCAGGTTTTACCTCTAACTGTTCCAGTGAATCCATAACTCTTCTAATAGTTCTCAGCAATTTAAGATCATCCGGTGATTGCACTAATTCTTTGATCAAGCTATATACTCTTTGCCCCGCTACAAATTCTATTTGAGTTTTGTCAAGAGGAACCTCCCACTTTTTAAATTCAACAACAAGGTTTTCAAGCTGACTTGGATGCACACGATCACCTTTAAAGCAGGATATGATCTCATGGTTCACGACGGCTTCTTTATTTTTCTGAAATAGTATAGGCAGAGGCAAGTTCGCTTTGTGCAAGATTCCCATTAGATTATAATTTCGATTGTAAACATCCTTCAGGATTTCATCGGCATTTTCGACCCGGTTTTCAACGATCTGTAGAAGAACTGCACGCTGATCATCTCTGAATAGATTCCAGATTGAAAACTTTTGTTGCCCAAAGTACTTTTGTAATAGTGCAATAGTATCCGAGAGCTGACCATCATTAAAATTTTTCACGATCTCGGACTTCATTTTCAGATAAGCTTTATCGGTCAAATCGACTGCCATAGATCCGATAATATGACTCTGCCCTAAGTACAGCACCGCAAAGTCAAAGTTTTTCATTGAGTGTGTCACTTTGGAGTGCACAACCGTCCTACCCACCGAAAGGATAAAGTCACCTGCCTGATGCCTTTCAAAATCTTCACTTATTCCAATATAATTCCAGATCTCGATCCTTTCGGGGTTTTCGGAGAATAAGGTTGCAACAGCATAATGCGCAGCTACATTAGATAAGGTTAGCCTTTTAGGCTCGACCCAGGCTTCATATATCTTCTTTCCGTCTGTGTGTTTTTTAGTGTTGCTCTCAGCTTTTGAGATCTCTTTCTTGAACCATTCATTGAGAAAGACATCACTTTCTCTTTCAGCAAGCTGTATAGCACGGTTAGCATACTGCAGTATCTGAACAGTTTCGATACCGGAGATGTCATCGAAGAACCATCCACATGAGGTGTACATTAACATTGCATTTCGTTGCATTTCCAGTAACCGCAGGAATTTACTTTCGTCTTCGTGAGATCGGATGTTAACAGCATGCTTTGTAATAAAATCGCTTACTGTATCTTCATTTCTATCTAGGAGGACAGAAATGAATTCGTTGCGGACATACCATATATCATTGCAAAAGAAAGGCATTTCATTTTTATAGACTTGGATTAGTTTTTCTCGAAGCTCGTCCAGAGTTGTCCTTAAAGGTTCTCTCCATTTTTGATGCCATCCCGGTTTGCCCCCGGAATTACAGCCACAGTCAGCCTTCCATCTTTCTACACCATGAACACAACTCCATGAAGAGTTTTCATGAATCTCAGCTTCATATTCGGGAGTATGCTTACTCAAGAATTCGCCGTAGTTCGTTAGCTCAAAGTTTTTGTTCTCTTCAATTTCTTTCAAACAAAAAGCGAGTGCCATATCTCCATGCTTATGATGATGGCCGTAACTTTCCCCATCGGTAGCTATGTGTGTAAGGCATATATCGTTTTCGTTTCCAATGAAGCTATCATACAGCGCTTTTGCAAATAGTTTTCCGTTGTCCAGGATGTTTGAAAATGCTACTGACTGAGAAACCTCTCCGTTATAAAAGAACAGGTTTATTTCTTTACCCGATGGAAGAAGGTATTTATACGGTCGGCAGTGGAAGAATGGATCATCTGCTGGAGTCAACCATTTTGATGCTCCCACCTTGCGAAAACGCTTTATTTGCCTTGGTGCGAGAATGGTATATGAGATATCATTCTCAGCAAGGACTTCGAGTGTTTCGGTATCTACTGCAGTCTCGGCCAACCACATTCCTTCAGGTCGTCTATTAAACCTGGATTGAAAATCTTTAATTCCCCATTTAACCTGTGTTTCCTTGTCTCGCAAGTTTGCCAAAGGCATTATTATGTGGTTATAAACTTGTGCTATTGCAGATCCATGACCCGAGAATCGATCCATACTTTTTTGGTCGGCCTTCAAAATCGCCTGATAGATTTCATTCGAATTTTTTTCCATCCATGATAGTAGCGTAGGACCAAAATTGAAACTGATCCTACTATAGTTGTTCACTATATCAACGATTCTATGATCTCCATTAAGAATTCTGGAGGCCGAGTTGGGTCCGTAACATTCGGCATTTATTCTTTCATTCCAATCATGATAAGGGTAAGCTGAATCTTGTTGTTCTATTGCTTCAAGCCACGCATTTTCTCTCGGAGGTTGATAGAAATGTCCGTGGATACATATATGCTTCTTCAAGTTCTTTCTCTACTTTTAGTTGATTTCTTAATAGTTTTGGATCGATCGGTTTTTGCTTTCTTTTTCCGTTTCTTTCTCGGTTTAAAGATTAGGACAGACAGGGGAGGGAGCTTCAGTTTTAATGAGTAATCAAATCCGTTTCTACTTTCGGCTGTAGACTTGATTCCATTGTTTGAAGCATATCCGCTACCACCATATTTTACATCATCGGTGTTGATCAACTCTCTCCAGTAGATTAAAAATGGAGCACCGATCTGATAATTATTACGTGGAACCGGAGTGAGGTTTGCTATTACCAGGATGGTATCACTAACCGATTTCCCCCTACGCAAATATGATATAACACAATTCTGGTGGTCGTTCATATCGATCCACTGGAAAGTGGAGGATTCGAATTGATTTTCATACATGCATTTTTCCTGAGTATAAACTGCATTAAGATCTTTGACAAGCAGTTGTATTCCGCTGTGTGAAGGATCCTCAAGCAAATGCCAATCCAAACTCGAATCGTGGTTCCACTCTTTTGTTTGACCAAACTCATTACCCATAAACAGCAACTTGCTACCTGGGTGAGTGAACATCAGTGCATATAAAGCTCTTAAGTTTGCAAAGGCTTGCCATCTGTCCCCCGGCATTTTATTCAAGATAGAACCTTTACCATGAACTACTTCGTCATGTGACAAAGGCAGCATGAAATTTTCGGAGAATGCATAATGAAGGCTGAAAGTGATCGTATTCTGATGGAAGCGCCTATGAACAGGTTCCTTCTTAAAGTATTCAAGTGCATCATGCATCCAACCCATCATCCACTTCAATCCGAAACCCAATCCACCATTGTAAATTGGCTTAGATACGTTTGGCCAGTCTGTAGATTCTTCGGCGATCGTAACGGAACCAGGGAATTCTGAATATACAGCTTCATTCATTTCTTTTATAAATGCAATTGCTTCGAGATTTTCTTTTCCTCCATGAATGTTAGGTATCCATTCACCATCGTTCCTCGAGTAGTCTAAGTAGAGCATCGATGCAACGGCATCTACACGAAGTCCATCGACATGATATTTATCCATCCAAAAAATTGCACTCGATATAAGAAATGATTTCACCTCAAATCTTCCATAGTTAAAAATATAGCTGCTCCAATCCGGGTGGTAACCCTTTTTTGAATCTTCATGTTCGAATAAGTGTGTACCATCATATCGGTATAAACCCCATTCATCACCGGGGAAATGAGATGGAACCCAGTCCATGATCACTCCAATTTCTGCTTTATGTAATTCGTTTATTAGGAACATCAGATCTTGAGGTGTTCCATATCTTGAAGTAGGAGCAAAGTAAGAAGTTGTCTGATACCCCCAGGAACCATAAAATGGATGTTCCATGACAGGAAGGAATTCTACATGCGTGAATCCCATTTCCTTGACGTAAGGAATTAAAGCTTGAGCCACTTCCCGATAAGATAGAAACCGATTTCCATCCTCTGTAATTCGTCTCCATGAACCAAGGTGAACTTCATAAACAGAATAGGGCTGACTAAAACTTTTCCTTTTTCTTTTGTTTAACCATCGCTTATCAGACCATTTATGTTTCAGATCCCAAACAATGGATGCGTTGCCTGGTGGGTTTTCGCAATGAAAAGCGAAAGGGTCGAATTTTTCAACATAATTTGGGAATGCGTGACTTCTTATAGCATATTTATAGTATTCTCCGGGACCCAAACCGGGAACGAATATTTCCCAAATACCGGAATTGTCCCATCGCACAGACATTTTATGCGATTCTTTATTCCAACCATTAAAATTCCCAATAAGGCGAACATCCGTTGCAGATGGTGCCCAAACGGCAAAATAGGTGCCTTTCTTATCGGCCATATAGTGCGCCCCTAGCTTTTCATATAGCTTGAAATGCTTTCCCTCCTTGAACAGATGGATATCATAATCTGTTAATAAGGTCACCTGATTGTCTTCCAATTGATCTGTTTTCATCTGTTGTCGAGATAATTTACAATAAAATGTTTAATTCCTCTCAAGGAAATTATAACCCTATCGGGTAAGTTGTTTTATTCATAACCAAGTTCATAGAACGCTTTTTCAAATCTCAACATCTGAAAAAACGGACTTATTCTTCTTCTTCGTTTCTCTGCTACATTCCATCAAATTTTCATAAATATCCCAACGGTAAAGCTCGAAGATTGAAATTCGTATGTTTTAAAGGTCTGCGAATATCCTAATTATTTATCACCTTTGCCCGATAAAACTATTGAATTAATGATTTCCGAACAATTAGAGAAGAATAAAGAAAGATATTTAGAAGAACTATTGGAGTTGCTGAAGATACCATCTGTAAGTGCTGATCCTGAATACACTCAGGCTATGATCGAAGCAGCTTCGTTTATAGAGAGTAAACTTAGAGATGCAGGAGCAGATAATGTTTCGATTTTTGAAACAGATGGCTACCCCATAGTTTATGGTGAGAAATTGATAGATGCTTCAAAGCCCACAGTGCTCGTCTATGGTCATTATGACGTGCAACCACCGGATCCCATCGAACTTTGGGAATCACCACCTTTCGATCCGGTCATCAAAGATGAAAAGATCTATGCTCGGGGTGCATGCGATGATAAAGGTCAGCTATACATGCATATCAAGGCATTTGAGATCATGATGAGTAACAACGCACTTCCTTGTAATGTTAAATTCATGTTTGAGGGAGAGGAAGAAGTAGGGTCAGAGCATCTTGAAGAATTTGTGAAAGAACACACAGGCATGCTGAATTCTGATGTAGTGCTGATCTCTGATTCATCCATGATAGCAAATGACACGCCATCGATCACTACCGGTCTTCGGGGATTGTCTTATGTAGAAGTAACCGTTACAGGTCCGAACCGTGATCTTCACTCAGGAGTCTATGGAGGCGCAGTTGCAAATCCTGTCAATATATTATGCAAAATGATCGCTTCTTTACACGATGAAAATGGTAAAGTCACTGTGAAGGGATTTTATGATCCCGTTGCGGATGTCTCTCAAGACGAACGATCCAGAATGGCAAAAGCACCATTCAATTTGGAAAAGTATATGAATGAACTAGGTATTGATGATGTGCATGGAGAGAGTGGTTTTTCTACCCTGGAAAGAACAAGTATTCGTCCAACACTTGATGTCAATGGAATCTGGGGTGGCTATACAGGAGAAGGTGCTAAAACAGTATTACCGTCAAAGGCGCACGCGAAGATCTCGATGAGATTAGTCCCTGATCAGTCTTCGAAGGAGATAACTGAACTGTTTGCTAAGCATTTTAAAAACCTTGCTCCCCCTTATGTAAAAGTGGAGGTAAGAGATATGCATGGAGGGGAGCCAGCAGTGACACCAACGGACTCTGTTTCTTACAAAGCCGCAAGCCGAGCCATGGAAACCACTTTCGGCAAAGTGCCGATACCTTTGAGAAATGGGGGAAGTATTCCTATCGTGGAGATGTTCGAACGGATCCTTAAGATAAAAACTGTATTGATGGGATTCGGATTAGATTCCGATGCGATCCATTCACCTAACGAACACTTTGGCTTATTCAATTACTACAAAGGCATCGAGACTATACCATATTTCTTTAAGTACTATGCTGAAATGTCGGAGGATTGATCAATCTCTTGTCGCAATTGTGACAGAATATTTTTGAGGTTCCATAAACAGGATCTTATTCAGCCCTTCAATGTAGATTTCTCCACCGGAGCGATAAGACCACTTTCTAGAAGTGCTTTGGAGTATATTCTTTACTGAGCTTTTTGCTGTAAACTCAACGACTTTGCCCTCTCTTTGTGTCAGAATAAACTCCTTAACCCGCAGTTTAGGATTTTTGCCGATGTACCGGATAGTCATCTTCCCATTATCTTGAAAAGAATCTACATTGAATTTTTCCCATAAAGCTGCTTTGTCGATTTGAAGAATATTGAACTGACTTAACTCTTTTTCCCAGTTCATCTGTGCACCTTCAATTTCTATGACTTCTTCTTTATTGTTTAGGATCGCCGTTTTTATGACATCAGGTTTCAAGGAATCGAGATATGAAATTTCAGTGGAGAGAAAGTCTTCTATGTTAAAAAAGTGGGGATCACCGGCAGAGCTTTCCTGTTTGGTTGAACATGAACAAACCAGGATAATAAAGACAAAAGAGAGTCTAAACATTAACACCTTCTTTGATTAAGATGTCACCAGTCATCTGTCCCGGAACATCAAGATTCATGATCTTTAGAATTGTAGGCGCAATATCAGCTAGTTTCCCATCTTTAACTTCAAACTTTTTATTGTTATCGATTATAAACAATGGGACAGGATTTTTGGTATGAGCTGTATTCGGACTTCCGTCATCGTTTATCATGTAATCCGCATTACCATGATCAGATGTTAAAACTACGGTGTAATCATTTTTCAAAGCACAACCAACTACTTTTTCGACACAATTGTCGATCGTTTCAACTGCTTTTACCGCTGCTTCAAAAACTCCAGTATGCGCTACCATATCCGGGTTTGCAAAATTCAAGCAAACAAAATCTGCACTCTTAGAATCTAACTCCTTCATTATTTTTTCACTGACCTCTATGGCGCTCATTTCAGGTTGTAGATCATAAGTGGCAACTTTTGGTGATGGTACCATGATGCGTTTTTCACCTGGGAATTCTGTTTCTCTACCACCGGAGAAGAAGAAAGTAACATGCGGGTATTTTTCAGTTTCTGCGATCCGGATCTGCTTTAAGTTGTTTGCTGAAAGATATTCCCCAAGGGTGTTCTGAATATTCTCTTTCTCGAAAATGACATTGATATTCTTAAAAGAATGATCATAGTTTGTCATCGTTGTATAGTGCAGATCGATAGTTTTCATATCATGATTCGGAAAATCCTTTTGAGTTAAGGCCTCCGTGATCTGTCTGCATCGGTCGGTACGAAAATTAAAGCACACAACTGCATCTCCATTTTCAATCCGCTGCGAGATCTTTCCGTTTTCTTTGAGTAAAACTGGTTTGACAAACTCATCGGTCACGCCTTCTGAGTAGGATGCTTCGATCGCTTGTGATAAATGTTCACTTTGTTTCCCTTTGCCTGAAACAAGCAAATCGTAGGCAAGCTTAATACGTTCCCAGCGCTTGTCTCTATCCATAGCATAGTATCTGCCAACAACTGAAACTAACTCACTATGGAGATCACTTATATGGTTCTGAATTTCTACAATAAAGTCTTTTCCACTTTTAGGATCGGTATCTCTACCATCTGTAAAAGCATGTATAAAAACTTTCTTTAGTCCATATTTCTCGGCATAGGTGCAGAGTGCTTTTAGATGATCGATATGAGAGTGAACACCGCCATCTGAAAGCAAGCCTATGAAGTGCAAGTTTTTATCATGTCTTTTTGCATATTCAAAGGAATCGATAAGTTCTGGGTTCATTTGAAGTTCATCATTGGCAATAGCTCGATTTATACGCAATAATTCCTGATAAACTATTCTCCCGGCACCGATATTAAGATGGCCTACTTCAGAGTTCCCCATCTGCCCATCAGGTAAACCTACAGATTCGCTGTGAGTGGTGAGCTCTGAGTGTGGATATTTCATATATAAGCTATCCACAAATTCTGTATTTGCTTGACTAATAGCGCTTTTGGAAGGTTCCTGGCCATGCCCCCAGCCATCCATAATGATCAGTATTACCTTTTTATTCGTTTCCATAAGAGAGCAAAGTTAAACTTTTATTAAGTTTGATAAACATAAGCACAGAGCTCTTTTGTATAATTTGGCATAGTATTAGCAGACTGATCAACGTAAATGAACTTATAATGAAATTGAACAGATTTAAAACCGGTATAATGATGTTGGCTATAGTTCCATTCTTTGCCTTTACTTTGTTTGCTCAGGACTTTGGGCAGATCAATCTGGCAATTAAGATGGGTAATGCCAAAGAGCTGGCAAGGCAACTAGATGAGGTTGTAGAAATAACAATACTAGATAAAGAAGCTTCATATAGTAAAGCTCAAGCCGAAATGGTATTAAAAGACTTTTTCGATTCTCATAAGCCTGAGTCATTTGAAATCATACATAAAGGGTCATCAAATGAAGGTTCGAAATATGGAATTGGTAAATTGATAACAGATAATGGAAACTTCAGGACTTATGTTTTAGCAAAACAAAAAGGGAGTGTGTTCCTGATCCAAAAAATTAGCTTCGAAGAAGACTAGAATATCATCAAAATTTTTGAATGAAAAAGCCCTTTCCATTTCAGGAAGGGCTTTTTTGTTATTTTCAACCCATGAATGTAGACGAATTTATAGAAGCAGCAATTCTGGAGGACATTGGTGATCCTAAAGAGATCTTAAAACCGGGAGACCACACATCAAGAGCCACAATAAGAGATGAAACTTATGACAGAGCAAGGCTTCTTGTCAAAGAAGATGGTGTTATTGCCGGAGTAGATCTGGCTCAGAAAATTTATCAAAAGATCGATCCCGGAGTTGAGATCGAGGTTCTGATCCCCGATGGTGAAAAAGTAAAATATGGAGATATTGTCTTTCATGTCGAAGGAGAGGTAAAATCAATACTCCTTGGAGAAAGGCTATCATTGAATTTCATGCAAAGAATGAGCGGAATTTCTACGCAAACTCGCCGATTTGTTGATGAAGTGGAAGGAACTGGAGTGAAAATCCTTGATACAAGAAAAACTACGCCTTTACTCAGAACTTTTGAAAAATGGGCTGTAAGAATTGGGGGCGGATATAATCACAGATTTGGCCTTTACGATATGATCATGATAAAAGACAACCATATCGATTATTGCGGTGGAATCACCCAGGCTATAAATTCCACCAAAGAATATCTTAAAGATCTGAACTTAGATATTCGTATTGAAGTTGAAACCAGAAGTATAGAAGATGTTAAAGAAGTTATTGGTGTTGGAGGAATTGATAGAATAATGCTCGATAATTTCGAACCGGAAGAAGTTGAAGAAGCTGTAACACTGATCGCTGGAAAGTTTGAAACCGAAGCATCCGGTGGAATCGAATTCGATACCCTACGTCCATATGCCATGGCTGGTGTGGATTTCATTTCTGTTGGTGCTCTAACACACTCTTACGAAAGTTTGGATCTAAGTCTGAAAGCATTTTAAATGACAACATATACTGAATTACACCCCGATTCGAAAGTTTGGATATACCAGGCAGACCGAGTTTTAAATCCCTATGAACAGCTTTCAATAAAGCAGAAAATAGATTTGTTTACAAAAGAATGGGCATCACACGGAAAGGATGTAAAGGCCTTTGGTGACATTTATTATGATCGCTTTATTGTACTTTTTGCAGATGAAACAAGAGCAGGCGTTAGTGGATGCTCAATTGATTCCTCAGTTCAATTTATACAAAGCATTGGGAGGGAATATGATATCAATTTTTTTAACCGTTTGCAAGTAGCTTTCAAAGATGGTGATGAAATTAGGAGCGTGCCTCAATCAGAATTCACAGAATTGTGTTCTAATGGAGTTATCCATAACTCCACAATAGTTTTCAATAACCTGATATCCAGTAAAAGAGAGTTTGAATCACGGTGGGAAGGACCAATTTCAGAATCCTGGCATTCCAGGTTCATATCTTAATAATGTATTGTAACTATCTGATTAACAATTTATTGATGATCGATAAATAACGAGTCTACTATCAGATTTTACTGACATTCTGTCATAATTTACCGTATTATTCGCTATTTTTGCGATTGAAATTCCAGAAGATGAAAGAACTGTACAATAATGAAGTAAGCTTCGAGCTGCGCGAGAAGACAATAGATGAATCAAAGCAGGGTAGTGCTCTAAGCAAGGACAGAAAGGAAGGTGTTAAGGCAAATGGTAAAAAGTTTTATATCGAATCCTATGGCTGTGCGATGAATTTTTCGGATTCTGAAATTGTCGCTTCAATTCTTAGTAATGAGGGTTTTGATTCTACCACGAATCACGATGAGGCCGATCTGATCCTTATAAATACATGTTCTATCCGCGACAATGCCGAGCAACGAGTAAGAGCAAGGCTTAAGAATTTCCAAGGTATCAAGAAAAGAAACCCTGCAGCTTTGATCGGTATCCTCGGCTGTATGGCTGAGCGATTGAAAGATAAATTGCTTGAAGAGGAAAAGTTAGTTGATATAGTAGCAGGTCCGGATGCTTACCGAACATTGCCAGATCTGATCTCCGAAGCTGATGGTGGGCAAAAAGCGGTAAATGTCCTTTTATCCCGAGAAGAAACATATGCTGATATTAGCCCCGTTCGGTTGGCTTCCAACGGCGTCTCGGCTTTTATATCTATAATGCGAGGGTGTGATAATATGTGCTCTTTCTGTGTTGTTCCATTTACCAGAGGTAGAGAAAGAAGTCGTGATCCAAAGTCGATAGTCAAAGAAGCTCAGGATCTTTACGAAAAAGGATTTAAAGAGGTAACGCTGCTAGGTCAGAATGTAGACTCGTTCAGATGGTCTGAAGACCCTAAACTAAAAGGGAAAAGGCTTATCGAAGCAAAAGACAGTGAGAATGTTGTGAACTTCGCTAACTTACTTGAAATGACTGCAAAAGCGGTTCCTAATATGAGAATCCGCTTTTCAACTTCTCACCCCAAAGATATGCTCGACGATGTCCTTCATGTGATGATGAGGTACGATAATATTTGTAAGTATATCCATCTTCCGGTGCAGTCAGGAAATTCACGTGTCCTTGATATGATGAACAGGACTTATGATCGTGAATGGTATATGAACAGGATCGAAGCGATCAACAGGATAATACCTGATTGCGGTATTTCAACTGATGTCATAACCGGTTTCTGCTCCGAAAGTGAAGAAGACTTCCAGGATACATTATCGCTAATGAAGGAAGTTGAATATGATATGTCTTACATGTTCTTTTATTCTGAAAGACCAGGAACACTCGCTGCCAAACGATACAAAGATGATATTCCATTAGAAGTTAAGAAGAAACGTTTGAGCAGAGTGATTGAATTACAGCAATCTATATCACTTAAAAAGAATAAAGAAGATATCGGAAAGACTTTTGAAGTGCTAGTAGAAGGTGTTTCTAAGAAATCGAAAACACACCTTTATGGAAGAAATACACAGAACAAAGTTATTGTGTTTCCAGATGAAGGTATTCGAAAGGGAGATTTTGTAAACGTTAAAGTTACAGATTGTACATCTGCAACATTGTTGGGGGAACTATTATGAGTGAAAATCTTCAGTCAATAAAACAACGATTTGGGATCATTGGAAATTCTCCGGGCCTGAATTATGCGATCAGCATTGCAGCCAGGGTCGCACCAACCAATCTAACAGTACAGATCACCGGAGAAAGCGGTGTAGGGAAGGAAATATTTTCAACTATTATCCATCAACTGAGTCCGCGAAAGCACAATAAATTTATTGCTGTAAACTGTGGTGCAATCCCTGAAGGAACAATAGACTCCGAGTTGTTTGGTCATGAAAAAGGATCGTTTACCGGAGCTCATGAACAGCGTAAAGGTTATTTCGAAACGGTTCATGGAGGAACAATTTTTTTAGATGAAGTAGGGGAGTTACCACTTGGAACACAAGCAAGACTATTACGTGTATTAGAAACCGGTGAGTTTATCAAAGTGGGCTCTTCCAAAGTTCAGAAGACCGATGTTCGTGTTGTCGCTGCAACGAATGTTAATCTGATGGCTTTGATCGAGAAAGGCAAATTTCGCGAAGATCTATATTATCGGTTGAGTACAGTTCCAATTGAAATTCCACCACTTAGAGAAAGAGGCGAGGATGTTTATTTATTATTCCGAAAATTTTGTGTGGATTTTGCTGAGAGGAACAGAATAAAACCAATCAAACTAACAGAGGATGCAAAGAATCTTATCCTAAAATATTCATGGCCGGGAAATGTGAGGCAGCTGAAAAATGTTGCAGAACAAACAACTGTGTTAGCTAAGACACAAGAGATCGATGCACTGGAGCTTGAAAAGTTTATCCCGGAAGTGACGACAAGGAATTTGCCTGCTCTGCAAAAAAATGGAAGCGGACCCGATTCATTATCAGAGAGGGAGTTGCTCTATAAGATGCTTTTCGATATGAAAAAGGATATCCATGACCTGAAGAAATTTGTCTTCGATATATCCGGGGATTCCGTTGTTTCGCATCCTGTTGAAAAGGATGAATGGGTCGAAGATATTTCCAGATTATCAAATGATCACAGAGAAACACAAAAACCAATAATTTTAAGAGACGAGGAAGTAGAAAATAGTGTGAATGTTGAAGAATCTTTATCAATAGCAGAAAAAGAAAAGGAACTGATCATTAAAGCCCTTAAAAAACATAATAGCAAGAGAAGAGATGCTGCATCTGATCTCGGAATTTCCGAAAGAACATTATATCGAAAGATCAAGGAATACGAAATCGAAGAATGATAGCGTTAAATCCTAATATGAAGTCACCGTTACTATTGCTTATCATTTTAATGATCTGTTTTCCAAGCTGCAAATTCTATTCTTTCACAGGTGCCTCTATACCTCCCGAAGTTAAAACAATACAGGTCGATTACTTTCAGAATAATGCCGGAGGCGGACCTGCAAGTTTAAGTCAGACTTTTACCGAAACTTTAAAAGATAAATTTCTCTCTGATGCAGACCTGAAACTTGTCACGCGTGACGCCGATATCACGATGAAAGGTTTTATATCTTTATATACTATTGAGGCAAAAGCTCCGGTAGAAGGAGAAACAACTGCGTTAAACCGATTGAATATCTCTGTAAATATAGAGTACATCAATAAACCATTTCCTGAAGATAACTGGACGAAAACGTTCAGGGCTTTTTCAGAATTTGAATCAGGAATAGATGTGATATCGATTCAAGATGAACTAATTGATGAAATTACAGAACAGCTAGCAGACGATATATTTGTTGCAGCTCTTGTAAAATGGTAGGAATGAATAGTAAAGAAGAACTAAGCCAGCTAATAAAAGATCCCAACCATAATATTGGATCCTCCGATCTTCGTTCAGTGATCGAGGAATATCCATATTTTGAGATCGGCCATTTCTTTGTTGCAAAGCAAATGAAGCAAAAGGATCCGCTCGCTTCAGCAGAATCCCTTAGAAATGCAGCTATGCATGCGTCGGATAGAAAGAAGCTTTATAAATGGCTTAATTCCAGCACTAGTAGTGAAGTTGAAATAGAAGAGACATCGCCTGAAAGCAACTATGAAGCAGATAAAAACAAAGTTGAAGACACACTCGTAGACATCCAACATAAAGAGCCGGAAATCGAGTTGGTTGAAGAGGCTAGTGAAAATATAAAGGAGCTGGATGAAGTAATTCCCCCGGTGGAAGACAAATTAGAGCATGACGAGATCGATAAATTGATCATCCAATCCAGCTCAGAACAACTTATTGGAAGTGATTTGGAATCCAGAATAGATTTAAACCCGGTAACACCCACAGTTGTGGAGGTAGTTGATGAAGCAGAAGAGGACTCGTCGTTTATTGGCTGGATCCATAAAATGCAACCAATAGATGATCAGAAAGATGTAGGGGATTATTTAAATGACGATAACGACAAAGTAGAAATCGTAAAGACAGAGAGTGAGGATTCAGACGAGCCATCTGAATCTGACCTTAAAGAAATTAGTAAGCAGGCTGATAACAGCGTTGCTGATAAAAGCAGTTTTGTTACTGAAACACTGGCAGACATTTATGTGAAGCAGAAAAAGTATTCGAAAGCGATTCAGGCACTCGAAGAACTAAGTTTGAAATATCCTGAAAAAAGTGGTTATTTTGCAAGTCGAATTGAAGAAATTATAAAATTAAGTTAAGCTATGTACACAGTATTGACAGTGTTGATTATCCTCGTTTGCATATTGTTGGGTTTTGTAGTATTGATACAGAACCCTAAAGGCGGAGGATTAAGTGCCACTTTTGGTGGAGTAGGGAATCAAATCCTGGGAGCAAAAAAATCATCTGATTTTATTGAAAAAGCGACCTGGACATTGGCTATCATGTTACTGGTTTTAAGTCTTACTTCGGCCTTGTTCGTCGATAACAGTCCGGTTGTACAGGAAGCTCCGCGATCGATCATGGAACAACGACTGGATAGTTCTCCTTTTGCTGCGCCAAATGCATCAGCTCCTTCAACAGAAGCACCATCGCTTCCTGAATCAGAATAAACTTTCAGTCAGTTTAATATCTCGCGTCTCTAATTCTTCCTATTATGGCTGAATGTGCCTATCTTCAGCCTTCATAACTAATTTTCTATCTATGAAATTTATAATTGGAGCGCTATTATTATGTGCGAGCTTATTTTCATTTGCTTCTGAAGGCGATACAACTGTTATCAGAGTTCATGACGCTGTCGATCTCACATGGTTTGGAAATTACGACCAAATGGGGTTCTTCCCTGATGGCAATACGTCATATAATAAGATCATACTAAAATATACTATGGGTTGTGCATCTTCAGGATGCTCTGATTGGGATTATACCACTCAAATTCAATTGCTGCGGCCTACTGGTCAGCTCGACTCCAATATCGTTGGGTATGATACCGTATCCACAAACCCTCTAGTTGTCGATACCATGTGGAATGTATTTGAAGTTAAAGAAGAGATGGAAATGGGAAGAGCGATCACTCCATATGGAACTTACATGGCAGATGGCTCAAATGGCTTTAATAATAGCTGGGAACGCGTTTTCTACTATGATATAACCGATTTTACTACTTTGCTCAAAGATAGTATAGTGGTGAGGGCGCATTATTCAGGTTGGTCCAGCGGTTTTAGCGCTACACTTGATTTTCTGTTTATTGAAGGAACTCCATCTCGTCCTGTTCTGGATATCACCAACATTTATAGTGGAAGCTGGAGTTATCAAAATCAGACAAACTTCGAGAGTACAGCACTACCGGAAAAGAATGTCAGTTTACAAGCAGGGAATCAATATAAATTGAGAGTAACGCCAAGCGGTCATGGCTTCGATAACAATACCGGTTGTGCTGAGTTTTGTGAGCGTTTTTATAGTATCAAACTGAATGGCACAACCGCATTTCAGCAGAATATGTGGAGAGATGACTGTGGGCTAAATGCCGTTTATCCTCAGGGAGGAACGTGGGTTTATAACAGAGCGAATTGGTGTCCGGGAGATTATGTTTGGACATTTGAGCACGAACTCACCAACTACGTTTCCGCTTTACCTTCAGTTTCTATAGATATGGATATCCAACCAATTGTATGGAGTGGGAATCAAGCACCGAGTTATATTATTGATGCACTGTTGGTCGAGTACGGTGGATTTAACTATCAGAACGATCTTGGTCTCGAGCAGATCATGGCACCGAATAATAAATATGAGTATAATAGAAACAACCCCATTTGTGGGAACCCCATCGTCAAGGTTAAAAATTATGGTGAGTTAACGGTTACACAATTTGATATAGAATACTGGGTAGAAGGCGGACAAAAATGCTGGATGCAATGGACAGGCAGCCTCGCCAGTGGTGAAAGTGAAATCGTAGAATTGCCGGCATTTGATTGGAGTGGGTTTACAGAGCAGAAGTTTTATGCAAGAGTAGAGTGGCCAAACGATGTAGAAGATGAATTAAGTATCAATGATCAGATGACTACGCATTTTGATATACCTGAGAGATTGGATTCCATTTTTGTAGTTCGATTTTGGGCAAACAACTTTCCAGGAGAGAATAGCTATGTTATAAAGAATGATCAAGGAGTTGTTGTACATACAAATTCTACTTTTTCAGCAAATACGCTGCATTGGGATACAATTAGCCTTCCGGACGGGTGTTATTATATTGAATTCCGTGACTTTGATCAGCAGCTGGGAGGAGGAGACGGACTCACATGGTGGGCTAACAACGATGGGTCAGGGTCTTTTCAGTTAAGAAGATTAAAAAATTCTACACAGAACAGCTCTATTATACAAACCTTTAATCCGGACTTTGGTAATAATATCTTTAAGGCTTTTACAGTGGGATATACTCTTGGTAATGGTCCGGCAAAGCAGCCTTGTGTTGAACCGGATCACACACCAACAGGTATAAAAGATTTAGAGGAAGGATTTAACCCTATAAAAGTTTATCCTAATCCGGCAACAGATGAAATTTATGTGGATTGGATGCTCGAAGAAGAGTCTGAAGTTTCATTATGGGATCTCAGCGGAAGAAAGTTACAAAGTGAGCACGTGAGGGGAGCAACAACTCTGAAGTTTCAACTGCACAAGTATCCACAGCAAGTTTACATCGTCAAAACGACTAATGGAAATAAGGTTTTTACCCAGAGGTTTGTCCTTAACAGATAGTCATTCACTGCGTTGAGATATATTTGACAAATGATCTCTTCGCGACTGGCATCAATGTTTCCTGAAAAGGAAATGCTGTTTTTGAGTTAATAATGTATGTTGCAGGATTTGTGAATTTCCGGAATTTCTTGATCAAGTGAATTTTTACATTTTCCAATGTATTACTCAGATTTACTTCGAAAGTATCAATGTAAGTTGTTTTAATCCCCCGAAACTGCTCTTCTGCACTTTCAAAAATTGTAATTGTGTATTCGAAGACGTTCGTTTGTCTTTCATTTCCACTTCTTAACATGAGATAACCTAGCTCGTTGTTTAGTGGAACAACGCCAACAGGTTCTATTTCCATTTGCTCTTCAACAAATTCATAGATCTGTTTACCTTCTTTCAGGTGATTATGAACTTTTGGAATAGCAAACTCAAGAATATCCTGGATTACTTCCAGTGAATCGCTGTCGTCCATTAGCTTTTCATACTCGATCTTAAAGTTTTCGAAGTCGATCTTACTTATTTTACTAGGGAAACTGTTTGCCGCGATCTCTTTTTTATTTTTCAGAGTGTTGAGATTATTATAATGGAATATAAGATCACCCAGGAATGGATAGAGCTTATTTTCATTGAAGTTGTGTTCGATATCCTTGAGATAAGCCAGTAGAACATATTTTTTATATTCCAGATCGAGCAAGCCTTCAGTTAACCAATTAGGATTCAACTTATTCATATACATTAAATTATTAAATTTAACGGAGAAAATCAATAGGATGTTGTCCTTCGATCTCAACCCTGGTGTGGGGATAAGATTAGAATTAGTCTAGAATGGCTATAAAACGTGCTTTTCAGCGTGATAAGAAGAACGAACGAGCGGACCACTTTCTACAAAGAGAAAACCTTTAGAAAGCCCGATCTCTTTATATTCTGCGAATTCATCCGGATGTACATATCTATGCACAGGAAGGTGTTTTTTAGAAGGCTGAAGGTATTGACCTAAAG
>JABDMM010000088.1 GCA_013001465.1 Chitinophagales bacterium | reverse complement strand
TTTCGGGAGTCTGATAATAATAAGGAGTGGTTATTTTTTATGCTTGTATTCTGCACTTTTATGTACACTGTGGTCAAGTTTGCCTTTACAAAGGAATTTGACTCTACAATTAAGGCATTTACAAATTTCAAATTAGCTCAGCAGTTATACCGAGATCGTGAGATCATTCAAAATATACCGGCTATTTTGATGAACATGGGTTTCGTTTTGACTTTGGCAGTTTTAGTGTATCAGCTCACGGCATTTACAGGAATTGAGTTAACTCAAAGACCATTAGGCTTTGTATTGATAATCGGTGGCTTCATCAGTTTGATTTTGATCGTGAGAATTTTCATAATTAAATTTTTAGGCTGGCTTTTCCCTTTAAAAAGCACAACAGACTATTATGCTTTCAATTTAATGCTGGCAAACAGGATCAATGGGCTAGTATTATTGCCATTGATGTTTGTGGTTTCATTTGCTTCGACATCTATTTCAAAGCCATTTCTGATGATCTCTTCGACAGTGGTAGTCTTGTTTTATGTCTATAAACTTGCAAGGGGATATATTTTAGCAAAAGACTTTTTTCGACATCATAAATTTCATATAATTCTGTATATTTGCACCTTCGAAATTTCACCTGTGTTGTTATTTGCAAAGGTTTTTACAGATAACTGGCACAAATTCATTACATGAAATTTTATGACAACAACAGTGCGGACTGCTTCAAAATCAAAAAACTCATTTAAGAAAGTAAAATCCATCCTGGTTTCCCAGCCAGCACCGGAATCTAAAAAGTCACCTTACTTTGACATAGAAAAGCAATTTAAGGTGAAAATAGACTTTAGACCTTTTATTCAGGTTGAAGGGATTTCCGCTAAAGAATTCAGAAAATCTAAAACAAATATCAACGATTTTTCCTCGCTGATCTTTACCAGTCGGAATTCGATCGATAATTTTTTCAGGCTTTGTGAAGAGTTAAGGATCAAGATGCCGCAGGATACAAAATACTTTTGTAGCTCTGAAGCCATCGCGCTTTATTTGCAAAAGTACATTCAGTACCGTAAACGGAAAGTATTTTATGGAAGTGGTCCACTTGCAGAACTAAAAGCGCTTCTGATAAAGCACAAAGGAGATGAGAAAGTTCTATTCCCTTGTACCGAGAAAGCAAAGTCTGATATTCCTGCATTTTTAGCAGATAATGATTTTGATTATAGTGAAGGTGTTGTTTGTAAAACAGTAGTAGCAGATCTTTCTGATCTTGAAAAGATCACTTATGATATGATCGTATTTTTTAGTCCGTCAGGATTAAAATCTCTTTTTGAAAACTTTCCTGATTTCAAACAAAATAACACAAGGATCGCAGCATTTGGAAGAACCACCTGGGAAGAAGCTCAGGCTCGCAATCTGGAGGTTAATGTAAAAGCACCTGATGCTGAATCCAGATCTATGGCTCAGGCAATCGTCAATTATCTTAAGAATTCGAACGGTAAATAAAGTATTTATTTAAATTTGACTTAATACGGCAAATAAAAACTTATTGCCTGTCGTTACCGTTTGTAGATTGTAGTAATCCAATTTTCATTGACATTTATCTCTAAATATTTTCTCACTTTGTTTGTGGTCTTGAGCTTTGCTGTTTCCTCTTTTGGGCAAATAGACAAAAGCCAGTTCACACAATTTCAATTCAACAAACTAATCTATAATCCTGCATTTGCAGGAGACAGGAATTACTTTGAGGCATCTGCATTTCATCGCAGCCAGTGGGTCAATCTAAGCGGAAGAGCCTTTGCAACACAGAGTCTTAGTGTTCATTTTCCTTTGGTTTCATATAACTCTGGTGTGGGAATTTCGATTGTAAATGATCTTATTGGCGTTCAGAGATCCACTTTTGTAATGGGTAATTACGCCTATAAAGTCCCATTAACTTTTGCCGTTCTTTCAGTAGGAGTATCTGTTGGCATTATACAAAGTGCGCTCGACGGAAGTAAGCTTCGTGCTCCGGATGGCACCTATGAACCCGATCAATCTATCGACCACAGCGACGACTTCCTTCCGGAATCTTTACAAGGCGGAATTGGTCTTGATGCAGGTTTTGGAATTTATTTAAGTAACGATAACTGGTATGCAGGAATTTCTACAGCCCATATACCAGGTAGTACAGTTACTATCAAAGCAAAGCAAGGCAATGCTAAACTGAAGTATGAGCGGGAATACTATGCTATGGGAGGATACAAATTCAGACTGGGAAGTACTTTTAGTTTAGAACCATCAGTGTTGTTTAAGACGGATATGAATAAGGCGCAAGTCGATTTTAGCAATTTAGCATATTACAAAGACAATATCTGGATAGGGGTCTCGTTTAGAGGATACAACAAGAGTTCTATAGACGCTTTAGGCTTGTTGTTTGGATTTCAGCTAACTCAAAAGTTCATGGTCAATTACAGTTATGATGTTTCGACATCATTCAAAAACTCGTTCAACGATGGATCACATGAGCTTTCAGTTTTGTATAAATTTAAGATCGACGGAAAAGGAAGAAAAGGATCGGTCATTTACAACCCCCGATTCTTGTAATTTATACATATAGTGCAATATTCAAACATTTTTAACGCTTTACCGTATATTTGAATTTGTGGATAAATATTTTAAAATCGGATAGAAAGCAATATATTTACCCTCTTTTGTTTAGCAAGAAATTATTCACATAACCTTAAATATTATGAAGTTCAGGTTATTGAGCATTACATTCTTATCGTCTTTGTTACTGATCATGAGCTGTAGTTCCGGTTCTTTCAGGGGTCAGCTTTTAGGTGCCTTAGACAGACCAGCATGGAATCCTGTCATGCCTTATGGTATGATTTACGTTCCATCAGGAACATTACATATTGGTCCAAGTGATCAGGATGTCAATGCAGCTCTGGTTCAAAGAGCTAAATCCATTTCTATCCAGGGTTTTTACATGGATGAAACGGAAATTACTAATAACGAATACAGGCAGTTTACTCACTGGGTAAGAGATTCAATTGCACATACGTTGCTTGAGCATTTCCTGGAAACTGATGATTATGATTCTGATCGAATGAGACTCGATTGGGATATGGAGATCGATTGGGAGGGTGAGGATGCAGACATGTTGGAAGAGATGTATTATCCCGCAAGTCAACAATTCTGGGGACGAAAAGAAATTGATAAGAGTAAACTTATTTATGAATACTGGCTAGTCGACTTCAAACAAGCTGCCAAAAGACAGAATGCAAAAGTCGACAGAAGTGAATTTTTTAAGAGAAAGACATGTGCGATCTATCCTGATACATTGGTATGGGTAAGAGATTTCACATATTCATATAACGAACCAATGACACGTCATTACTTCAATCACATCGCCTTTGATGATTACCCTGTCGTTGGTATTTCCTGGGATCAGGCCACAGCATTTAATGTTTGGAGATCTAAATTCTGGGAAGCATATCGCAAGTCTCGTAATGAAGCAATGATGGATGAATTCAGATTGCCTACAGAACATGAGTGGGAATATGCTGCCAGAGGTGGTAAGAAACTTGCTCCATACCCTTGGGGTGGGCCTTATGTTAGAAATTCTAAAGGATGTATTTTGGCTAATTTTAAACCGGGAAGAGGAGCTTATCCGGAGGATGGTGGTTTATATACGGTGCGTGCTGATGCATATTGGCCAAATGATTATGGTCTTTATAACATGGCTGGTAATGTTGCTGAATGGACTTCGACTGCCTACTTTGAAAACTCCTATTCATTCATTCATGACCTGAACCCAGAGATAAGATTTGATGCTCAGGATTCTGACTCTAAAACAAAGAAGAGGAAAGTAGTTCGCGGTGGTTCATGGAAGGATATTGGATATTATATCCAAACGGGGTCGAGGCACTATGAGTATATAGACTCAACTAAATCCTATGTAGGATTTAGAAGTGTAAGTACTTATCTAGGAAGAGATCACTACGATAACTAGATAGGATATTGTTGTATATCATTTTTTTTAATAATAAATTTTAGAACCTAGAACAATGGGAAGAATTGCTTTGTTTTTCGAAACCGCTCGTGGGAAGCGTGTTAAAAATATGATCATCGGAGTTGGTGCTTCTGTGGTGCTGCTCGGTGCTCTTTTTAAATTACAACACTGGCCGTTTGCATCCGAGATGCTTATAATAGGAATGTCTGTTGAGGCATTTATTTTTGCCTTGCAGGGAATTCTGCCTCCTCATAAAGATTATTACTGGGAGAAAATGTACCCGGATCTGGATGTTTCTCCTGAAGAGGAAGAACTTCATGGTAAAACTGGGGAAGGATTAGCATATTCTGGTAAAGTTGCGGGTGGAAGTATAACTCAGCAATTAGACAAAATGCTTGAAGAAGCAAATGTTGAATCCACATTGATCCAGAGACTAGGTGAAAATCTTGGAAAACTAGGTGATAATATAGAGAAGCTATCAGATGTTTCAGACGCAGCTGTCGCTACTTCAGAATACTCTGATAATGCGAAAGAAGCAGCTGGTGCACTTTCTGCAATGAAAGATGCTTACCATAAAGCAACTGAAGCCGTTGGAGAATTAGTGAGTTCAACTTCAGGTACAAAAGATTATCACGAGCAAGTTCAGCAGATCTCGAAGAATTTAGCAGCCTTAAACTCAATGTACGAACTTGAGTTACAAGACACTAATAACCACTTGAAGTCGATGAACAAATTCTATAGCAGCCTTGCAGATGCAATGAATAATCTACAGGAAGCTAAGAGTGATGCAATGGTGTATAAAGAAGAAATGGGTAACCTATCCAGAAATCTTGCATCATTGAATCAGGTTTATGGTAACATGCTTAATGCAATGGGAGCCGGTGCCAAGATAGCGCCAGGTGCCGTTACAAATAATGGCTAATTAGAAGTTCGAAGAGAAATTAAAGTAAAAGAAAAAAGTAATTAAATATGTCTATACCTAAGGAACCACGCCAGCAGATGATCAACATGATGTATCTGGTATTAACCGCTCTACTGGCGATGAATGTATCCAAAGAGGTCCTCGACGCCTTCGGCTTGGTAAGAGAAGGTTTGGCAAACACCAATGTCGCGATCGATGGTAAAAACCAATTGATCTACAAACAGTTTGAATCCAGTTTAAAAGACGACGCTGTTAAGGCTCAGTTTTTCTATGATAAAGCTCAAGAAGCAAAGCAATATTCCCAAGAACTTTACGACTATATCGATGGGCTTAAAGAAACACTGATCACTGAAGGTGGAGGTTATAAAGAGGAAGGAGTACCTAGCTCCGGCTTGAAAAAACTGGATGACATCTACGTTGGAACACGTATAATGGTTGCCGAAGATGCTAAGGATGGAAAAGGCTATGAACTTCAACAAAAGATCCTTGAATACCGAGATAAATTCCTCGATATTGTTGATGCCACCGATGAGTATACTGAAATGCCAGGTACTAACAGATCTGGATTCGAAAAAACTCTTACCTTAAATGCAATACCTCCTGAACCTAAGCGAGGTGCTAAACAAAAATCGTGGGAAGCTGAAAACTTTGATCAAAGGCCGTTGATCGCTGCTCTTACTATTTTAGAGAAATTTCAAAATGATGTAAAATCTGCAGAGTCTTCTACTATCGATTTTCTTATCAAGAATATTGGAGCGACTGACTTTAAAGTAGATAAGCTTGCGGCTAAAGTTATTGCTCCTTCGAGCTATTTATCCCAGGGGAAAGAATATACAGCAGATATCTTCGTGGCGGCATCAAGTTCTACACAACAGCCCGATGTTTTCATCGGAAAGTTGGATCTGGATAAAATTCCTGAAGAAGGAGGAGAACTCTTGGTTTATAATTCAAATGATGAGAATGATATTCCTATCGTTGGCGACTATGAAACTTTGGATGTGAAAGGCGGGGAAGGAAAAATGGTTAGAACAGCTTCAGGAGTTGGAGAGAAAGAATATGAAGGTGTGATCCGGGTGAAACAACCAAAAGGTGGTTATGACTTCTATCCCTTTAAAGCTAAATATGAGGTTGCACCTCCAAGTGGATTTGCAGTTTCTGCTGATAAAATGAACGTCCTTTATATTGGTGTTCCTAACCCTATTACGATCTCTGTGAGTGGTGCTAAAGACAGCGAAGTATATGCTTCAATCTCAAGCGGATCGCTTTCAAGAGCTTCTGGAATAGGTAAATACACGGCAACGGTTAATTCTCCTGGAACAACGAATGTAAATGTGACTGCGACTATAAACGAAGAAAGAAAAAATCTCGGTTCTATGGAATTTCGTGTGAAAAGAATTCCTGATCCGGTACCAACTCTCGGTGGTAAATTGAGAGGTGGAAAAATACAAAAGGGTACACTTAAGGCTCAATCCGGTATTGTACCTCTATTAGAAAATTTTGATTTTGAAGCACGATTCAATGTGATTTCTTTCGAAATGGTATATTCTACAAAAGGTGAAGTCTTTAAGGCTGAAGGTAAGGGCCCGCTTCTGACACAAACTATGAAAGGATATATCGACAGAGCTAAACCAAAGGATTTCGTTTTCCTTGATGAGATCAAGGTTAAAGGTCCGGATGGTGTGCCTAGAAGATTGAACGCGATCGTTTTCGAAGTAATATAAATTATTATAACTATGAATTTCCGTATTCTCATCATCATGGTTCTGGCGGGTTTCACTTTTAATAATGTGAATGCTCAAGAACAAAAAGCTCCATCACTTGTCCTCGATGGCATCTATGAAAAAGATGTTACCGAAGAGAAGGGGATAATTCCTTATGATCACATCAGGGAAGCTGATGTGTTCTGGTCTAAGCGAATCTGGAGAGTGATCGATGTTCGTGAAAAAATGAACTTAAGGTTCAAATATCCACGACAAACGTTGATCTCTATTATCCACGAATCATCAATGAATGGCGAGTTAACTGTTTATAGAAACGTTCCTGGTGAGGGAGATCGATTCGTTGAGGAATTACCTTTGGATGAGGTTTTGAACCTCGGAAAATCTGTCGATACTTCTATTCAGATCGATCCAATAACGTTGGAAGAAGTTGTGGTTATAGCAGAAAATGAGTTGGAATACGATAAAGTTGTGAAGTACCGTGTAAAAGAGGATTGGTTTTTCGATGAGGAAACTTCTACTTTCCAGGTAAGGATCATTGGTCTAGCCCCAGTAAGAATGGATTTTGACCGAATGGGTAATTATCGTGGAGATGAAGTGATGTATTGGGTATATTATCCGGATCTCAGACCGATCTTAACAAAGTTTGAAGCGTATAATGCCGGCAACGATGCTATCCAGCTTAGCTGGGAAGATATTTTTGAGGCCAGACTTTTTACCAGCTATATCTTTAAAGAATCTAATGTTCATGATAGAACAATTTCAGAATATACAACAGGTGTGGAAGCACTTTTAGAGAGTGAGCGAATTAAGAATGAGCTCTTCGAGCTTGAACACGATTTGTGGTCTTACTGATCTCTAAAGTACGCATACACTAGTTTCGCTTTTGTATCACCAATAATATAAGCAAGCTCCTTAAGGGATGCTTGCTTTATTTTTTTTACGGATTTCATCTCTGAGATCAGTTTCTCTATCGTTTTTGGACCAACTCCTTCTATCATCTCAAGTTCAGAAGTGCTGAGCGTTTTTTTTCTTTTGTTCCTGTGAAACTCTATTGCAAATCGATGCGCCTCATCACGCACCCTTTGAATCAGCTTAAGGCTTTCAGACTTTTTATTGATATGCAGTGGTATAGGATCTTCAGGGAAATAAATCTCTTCCAGTTTTTTTGCAATTCCTATAATGGTGAGTTTGCTATAGATATGCAGTTTCTTCAAACTTTTTACAGCAGAGCTCAGCTGGCCTTTTCCTCCATCGATAACGATCAATTGTGGAAGTTCAATCTTCTCTTCTATAAATCGGAAATATCTTCGATAAACGATCTCTTCCATAGAAGCAAAGTCGTTTGGGCCTTCAACAGTCTTAATATTGAAGTGTCTGTATTCTTTTTTACTGGATTTGCCATTTTTGAATACGACAACGGATGCAACAGGGAAACTCCCCTGAATATTACTATTATCAAAGCATTCAATGTGCATTGGCATCACCTTCATTCTTAAGTCTTCCTGGAGTGTTTTTAACACACGGTTCTCTCTGCTTTCTCCCTTTTGCAGCGATTGCTGATGCAGTTTTTCTTTTAGATTGAACGTTGCATTCTTCATTGCAAGATCGAGCAAGTGTTTCTTGTCCCCTCGGGAAGGCACAAGAATAGTTTTACTGCTATCAGGATAATCGATCTCAAATGGAAGAAGGATCTCTTTGGCTTCATTCTTATTGTTGATCTCTGTATCCGTTATGACATAATTGAGAAGGTCTTCATCGCTCTCATCCATTTTTACCTTAAGTTCGATGGATTTAGACTGTATGATCGTTCCGTTGGAAACATACAGATAATACACAGTTACAATATCCTTTTCTCTTGCAAAAGCATACACAGCAAGATCCTCTAAACGCGGATTCACAATGGTGCTCTTACTTTGATATGATTCCAGATAGCTGATCTTTTCTTTGATAGCATTCGCTTTCTCAAATTCAAACGATTCAGATGCTATTTGCATCTTGTCTTTGAGATGTCTTTGAACCAGTTGAAGTTTCCCTTTTAAAATATTTCTAACCTGATCAACATTGGACTGGTAGTCTTCTTCGCTTTGGTAATTGACGCACGGACCCAGACAATTCCCAATATGATATTCAAGGCAGACCTTAAACTTACCAGCTTCAATATTTTTTTCTGAAAGTTTTAGCGTGCAAGTTCTAAGGGGGAAAATTGACTTGATCACTCCCATGATCGTTCTGGCTTTGTGAAGGGAAGTGTATGGTCCTAAATATTCTGAGCCATCTTTTATCAGTTTTCTGGTAAAGAATATTCTTGGGAACCTCTCTTTCTTAATGCAGATGTACGCATAGGACTTATCATCTTTGAGCTGAACATTATATTTAGGTTGATTTTCTTTTATGAGGCTGTTTTCGAGGAGAAGAGCATCTTGCTCAGTGTCGACTACGGTAAACTCTATTCGATGAGTTCTTCGGCTCAGTAGTTTGATTCGGGCACTCTCATACTTTTTCTTGATGAAATAAGAGCTAACCCTGTTTTTAAGATTTTTGGCTTTGCCTACATATAGCAACTGATCTTCATCGCCGAGAAATTTGTAAACGCCAGGAAGTTTGGGAATTGATTTTCTAATATCATTGAATTCCTTCTGATCCATATGTAATTAGTCATCGAATGATGCACCAATATCGAATTCAGAACCATATTCCGGTTCTGCTTCATACTCATCATCTTTTGGATTTTCACAATCTAGTTCAATATTGGACTCGAAAGTATATTTTTTGAATCTTTTGTTGCTATCGTAGGGCAGATCTTCATCTTCAAAAACTTTAGCAGTATAATGTGCGAAAATCGGGAGCGCCATACTCGCGCCTTGACCATGTCTGATCGTTCTGAAGCGAATAAACCGATCTTCTCCTCCTACCCAAACACCGGTGACCAGATCTGGAGTGAAACCAATAAACCAACCATCGGAGTGGTTTTGGGTGGTGCCTGTTTTACCGGCCATCTCATTACTCAGACCATACTTGAATCTCAATCTTCTGGCTGTACCGGCATTTACAACATTCTTCAACAACTCCACCATGATATATGATGTTTGTTCGTCTAGAGCTTCTTTGCTTACAGGAGTGAATTGTGCCAGGACATTTCCTTTTTTATCTTCTATCCTGTCAATAAACTGGGGTTGAGTATAGAAGCCATGATTAGCAAAAGTCCCGTAAGCTCCTACCATTTCATAAACAGAAATCTCAGGTGTACCAAGACAGATAGAAGGGAGTGCAGGTACATCATCGATTCCCATGTTGTTTACAAACTTTACCACTACTTCAGGACTGATCTCATGCATAAGATGAGCTGTAATAGTATTTACCGAATTTGCTAATCCACTTTTAAGGGTATGAAAACCACCATATACATCATCAGAATTTTTAGGAGTCCAATCTTCCGGCATTGGCCATCTCGGATCGTTTTTATCGAACGTGACCTTTTCATTTGGGATTTTATAGCACGGTGATAATCCTTTTTCCCGGATCGCTGTAGCATAGACAAATGGCTTAAAAGTAGAACCTATTTGTCGCTCGGCCATAACATGATCATACTGAAAATACTTGTAGTTGATTCCGCCTACCCACGCTTTTACCCTGCCATCTGTGGTCATTGATAGAAGTCCGGATTGCAGGAACATTCTATGATATTTAATTGAATCATATGGACTCATTATGGTATCGATCTCACCTTCCCATGAAAACACGGTCATTTCTCTCTTTGTATTCATGATGGCATCGATAGAGTCTCGTGATAGTCCTTTCGCAGCAAGATTTTTATACCGTTGGCTGTTTTTATAGGCTCTTTCAAACTCAGATCTGTAGTCATTCCAGGGATCACGATTATTCCAATGATCAAAGAATACCTTTTGAAACTCTCCCAGGTGTTGTTTTACAGCTTCTTCTGCATGTGATTGCATTCTGGAATCCAGAGTGGTATAGACCTTAAGACCATCTGTATAAACATTATAATTTGTGCCATCCGGTTTGGTATTTTTTTGACACCATTGTTTCATGTATGCTCTAAGGTGTTCTCTAAAATATGGTGCAAGACCTTGATTATGGCTCGCAATACTCATATCTAACTCGATCGGAAGTTGCTGGAGTGAATCTTTTGTTGCTTCATCTATGTAAGCTCCGTACTTATACATTTGTAGAAAAACCACATTGCGTCTTGCTTTTGAATTTTCAGGATTCCTTTTGGGGTTATACCAAGTTGGACCTTTGACCATCCCTACAAGTACAGCACTTTCCTGGATAAGCAATGAGTCAACTTCTTTATTAAAATATGTGCGAGCGGCAGATTTTATGCCAAAAGCATTGTTAGAAAACTCTACAACATTGAGATACATTGTCATGATCTCCTCTTTAGTGTACGACCTTTCTAATTTGACAGCGATCACCCACTCTTTAAACTTTCGCATGATGAGCTGAAACTTATTGGTAGGAGGTCTTGGAAATAGATTTTTAGCTAACTGTTGGGTAATTGTAGAACCTCCGCCACGATGGGTACCGGTAAGTACGCCGAAAACCACTCTGGGAAGAGCAAGGAAGTCAATTCCTGCATGTCGGTAATAACGACGGTCTTCTGTAGCGATGAGAGCATGTTTCAGATTATCCGGTAGGTTATTATAGCTAATATTCGACCTGTTCTGGCTGTAATATTTACCAAGAAGAACATTGTCTGAGGAAAACACTTCGGTAGCGAGAGAACTTTTAGGATTTTCAAGTTCTTCGAAACTTGGGAGTTCTCCGAATATCCCTTTGGATACCATAAAAAATATAAGAAATATGAAAAGGAATATAGCAATGATGATGCCCCAGAAAGCCAAAAGATACTTTCTAAAACTTAAAGAAGCTTTTTCAGCCATGGTTAGTAATTTTCAGAATGAAACTCGAGGTACTTTGAAAAGTCTTTATTGCCAAGTAAAATAGCATAGTTCAGCACAGAAATTGAATATGAATCATGTTCAACATCTTTCAGTATTTTACTGAAAGCAGGATCTTCCTCCAATGCTAACCGATAGATATTTGCTGCTTTTGCAGATTTGAATTTCTTAGCGATCAGCATTTTCTTTCCTGCCAGATTCATCGTCGTCGTACGCAAAATTAGTGAATTATAGTTTGCGGAATTGAAACGATCGATTTCCTTTTTAATCAATTCTAAGTCCTGCTGTACAGAAACCTGCAGAACATAGTAGTGAGGTGCATTATCAGAAATCCCGAAAAAGGACTCTTCTTCTTCCTCAATAGGTTCTTCTGTTGCTGCCTCCTTCACTTGTTCTTCTATAGCTTCATTTGCTGTATTGTCTTCCGCAGGTTCCTCTGTCTCTGAATTCAGAGCAATCTCCTCTTCCGGTTCTTCTGTATCATTTTGATCCTCAGGTATCATTGTTTCTTCAGGAGTGGGATCTTCTTTAGTCTGGGCTTCTTTTTCATTAGAAGGAACATCGTTTTCTACCTGGTTTGAAGCAATATTTGTGTTTCCAGTATTGCTTGCCGTGTTCCCTGTATTGCTTGCTGTGTTCCCGGTATTGCTTGCTGTGTTCCCTGTATTGCTTGCGGTGTTCCCTGTATTGCTTGCTGTGTTCCCTGTATTGCTCTGGTTGTTATTGTTGTTATTGGATTTAGAATTACTTGAGTTATTATTTTTTGTTGGATTTGACTTACCACCCTCCTTACTACCACTTTTGTCTTTTGATTTAGGTTTGGTAGCAGGTTCTTTTCCGCCGAATGAGAATAAGCCTCCATCACCATCTTCCACTTCGGGATCACTGATATCTCCAAAACCACCAAAGCCATCCTGAGAGTTGTCACCATCGGTTTCAACATTACCGAAAAAACCACCACCGCTTTCCTGTTTAGAATTCTTAATGGCATCCTGAAAGACTTTTCTCATTTTTTCTTCTTCAGATAAATTCTCATCTAGCATTGCTGTCTCTTCAGTAGTTTCTTCGAAAGAAAGTTCTTCCTCATTTACTGCTACCGGTTCCTCAGCCTTAACTTCTTTCACCGGTTCCGGTAACTCTTCTCCTCCAAGAACCATGAGTATTTCTTGGGCTTTAGATTTAACTTCGTCTTCAGGGTATTTATTTACAATATTGATCAATGCTTCCTCAAATTTTGGCATCTGACCCTTCTGTCCGATAGAGAGTGCAGCCAAAAATTCAAATTTGGGTTCCAGGTCGTTATTTCTGAATTGAGATTTTGACTGGACATTACGCTCTATCACCTCATCATAGTTCCCCTGCTGGTATAGCGTATATGTTTTTTTGTAGTAATCGTTCACTTCGTCATCCTCAGATTGGATTGCGGAGGCATAAGAAGGATCTGAAATGATCTTTGCTATTTTGCTGGCAGGAAATTCAGCAAGGATCTTATTTTTATAAGTTTCTTGTTTCCCTCCGTTACCCAACTCCTGGTGAATAAGATAAAGATTATAATAAGATTCCAGTTTGAATTCATTTCCAGGATATCTGCTCAGGAGTTCTTCAAACTGAGATATAGCTTTTTTATAATTGGCAAGATCGTCCTTATAGATCACAGCACTGGTATATAAAGCAGAGATGATCATATCATTCGAAGCTTGCATATTCTGTCTGTCAGTTGGAATATTAGTAAGGTATTTTTCATACTCAGACTGGTCGATCTCAACTTCTTCTTCGCGTGTTTCTTCGGCGATCAGATCATCTTCTGTTTCGAATGAAGACTTATCTTTCCTTCTCCAATTATCTTCGAGTTTTCTTTTTCCCCATTTGTTTTGGAATGCATTAAACCCTTTTGATAGAGCTGAAGAATTATAAAAATACCAGCTTCCTTTTCCGGCATTAAAAGCAAGTGCTGAATTGACCTCGTTTGATCGTGATGATTCACCTGACTCTCTGGATGCTAATTCTTCATTTGCAGCCTTTTCTTCTGCCATCTTTTCCGAGATCTTCTTATTTATGATTTTTCGAAGTTCATTTTCAGAAAGTGACGCTAATTTCTGCAGACTATCTTGCGTTGCAATTATATCGAGTTGCTCAACCAGGTTTGTTAAGATTTCTTTTCTATCCGAAATCAGGTCATAGCCGTCCATATCAGTTGGGAGTAAAACGACTGCTGAATCATAGTATAGTTTAGATTTGGTGTACATTTCAACATCGTAATGCAGTTCACCTAGTCGAAGAAAACTTTTTCCTTTTTGCAAATCATTATTGACAGAGGCCCTTACAGATTTAATCAGATACTCAGTAGCGCTTTCGAAATTTTCATTTTCAGCGGCTATTTCAGCTAGCTCATAATAGATCTGATCTAGGAACTCTTCATTTTTACCGTCTTTGCTCATTTTATTGAGCTGTGCACGAATAACTTCCGAAGACCTGCCATTTAACCTTGCTAGTTTAGCATTGTTGAGCTTGGCATAAAATGCCATCTTATAGTTAGGCTGATTATCGAGACAGTTTTCGAATGCTATTTGAGCATCATTATAGTTCCCGATCTCAGTATATACTTGTCCGATGATAAAGTTGTACCGAGCTTTTTCCTTTTTCTTTGAAGATGCTGTAATCAAATTTTGAAGTGAAGCCAAACTTCCAGAGTAATCATTTTTTTCAAGTTTAACAAAGGCCTTTGCCGTGTTGAGCTCTATGACCATATCAGAAGGGAAATCCGGACTAGTGGAAGCATAGGTTAGTATCGATTCTGCTTCTTTAAACTTACCCTGCTGTACATATGATTTGGATAGCCAGATCAGTGCTTCGTATTTTGATGGGATATGTTCTAAGAGGCCATATTCTGTTTCATCTACTTCATTACTGCTGCCCGACGATTTCTTCTTCCCCTTTTTTCTTTTTCCTTTTTTCTTTTTCTTCTTTTTACCTTTTGACTTAGAGCTCTTTCCCATGATCTCATTCTTATATCCTTGCTGATATTCTGAAGTGATATACTGAAAAGTTTCTATCGCCTTATTATAATCTCCCTGGAGATAAAAAGATTTTCCAATGAGGAGATATGAATTATCAGACCATTTGCTGATCTCATGTTCTGCAATTGCAATTGTGGCTTTATCGATGGTTCTTTGAAAATCACCACTATAAGATTTAGCATCAGTAGGGGTTCCGTAGGCATAAAGTGGTAGGATCTCTGTATAATCTTCAGTAGAATTTTTCAACAAATTCTTATAAGCAATATTATAAGCTTCCTTTGCATTAAAATAAGCATTATAATGTGCCGTTAGATCATGGTACTTTTGTTTAAATACCGATTCTTTGGTCTGATTGCATGAAATCAACGACACAAAAGTCAGCAGACCGAGAAATAAAGATATCTTTGAGAGGTTTTTCACTGAATTATCCTGAGTTTATCTATAACAGTAATAGTGCAAAAATATTTCAATTTTTCTAAAATTTATTCCCGCAAATATTTAGCAAATGAGCTCTACAGTAAATAAGAAGCAGAGTTTTTTTCAAAAATTAAAAAACAAGTATCGACTTGTCATTTTAAATGATGAAACATTTGAAGAACAAGCTGCATTTAGGTTATCGAGATTAAATCTATACTTAACAATTAGTACGCTATTCGTACTGCTTGTGTTGCTAACTGCCTCGACAATAATTTTTACGCCTCTAAAATACTATATCCCTGGCTATGGGGACTTGAATATAAGAAAACAACTCGTCGATCTTCAATTAAGAACAGATTCTTTGGCGACGGCAAGTTATCAAAGAGACCAGTGGGTAGGTAATGTCGCAGCTATTTTGAGAGGTGATCTGGATACATCTGCATTAGATCAGGAGGCAGCACCTCTCGAGACTAAAGAATACGACACCATCAACCTCGATAAGATTCCTAAAGAGGATATCGATCTAAGAAATGAGATCGAGAATGAAAAAAGAACATCGGTAAGCATTGACAGACCAATACAGAAGAAAAAGACACAGTATCTTGCAGATCTTCACTTTTATGCACCTGTAGAAGGATTTGTGACATCAGGCCTTGAGATGAAAAGGGATCATTTTGGAGTTGATATTGTTGCCCCTTCAAACACTCCTGTAAAGGCAGTTTTAGATGGCTCCGTAATTTCTGCTTCATGGACTGTTGAAACAGGGTATGTTATCTCTATACAGCATGAAAACGACCTTATCTCGATGTATAAGCACAATTCAGGATTATTAAAAAAAGTTGGTAACTTTGTCAAAGCTGGAGACGTAATAGCTATAATAGGGAATAGCGGAGAACTAAGCGACGGGCCACATCTTCACTTCGAATTGTGGCACAAAGGGGTTCCTGTTAATCCTCAGGATTACATAAAATTTAATTAAACAAACCTTCAATACAATGTTCAATAGCGGAAAAGAGAACAAAGAGAGTAAAGCAAATAGTAACGGATTAAAAGTTAGAAATACATTCGCTTCCGGAACAGTCATACACGGTGAAATTAAATCCGAGGGCGATATACGTATCGATGGTAAAGTACATGGTACTTTAATCTCAAAAGCTAAAGTTGTCATTGGAGCTTCAGGAGTGGTAGAAGGTGACGTTTTCTGTCAAAATGCAAGTATAGAAGGTGAAGTTAATGGTAAAATAGAAGTTGCCGAGCTTCTCGATCTCAAGAAATCTGCCAAGATAGACGGAGATATCATTACAAAGAAAATTGTTGTTGAAGAAGGAGCTTCATTTAACGGTACCTGCAATATGGGTGCTAAAAAACCTGTTTTCAATGGACAACAAAAAGCCCAGCAAGCAAAACCAGAGCTCAAACAATCTCTCAAAAAAGAAGCCATATAATTCTTACCTTAAGTATTCTGCTATAGGGTTTCAGATGATCGGTATCATCATAATAGGTGTATTGATCGGAACGAAACTGGATAGCTATTTTGAGTTGGAAAAGCCTTTGATGACGGCTTTATTCTCCCTTCTTTTTGTTATTGCCGCAATATATTTAAGTCTCAGAG
Organism: Chitinophagales bacterium; assembly: GCA_013001465.1. Lineage (GTDB taxonomy): Bacteria > Bacteroidota > Bacteroidia > Chitinophagales > JABDMM01 > JABDMM01. Next base: position 90,825 of record JABDMM010000088.1, on the reverse strand, counting down.
ATTTTATCGGTGGTAAGTAATTCCTAAGTTTTTTTCATGATCGCTTTCGACAGCAGAAATGTGTAAGAAAAGTATACTGCGAAAAAAGGCAGCACGAATAATTTCGATTCCGGTTCAAAAATTAATTTAAACATTATCAGGAATAGGATCGCGAGGATCAGTTTAACTGCGAAACCTAAAGCGACAGATTTCAAAAAGTCTTTATGTTCTTTTTGCTGAGTTCCTTTCCAGACGAAGTAATAGCTGATATGAATTACGACAGTCATGTAGGTTAGGCTGGTCCAACTTACAAAAATAAAAGGCTGAAATTTTTCCAGGAATGACAATCCAAAAATCAACATACCTAAAATGGAGAATAGCAGTAAAGCTCTTGTCGTAAACTGTGAAAATGGCATTTTTTATACAGTTTCGACTGCTCTCTCCTTCAATGAAGCAAAGTCAAAAGATTCTAGATATTTGGTAGTGTAATTTCCGGAACGGAATGCATCAGATTTCAATAATGCTTGATGAAAAGGAATTGTTGTTTTGATCCCTTCGACAATAAACTCTCCGAGTGCTCTTTGCATTTTAAAGATGGTCTCTTCTCGTGTTTGAGCTTTACAGATCACTTTGGCGATCAGTGAATCATAATTAGGAGGAACAGTATATCCAGCATAAACATGGGTATCGACTCTTACACCATGGCCTTTTGAAGTATGCAACGTGGTGATCTTTCCCGGACTTGGAATAAAGTTGTTACTTGGATCCTCGGCATTTATCCTGCACTCAATGGCGTGCATCTTAGGAAAATAATTTTTTCCTTCAACCAATTCTCCGGCAGCTAGTTTTATCTGTTCTTTGATGAGATCGAAATCCATCACTTCTTCAGTCACCGGATGTTCAACCTGAATTCGGGTATTCATTTCCATGAAGTAGAAATTCCTGTGTTTATCGACAAGAAACTCTACAGTTCCGACAGATTCGTACTTTATTGCTTTCGCTGCTTTGACGGCAGCAGAACCCATTTTTCTTCTCAGTTTATTATCCATGATAGGAGACGGACATTCCTCTACCAATTTTTGATGCCTTCTCTGGATCGAGCAATCTCTTTCTGAAAGATGGACGGCATTACCTTTACGATCACCTGCAATCTGAAATTCTATATGTCTTGGATCCTCAATATATTTTTCAATATAGAGGCCATCGTTAGAAAAAGCAGCCTTTGCTTCCTGAGCAGCGGAATTGAAAGCTTTTTCAAACTCGCTTTCTTTCCATACGATACGCATTCCACGTCCACCACCACCTGCCGTAGCTTTCAAGATGATAGGATAACCCATCTTTTTCCCCATTTTTTTACCCTCTGAGATATCTGTAATTAAACCATCGCTACCGGGTATTACAGGAACTCCGGCTTTTTTCATGGTTTCTTTAGCGGTGATCTTATCTCCCATTTTTCTTATCTGACCTGGTTTTGGTCCGATGAACTTTATACCATACTCAGTACAAACCTCTGCAAAGGCAGCATTTTCTGCGAGGAAACCATATCCGGGGTGGATCGCATCAGCATTTGTGATCTCGATCGCTGCCATTATATTTGGCACATTCAGATAAGATTCGCTTGATGGTGCAGGGCCAATGCAGACCGCTTCATCTGCAAAGCGAACATGAAGGCTATCTTTATCTATTGTAGAATACACAGCGACGGTTTTTATACCCATCTCTCTGCAGGTTCTGATAATTCTCAGAGCGATTTCACCCCTATTGGCTATAAGTATCTTTTTAAACATAAGATTGTTTTGCTGTAGGTAGAGAAATTAACCTAAAGGCTCAATTAGAAATAAAGGTTGATCATATTCGACTGGAGTTGCATCCTCAGCTAGGACTTTAACTATTCTCCCTTCTCCTTCAAACTCTATTTCATTGAACAGTTTCATCGCTTCGATGATACATATTACATCTCCGGTTTTAACGGTATCATCAACATTTACAAAGATATCTTTATCCGGACCTGGCCTTCTATAGAATGTGCCGATCATTGGAGATCTGAATACTACATATTTATCTTCTTCGCTGATTTGTGAAGATGGTTTTTCTGCTTGTTTTGATTCAGATTGAGATGGCACGGAGATCGCCGGAGAATTCACATTTTGTTCCACAGGAGTAGAGATCGGTTGAACCGGTGGAGCAGAGACATGAATTTGTTGAACCGGATCCGATTTTCTCGATGCCTGATTGAATTCATTACTTCTGATTGTAATTGAAAAATCGCTTTCGCTTATTTTCAACTCACTGATATTTGTCTTGTTAACGAGCTTGATCAGCTCTTGGATCTGTTTGAATTCCATAGGGTTATTCTTTTACGCGTTCTACGTATTCACCAGTTCGGGTATCGACTTTAATTTTTTCACCTTCATTGATAAATAGAGGAACATTAATTGTTGCACCTGTTTCCAATGTAGCGCTTTTCGAAGCGTTTGTTGCTGTATCTCCTTTTACACCTGGTTCAGAATATGTGATAGTGAGCTCAACAAAAGGAGGTAATTCTGCTGCTATCGCTTTTTCGGTTTCAGCATGATACAATATATCCATTTCCTGTCCTTCTTTCAAAAATCCTGGATTTGGAATGAAATCCGGCTGTAGATGGATCTGCTCATAGGTTTCATTATTCATAAAATGAAATCCCATATCATCAGAATAGAGGAATTGGTAGTTTCTGCGTTCGATTCTTGCAGTAGTGATCTTATGGCCAGAAATAAACGTATGATCCAAAACTTTACCTGTTGTCATACTTTTTAACTTCGTTCTCACGAAAGCACCACCTTTGCCAGGCTTTACATGCTGAAAATCAACAATTTGAAAAATATCATTGTTGTATTCTATGCAAAGTCCGTTTCTAAATTCAGCAGTTGATGCCATTAAGCGCTATTTATAAACTAATGTATGAAAATATTTCTACTTGATAATAATTTGAGATCAACTATCATAAGCCCATTTCAGGTAAATAGAACCCCAGGTGAAGCCACCGCCAAAGGCTGAAAGTATCAATTTATCACCTTTATTCAATTTATTTTCCCATTCCCAGAGGCAAAGAGGAATCGTACCATTCGTGGTATTGCCATACTTTTCGATATTTATCATGACCTTTTCCTGAGCGATTCCTGTTCTTGCTCTGGTCGCTTCTATAATTCTCAAATTAGCCTGGTGTGGGACTAACCAATCGACATCATCGCTATCAAGGTTGTTTCTTTTCATTATTTCTTCCGAAACGTCTGCCATGTTTACAACAGCACTTTTGAAAACATTTTTACCTTCCTGGTAAACGAAATGTTCTTGTCTGTCTATTGTCTCATAAGAAGGAGGATTAAGAGAGCCTCCGGATTTTTGATGTAGGAATTCCCATCCGCTGCCGTCTGATTTCATTATCGAATCGATAATACCAAGATCTTCTCCACTTTCATCAGGTTCTAACAAAACTCCACCGCCGCCATCACCGAATAGAATGCATGTAGTTCTATCACCATAATTTATAATGCTGGACATCTTATCTGCTCCAACAACGATCACTTTTTTGTGAGTTCCGGCTTCGATAAATTGAGCACCTGTCGTGAGTCCATACAAAAAACCAGAGCATGCGGCATTCAGGTCATATCCAAAAGCATTTTTTAACCCGGCTCTGTCTGCAATTAAGTTTGCTGTTGCGGGGAATACATAATCCGGAGTTACTGTTGTGCAAATAATCAATTCGATATCCGCGGGGTCTGTATTTGACTTCTCCAGAATTTCTTTTACTGCGGCTACTCCTATATCAGATGTAGCTTTAGTTTTATCCTTTAGTATTCTTCTTTCTCTGACACCAGTCCTGGAAAAGATCCATTCATCGGAAGTATCCACCATTTTTTCAAGATCGGTGTTCGAGAGGATGTGATCGGGCAGGTATGCGCCTACAGCAGAAATTTTGGCTCTGGCCATGGTTAAGAAGATTTAGGACTGAAGATATTAATAATCCTTTTCGATTGCTGTTTGACCACGATAGTTCCCACATTCAGGACACACTCTGTGGTAAAGAACTGCAGAGCCGCAATTCTGGCAATTTACTACATTCGGCGCTGCCAGTTTGTAGTGTGTTCTTCTTTTATCCCTTCTCGTCTTAGAAATCTTTCGCTTTGGATGTGCCATAGCAAATTACTTTTTGTTTTTAATATTTTTCAATGCATCCCATCTCGGATCGGTCTCATTTTCCTTCTCCACTTTCTCTTTACCTGAGTTCTCCAATAATGAAATAACAACCGGATTACATGTTGGCTTTCCGGATTCATCATTTGGATGAACTTTTCTCATCGGTATACTTAAATTGATGTAATCGTATATCAATTCACGAAGATCTAAATGTGTCGCTTCTCTGGAAATATATACAACATCATCCTCATTTTCCTTATTTGCATCTTCAAACTTCACAAAAACAGTGTAGTCTCCAAAGATGTTTTGCATATATGGTTCGGAACAACGGTCACACTCCAACTCAACTTCGCCATCAATCTTAAATTCAAGAACAAATAATCTGCTGGATTTTTCAAAAATCAGCTCTATCTCTATATCACAATTTTCGACCAGTGAATTCTCAAATTCCTCGAAAAAATTACTTTTTACTTCAAAATCAAAATGATGTATACCTTCTTTCAATCCAATGAACGGTATACTATATTCCCTCTTCACGGTTCAAAATTTTAAAAGAAACGCAAAGGTAAGTAAAAAAGTCGATAAGAATGATAAGAGAACACCTGTAATTGAGGGGTAAAGAAGTGATCAAATGATAGTATTATCCAGCTTCTTTTACAACAGGATTACTTGTCATATTCTGGAACTGTTTTCTGCGTTGCAGGATATCGATTCCTTCAAAAATCGCCATTCTGAATGAGGATGGGTCAGCCATATTTTTTCCTGCGATATCATATGCTGTTCCATGATCTGGTGAAGTTCTGACGAATTGCATTCCGGCAGTATAATTCACCCCATAACCGAAACCCATCATTTTAAGAGGGATTAAGCCCTGATCGTGATACATTGCTAAAACTCCATCGAATTTTGCCAATTTTCCGGAACCAAAGAATCCATCTGCTGAAAGTGGTCCCAGAACCATCACGCCATCTTTTTTAGCTTTCCTTACAGCCGGGGCTATCATTTTTTCCTCTTCATCTCCAATAAGTCCGCTATCTCCTGCATGCGGATTCAGACCTAAAACAGCGATCTTAGGTTTGTCGATAAGAAAGTCCTTTTTCAGGGACTTTTCAAATAAGCGAATCTTATTATAGACTACATCCTCAGAGATATTCTGTGCTACATGTTTTATTGGAAGATGCGTTGTGGTGAGTGCTACTTTGAGGTGTTCATTGTATAAGATCATCAACGAATGATCACCTCCGAGTTTTTTGGCGATATATTCTGTTTGACCAGTGAAGATACTACCGTCTGAATCTTTGATGTTAGACTTGTTTACAGGAGCTGTTACCAATAAATCAATTTTTTTCTCCTTGAGGTCTGAAACTGCTGCATCTAAACTTTTAATGGCTATTTCACCAGCAAGATCGGTAGATTCACCAATTTTCACATCCACATGATCTTCCCACACACTCACAATATTGAGTGATTTTGGACTCATATGTTCAAAGGACTTTATTAACGTGTATTTAAAGTTATCGGCATTCAGAATCTTCTTGTAATGCGAAAGGGCTTTAGATGCTCCATATAAAACAGGAGTAATATGTTTGTAAATACGATCATCAGAAAAAGTTTTAATAACAAGTTCCGGTCCGATACCATTTATATCTCCAATCGTTATACCAACAACAGGTTTCTGATTCATATTAATAATTATCTAAAAAATTGAATAGCAATCTGGTGCCGACTCCTGTACCACCTTTGCCTCGGTAACTGTTTTCTGAATGGAGAAAAGCAGATCCGGCAATGTCGAGATGAATCCAGGGATAATCTGTAAATCTTTGCAGGAATTTCCCAGCGGTGATCGCACCGGCATATTTCCCCCCAATATTTTTCACATCGGCAATATCTGAATTTAACATTTCACCATAATCTTCCCATAAAGGAAACTCTACTATACGCTCAAATACATTGAAAGATGCTTCGGTAAGTTTGGAGAATTGTTTGTCTGAGCAGGTTCGCATACCTGCGATCGCATTTGGACCCAAAGCCCTGGCCGCCGCTCCAGTTAATGTTGCGAGATCGATTACGAGTTCTGGTTTATATTTTTTAGCATAAACTAATGCATCTGCTAAGCATAGTCTGCCTTCTGCATCGGTGTTTAACACTTCAACAGTAGTATTGTCGGATATTGTGATCACATCTCCCGGAACATAGGCGTTTTTGCCTGGGCGGTTATCTGTAGCAGGAATTAATCCAATGACATGTATCGGAAGTTTATTCTTAGCGACTGCATACATCGCTCCTAATACAGCTGCACCGCCTCCCATATCGCTCTTCATGAAATCCATACTATTAGCAGTAGGTTTCAAACTCAATCCCCCGGTATCATATACAACACCTTTACCTACTAATACAATTGGTTTTTTATTCTTAGCCTTAGTCGGCTTCCACTCCATTACATTAAACGTAGGCGGATCTTCGCTCCCAAGGTTTACTGAAAGCAACCCACCCATTTTCATCTTCTTGATCTGATTTTTTTTGAATACCGTAGTCTTGAACCCAGCTGCTTTACCTGCTTTCACCATCTCTTTGCTAAACTGCTCTGCTGTCAGATAAGATAGTGGTTCATTTACAACATCTCTGCTTAGATAAACTCCTGCACAAAGGTTCTTGATTTTGCTGATATCACTATTACTCAACTGTTTCTGTTCGACAAAAATTTTAGAGATAGAATTATTGAGCTTTCTCTTGTCTGCTTTATATCGATGAAACTGGTAATTACTAAGTATCAATCCTTCAATAAACCCTACAAGAATATTTTTATCTGAAGCTAAACTGCTAACCAATACAGAATCTACTCCATACTTGTTCAGTATTCTGCAAGCTTTACTAGCGAGTCTTCTGCTCGATTCGACTTTGTCGCTGCTTTTAGAGAAGTTATCTGTTGAGCAAAAGATAAATCTCTCAGATCCATTATTTTGATGGGAAAGCTCGATACCATTCTTTAACTCAGTTTGAGCAACTTTTAGAACTGGCTTCGGAATAGAAGGGATCGCAGCACTTGTGATCTTATCCGTTATTATAAGTCGTGTTTTGACTTTTGTTTTTGAATTGGATGCTGATAGCTGAGGCAACATTTATTATTAGATTTAGTGCCGTAAATATAGGTTTTTTCATATTATTATAACTTTCAGAATAATTACTCTTTCTAGATGAGAATGAAAAAATCATTGGGTCAGCATTTGCTAACCGATGAGAACTATATACACGAAATAATTACAAGTATTCCGAAGAATGACAAGTTCGCGACATTGCTCGAGCTTGGACCAGGAATGGGTGCCTTAACAGAACACCTCTTAGCCTTGGATCATCCTAACTTGATTCACATCGAACTGGATGATAGATTTGTAAGTCTCTTGCGAAAAAACTTCCCTCAACTTAAGGATTCATTAATTCATGCTGATTTTCTAAAGGTAGACCTGAATTTAATTTGTAAATCTCCTGTGTGCTTGGTGGGTAACTTTCCGTATAATATTTCTTCACAGATCATGTTCAAGGTGATCGAGAACCGAGAGATCATTCAAGCAGGGATAGGAATGTTTCAGAAAGAAGTAGCCTTAAGATTAACCTCTGCACATGGAAGTAAAAGCTACGGTATACTTTCTGTATTTCTTAATGCCTTTTACGATACTGAATTATTGTTCGAAATTCCTCCACAAGCATTCCGACCACCTCCCAAGGTGGTATCAGCAGTTATAAGATTCAAACGAAATGATCGTAAAGAGCTTGGATGTAGTGAAAAGCTATTTAGATCGGTTGTTAAAATGGCTTTTGCTCAGAGGCGGAAAATGCTCAGGAATACGCTTAAGCTGTATCTTCCATATTTAGATGAAGAGTATCATGAGAAGAGGCCAGAGCATCTTTCTATAGATGACTATTTGAAAATTTGCAATAAAATCGAAGCTGAAAATGAATGATCGGGTATTGATAACTTCCCCAGACATCCACCCTGTGATGGATGAACGCCTGAAAAAAATGGGATACGAAGTAGATGCGATTCGCGATATCGATAAGGAAAGATTAGCTGATACTATCGCTGATTATGTTGGAATAATTATCAGTTCCAGTACTATTATGGATAAATCCATGATCGATAAAGCATCGAAACTTAAATTTATAGCGAGAGCGGGCTCAGGAATGGAGATCGTCGATATCGAATACGCAGAAACGAAAAATATCAGGTGCCTTAGCTCTCCGGAAGGTAATTGCGATGCAGTTGCAGAACATGCGATTGCAATGTTACTTGCATTATTTAATCGCCTGATCATTGTCGACAAAGAGCTTTCACAAAAGATCTGGTTACGGGAAGAAAACCGGGGAGAAGCTTTGGAGGGGAAAACAGTAAGTATAATTGGCTTTGGTCACACTGGTGCAGCATTTGCACAACGCCTGGAAGGATTTAAATGTAAAGTGATAGCATATGATAAGTATAAGAGTGCTTTTTCAAGTGATCATGTCACTGAAGTATCCATGGATGAAGTTTTTGAAAGATCTGATATCGTTTCGTTGCACCTACCACTTACAAAAGAAACTACTTTTTTAGTAAATAATGCATGGCTTTCAAATTTTTCAAAAGATATTTATATAGTAAATACCGCAAGAGGAAAGATCGTAAATACCGCTGACATGCTATCTGGCCTGGATTCTGGCCATGTTAAGGGTGCTTGTCTCGATGTGCTCGAAAATGAAACACCATCGAGCTGGACTACCGCTGAGAAAGCGGTCTTCGAGCGATTAATACAATGCGAGAATGTGGTCATAACACCACACATTGCAGGCTGGACAGCCCTTTCAAAGCTGCGGTTGGCAGAGGTTTTAGCCGATAAGATCGAATTGATATAGACTACTGTCAATCCTTTGTCATAAAGCATTTTAGCCAGTATAGAATTTTAAACCTTATCTTATATTTGTTTGGAAATTCTCTTATATTTGACCGCTGCCTAAACAAGTCATATTAATAAAATCTTACTATGAAAAAATTCTTTATCCTTATAGGTCTTGTAACGAGTATCACATTTGTGCATGCTCAATCCGGTGAAATATCCGGTAGGATAGTGGATGATCTTGGAGACGGAGTGCCCTTTGCCAATGTTGCCATCGTTGAAGATGGTGTTCCAACCGGTTATGGTACCAGTACTGATTTTGATGGGAATTATTCACTTAAACCCCTTAATCCTGGAAAATACGATGTGATGTTTACTTACATCGGTTTCAATACTCGAATCGAAAAGGGAGTAGTAGTCTCTTCAGATAAAACTACTTATGTAGATGTAGAACTTGCACCTACTGTTCAAGAGATCGATGTTGTGGAAATCGTTGAGTATAGAGTTCCATTGATCGATCCTGGGCAAACTTCAACTCAGCAAACTGTTTCCGCAGAAGAGATCGATGCACTTCCAACAAGAAATGTTCAGTCCATTGCTTCATCAACTGCCGGTGTTTATCAGGCTGATGAAGGTGAAGCCGTTAATATTAGAGGTTCCAGAGCAAATGCGACAGAGTACTATGTCGATGGTATCAAAGTAAGAGGTACAACTGCCATTCCTCAGAATTCTATCGAACAGATTACAGTTGTAACTGGAGGAGTGCCTGCTAGATATGGAGATGCAACTGGAGGTATTATTAACGTTACAACGAAAGGTCCTTCAAAAGATTGGAGAGGTGGACTTGAAGTTATTACTTCACAGTTCCTTGATCCCTATAACTATAATCTTGTTTCTGGCGATCTTACCGGACCTATTTGGAAGGATAAAAATACCGGTAGACCTAAGCTGGGTGTCTTCTTGTCTGCAGAGTATAGCAGAGTTGAAGATTCAGACCCTTCAGCTATTGGTGTTTGGAGAGCCAACAGCGATGTGCTTTCTATGTTAGAGGAAACTCCATTGCGTTGGAATGATACACGGTCAGGATTCCTTTTAAATGCTGAAACGATAACCCGAGACGATATTCATATTGAAAAGGCAAAACCAAATGCAGTTGAACATCAAGGAAGCGCCGCAGTGAAATTTAATCTACGACTCAACGATAATATGAATTTGGTTGTAGGTGGAAATGCAGTTTATCGTTCTTTTCATGATTGGGTCAAAGGATACGAGCTGTTGAATTCGGTGAACAACAATATTGAAACTAAACAGACTTACAGAGGTTTCGCACGATTCACGCATAACCTTGGTAGAAAGGTTTACGAAGGTGATGAAGATGTTGCCTCATCAGCAATACAAAATGCATACTATACCATTCAGGTAGATTATGAAAAATTCCTGAACGAAGAAGGTGATGATGTCCATAAAGAAAATGTATTCGACTATGGCTATATCGGGCAGTTTAACACGACGATCGTACCTTCTTATGATAATCTCGACCCGGATGATAACACATATACCTCACCAGACGGTTCACAAACATTTAATATCGGGTTTATCCAGAATGGATTTTCTGAACAGTATGTCGAATTTATTCCTGGTACGCAAAACCCTTTAGGTACAAATTATACAACTACTTATTACGATCTTGTAGGTACAGATATTAGTCCGGGATTCAATGAAAATATCAGACAAATTCAACAGAACAATGCTTTGATAAACGGTGAGCGTTCTGGTAGACCATTTGATATTTGGTACAATACTGGCCGACAGTTCAACGGATATACTCTGGAAGACAGAGATCAATTCAATGTAAGACTTGAAGGTGCTTTTGATATACTAAAGCCAGGGTCGTCTACAAGAAACAAGCATAGCATTGAATTCGGAGTTTCATTTGAGCAAAGAATTGACCGATACTGGTCGATCAACCCTCTTGATCTGTGGGAAAGAATGCGACAGCTTTCAAACAACCATATAGGAAATTTAGATGAAGACAACCCAACTTTCATTATCGATGGTCAGGAATATACTTATGCTGAATACTTAAGTTCAGGGGTAACCTTTGGTAATACGGATACCATTCTTTTGAATAGACGATATGATGCAGAGAATCAATCGACATTCGACAGAAGACTGAGACAACGTCTCGGGCTTGCAACAAATGGTCTTGATTTTATCCAGGTAGATGCTTTAGATCCAAGCGTATTTTCTTTAGACCTATTTACTCCTGATGAATTGTTTGGTGATGGAGATCAATTTGTGTTCTACTATGGTTATGACTATACGGGCAATAAATTGAGCACTCAACCATCATTCAACGAATTCTTCACCAAAAAGGATGAGGAAGGTAATTTTGAAAGGGGAATTCCTGCTTTTAGACCCATTTACACAGCTGCATGGTTGGAAGATAAGTTCACATTTAAGGACCTTACTTTTAGGGTAGGTGTCCGTGTTGACAGATACGATGCGAATCAAAAAGTATTAAAGGATCCATTCTCTTTATATGAGGTGCGAACTGCGGCTGAAGTTTCTGCAAGCCACCCATCAACTATCGGTGATGACTTCGCAGTTTATGTTGATGATTATCAAAGTAACAATCCGGGGATCGTTGGATATCGTGATGGCGACCAGTGGTATGATTCAGAGGGTAACGCAATAGCGAATGCTACTGTAATTCAAAATGCAGGAGCCGGTGGAGTAATTCAGCCATACCTTGTGAATACGAACTTTGATGAAAATACAATCAAAGCGACAGATGGAACCTACGATCCAAACTCAACCTTTAAAGATTATGAACCACAAGTCACGGTGATGCCGAGACTTCAATTCTCTTTTAATCTTACGGATAAAGCATTATTCTTTGCTCACTACGATATTCTTGCTCAACGACCACCGGAAAGATTTTCAGGGCGAGGGAGCAGATTGATCGCTACCCCGGATAACTGGTTGTTCTTTAGCGATATCGTTACAAGTAGATTTTTCCCGAATCCTTCTTTGAAGCCTGAGAAGACTATCAACTTCCAGATCGGTTTCCGACAAAGAGTAAGTAATACCTCAGCTATTGGTATTTCTGCATTCTATAGAGAGTTTAAAGATATGCTTCAGGTTACTCAGATCAACTTTGCGTTTCCTAGAAGATATAACACCTTTGGTAATGTCGACTTTGGAGCGGCAAAAGGTTTTTCGATCGAATACGATTTGAGAAGAACCGGAAATGTTAGAATGACTGCCAACTACTCTATTCAATTTGCTGAAGGTACTGGTTCAGATGACAGATCACAGCTCAATCTGATCAATGCGAATCAGCCAAACCTTAGATCAGTTGCTCCTTTAGGATTTGATGCACGGCACACCATCAATGTTTCATTCGATTACAGATATGGAAGCGGTAGCGAGTATAATGGTCCGGTAATTGGTAATAGCCAGATCCTTTCGGATGCCGGTATCAATTTTACATTCAATGGTCGTTCAGGGACACCTTATACAAAACAGAGTAATGCGACTCCGGAAGGATTCTTAAGTGTTCCAACCAGACCGATTACACAAGGAAGAATAAATGGTGCAAGATTACCATGGAACTTCAGAGTAAATGGGAAAATCAATAAGCGATTTAATTTTAATGTAGGAAACAAAGAAGGTGAGTCCGGAAGAAATCTAAGTATGAACGTTTATGTTCAGGTTCAGAATCTGTTCAATACTCAAAATGTATTAAACGTTTATAGGTTTACAGGAAATCCTGATGACGACGGCTACCTTACAGATCCGGTTGGTATTCAACAGATCGAGAGTTTTGATGATGCGAGAAAGCAGTCATTTATCGATCTGTACCAAGCATTTATTAATAATCCAAACTATTACAGCCAGGCAAGAACGATCCGTTTAGGACTTCAATTAGGCTTTTAATTAATTCTGAAAAAAATATTTCTATGAAATTTCGATCCACAATTTTTACTATAGCGGCAATCATATTGTCCGTTAATGTTGGATTATCAAATATCAATATCACAGGCAAATCAGGTACTTCGCCTGCGAAGCCGGTTGCGACAGCAGCGAATAAAGCATTGGTAGGTGATTGTCCGGCCGGATCTTCTCAGTTCGACCTTGATATAAATAATGTTCGAACAAGAATTCTAAACGGTGGTGACCTCTGGTGGGATCTTTCAGATGCCAGATATGAGGTGCCAAAGATCGATCCACCCGGATCTGCAAACTCTGTACATTCATTATTTGCCGGTGCTATCTGGATTTCAGGAGTCGATGAAGGTGGGAATCTTAAACTTGCTGCCCAGACATACAGACAAGGTGGTGATGATTTCTGGCCAGGTCCAATAGACGATAATGGAAATGTCGATCAGGAAACTTGTGATGTATACGATAAGCACTTTCAGGTTTTTGGTAGCGAAATAACGAATGCGATTGCCGCATTTCAGGCAAACGAAGAACAGCCTTTGTCACCTGCCGATGTTGCGGAAAATGTTCTTCTATGGCCAGGGAAAGGGAATCCTCATCTTCTCAATGAAGAAGGATTGGAGATTACCAGACCTTTAGCTCCATTTTTTGACTTCGATGATGATGGAATATATGATCCGTTAAATGGTGATTATCCTGTTATTGGTTGCAAGGACAAAGACGCTGATCCAACTTTTGCTGATCAAATGATATTCTGGGTATATAATGATGTTGGAAACATCCACACAGAAACTGGTGGTGAGGCAATTGGTATCCAAGTTAACGCGTTAGCTTTTGCATTTCAGACTTCAGACGAGATCAACGACATGACTTTTTACAGATATAATATTGTAAACAGATCAGAAAATACACTGACTAATTCATATATGGGTCAATGGGTTGATCCTGATCTTGGTTGTTTTAACGATGACTATGTCGGTTGTGATACCACAAGAAGTTTAGGTATCGTTTATAACGGTGATGCAAATGACGAAGATTGCCAATCGTTAGGTTACGGTTCTGAAATTCCAATTCTAGGGATCGATTATTTTGAAAGTCCTACAGATACTAATGGAAATGAAATTGGCATGTCTTCTTTCATTTATTATAACAATGACTTTACCGGACAAGGAAACCCAAGTACTGCTGCCCAGTTCAGAAACTATCAAACCGGTTTTTGGCGAGATGGAAACCTTGTAGAATGTGGTGGTAATGCTTACCAACAAGGAACAGGTCCGTGTGATTACATGTTCCCTGACGATCCTGGAAATGCCGCAGGATGGTCTGAGTGTGCAATTCCTAATCCACCTGCCGACAGACGGTTCATTCAAAACTCAGGTCCATTCATTCTGGATGCCGGTGCGGAGAATTTCATTACGGTTGGTGCATTGTGGGTGAGACAAACCAATCCACAACCAAGTGCATGTGAAGCAGACTTCGATCTGTTAAGAAGAGCAGATGACAAGGCTCAGGCTTTGTTTGATAATTGTTTCAAATTGGTCGATGGTCCGGATGCTCCAACCATTAAGGTAACTGAGCTAGATCAACAGATCATACTTACTCTTGTTAATGATAAAGCTTCAAATAACTTTGCAGAAAAGTATAGCGAGGTAGATCCAATTATTCTTATCAATGATCCATCTACACCGGATTCAACCTACAGATTTCAGGGGTATAAAGTATATCAGTTGAAAGATCAGTCAGTCTCTGCTGGAGACCTTGATGATCCAACTCGCGCACAGTTAATCTTTCAATCTGATATTGAAGATGGTGTTAGTACAATAATCAACTATGAGTTTGATGCTTTCACGAATTCCTTTGTTGCTGATATCGAAGTTCTAGGAAATGATGAAGGGATAACACACTCGTTTCTTGTGACTCAGAATGCATTCGCAACCAATGATCCGAATCTTGTGAATCACAGAACGTACTATTTTGCAGCAGTTTCTTATGCATACAATAATTACAAAAAGTTTGACGCACTGAATCCTGAGTTGGGTGGTCAGCAAGTTCCATATATTCAAGGGCGGAGAAATTTTAAAATATACTCTGCGATTCCTCATATTCCTGATGCAAGAAATGGTGGGACAGAACTTAATTCCGTGTTTGGTCAGGGAATAGCAATTAAAAGAGTAGAAGGTCAAGGAAACGGAGGGAATTCATTGATCCTTAGTAACCGAACTGAACAAAAAATTGTGGCCAGTTCCAATGGTAAAGCTGATACATTAGAGTATGTGGCAGGAAATGGACCGGTTCAGGTAAAAGTAGTTGATCCATTTGCATTACAAGAAGCAGATTTTGAATTGAAATTTTTAGATAGTGTAAGTGGAACTGATACGATCACTTACTGGAGATTAAATGATCTCACCAATGGTAGAACTGTTTTTGCTGAACTTCCGATCGACAGAGAGAATGAGCAGATCATTACATATTCTGAACCTGGCGAAATGGAAGTAGACTATGGAATATCTATATCTCTGGGACAACCGGTACCTGTTTATGTCAATCCGGAAAATGATGAGAACGTTTATCCTTTGTTAGGTAGTTCTGTGGTTTTTGATGATCCTACGACCCCATTTCTTGGTTTCTTACCGAATCAAGATGGTCAATTTTCACCATTGAACTGGATCAGGTCAGGAGATGTCTATCTTGAACCAAATCCAAGTGATCCAGATCCGTTGGAGACTGTTTGGGATGATTTTCAAACGTTAGTTGGAGGTGAACCGGTTTTTCATGATCCATTGGAATTGTTTGAAGATATTATTGGTGGTGGGTTAGCTCCATATTGTCTGGCGGCAAATTTCCAGGATGAGACCTCAACAAATCAGTTTTTAAGACCATCATATTTGCATGCACCTGGATTCAGACACATCAATTTGGCTATAGATAACGAACCATCAGTAAATACACTAGATGAATTGCAAAGTATAGTGCTGGTTGTTACTCCTGACAAAGATAAGTGGAGTAAATCGCTTGTGCTGGAGACAGGAGAGAACTATAGATTAAATAAATCTTTTATCAGGAAAGGCCAACTTAGAGAGGATTTCAGTAAAGACAAAGAAGGAAACGTGATCGGTGGTAATCCGGTGACAACCATCCTTCCAGGAAAGTCATATCTAGCTGTTGGACCTACAGGATTCCAGTTTTCATACACGGATAATGGCGGTATTGCGCACATAGTTCGAGATCACCAGAATTCAAACCCTAATCTTAGAGATGGTTTTGGAGGTTTTGTAGCAGTCACTAATATTCCATCAGGTGGATTGCCGCTTACGCTGCCAGCAGATGTAGTCGTATATCCGGGAGAGGACATAGCTACATCTTGGTTCCCAGGCTACGCAATTAACCTTGAAACTGGAGAAAGATTGAACGTATATTTTGGCGAGAGTTCTTCACTTCCAGGTCAGAACGGAGCTGACCTCATTTGGAACCCAACCGCGGAAGCAATTACACAAAATAATGAAGTATTGTTTGCAGGAAAGCATTTTGTATATGTCATGAACACTCCATACGATGAAGGAGAGTTTGACAGATTAAGAATGATCGAGAACTTCAATTATTTTACGAATACTAGTTTTGCAATTCCGGCGGAAACAAGAGAATTCTATAAAGATATTCTTTACACCGGAGTTCCATTTTCAGGAGACCCTACTATTGGTCAGGAATCTCAATTTTTACCTATAGAAGAAGGCTTAATTCCACAGAATGCTAGATTCTATATACAGGTTTCGAAACCTTACGAAGATTTCACAACACAATCTACGAGCACAGATTCTAAGCCACGGTATTTATTTAGCACGAAAGGTTTAGGTCCAACCGAACAAGACTTGGAAACAGCAAAGTCTGCACTAGATCTGATCAATGTAGTTCCGAACCCATATTATGCTTATTCATCCTATGAAACGAACCAGTTGGATAACAGGGTTAAGATTACCAATCTCCCTAATAACTGCACTGTTTCTATCTTTTCAATTAATGGAACACTGATTAGAAAGTACGAAAGAGCGATCGAATCTGATCTCGATATTGCAAAAGGTGGAAGTGTGGATATTGCAAACTTTGACAATGCACTCGATTGGGATCTCAAGAACGAAAAGGGAGTACCTATCGCTAGCGGCTTATATTTAATTCATGTCGAGGCACCCGGTGTTGGTGAAATAACCGTGAAATGGTTCGGTGCGCTTCGTCCTACAGACCTTGACTCATTCTAAAACTCAATATTGATGAAAAAGTATTTAGTATTATATATAGCATGTTTGATGACATTAAGTACATTAAGCGTGCAAGCTGGAAACCCAGACAGGATTGGTGAAGCAGGAGCTTATGAGCTTCTTATCAATGGTTGGGCAAGGAGTGCCGGATTGTTCGGTATGAATAGTGCAACCGTTTCGGGAGTCGAAGCTATGCGCATAAATCCGGCAGGTTTAGCAGGAATTCAAGGAACCGAGATCAATATATCTTATTCCTCATGGTTAACTGGTGCAGATGTTAATATTTACAAGGCAGGTTTTGGACAAAGGCTTGGTGAAGAAAATATTATTGCGCTTTCCGTGATGTCATTAGATTTTGGTGAGATAAATCGTACCACTGTTAATTTACCGGAACCGGTTTTAGGAACGTTCTCTCCGACATTCATAAATATTGGAATTGGGTATAGCCGTATATTTTCGAATAGTATCACAGGTGGTGTGACTTTAAGAGTAGTCAATGAAAGTATTGAAGATATTGGAGCAACAGGATTTGCTGTCGATCTGGGTCTTCAGTATGTAACCGGACCCAAGGAAAATATCCACTTTGGAGTTTCGATGAGAAATGTGGGAACACCAATGAGATACCGTGGAGATGGATTCACATTTAGAGGAGAAGCACCAGATAATGATTTCAATATGTCACTATCTCAAAGAACTGAGAAGTTCGAATTACCATCATTATTGAATATAGGTATCGGATATGATTTTTATATGGGACCTGTAGATTCAGATGAAGAAGATGCCAAGAATGATCACAGACTAACAATTAATGCAAACTTCACATCCAAGTCGGTTGGTAAAGATTTTATCGGTGCAGGATTAGAATACGCTTATCGTGAAATGTTCATGGCGAGAGTAGGGTATAGATATGAAGAAGGAATAACCAATGAAACTGACAGAGAAACTGCACACACAGGACTTGCTGCCGGACTTTCTTTTGATGTGCCGATCAGTAAAGGAGATAATGGTTCAAGGTTGGGAATCGACTATGCTTACAGACCTACTTACGTATGGAATGGAACACATACAGCCGGAATCCGATTAACTTTGTAAAATATTCAGTAAATTTGCAATTACTACAAAGGAACGCTTCTCAAAAGGGGAGCGTTCTTTTTCGTATAGATAAACAAGGAATAATTCTATGAGTGATGTAATATATCTAACCAAAGAAGGCCTTGAAAAGATTAAAAAGGAACTTCACGAATTGCGAACCACCGGTAGATCTGAGGCTGCAAAGGCCATAGCTGAAGCACGCGAGAAGGGCGATCTATCAGAGAATGCTGAATACGATGCTGCTAAAGATGCTCAAGGTTATTTGGAGCGAAAAATAGCAGAGTTAGAAACAGCGGTTGCACAAGCAAGGGTTATCGATGAGAGTAAAATTGATACCTCAAAAGTGATGCTGCTTTCAAAGGTTGAAATTAAAAATACAAAGACAAATAAAGTATATACTTACATGATGGTCTCTGAGAAAGAAGCCAGTGTGAAGGAAGGCAAGATTTCATCAGATTCTCCGATAGGGAAAGGACTGATGGGTAAAAAAGTTGGTGATATAGCTGAAGTCGAAACACCAACAGGTGCAATATTGCATTTTAAAGTGCTTTCAATAAGTGTTTAGTGTCATCGATCTTTAGTAAGATAATAGCAGGGGAAATTCCTTCGCATAAAGTAGGTGAGAATGAATATTGCTATTCATTTCTGGATATAAATCCCATAGCTAAAGGACATACATTAGTTGTCCCCAAAAAAGAGGTAGATTATATTTTCGATCTGGACGATCCCGCATTTTCGGAACTGTTCCTGTTCTCCAAAAAGATTGCGAAGGCGATAGAAAAAGAAGTTGATTGTTTACGCATCGGCGTTGCCGTGATCGGACTCGAAGTGCCACATGCACATATTCACCTCGTCCCCCTCAAAGGCATGCATGACATTGACTTTTCTAAAGAAAAATTGCAATTTACGCAAGAAGAATTAAGTAAGATCGCAAAATCTATTGCTACACATTTGTGATCATTGGATCCTGTGCGGATTTTTTGATATAAAATCTTTCCAGCTTTTAAATTTACCTGCCGGAGAGATAGATGTAGATTGAAAGTGATGGCATACTGCAGTCGCTAAACCATCAGTTGCGTCCAGATGCTTAGGCATCCTGTTGAACTTGCAAAGGCTTTGAAGCATGGCTGCAACTTGCTCTTTTGAAGCATTGCCATTACCAGTAATCGATTGTTTGATCTTTTTTGGAGAGTACTCTGTCACTGGAATATCCATCGAGATTGCAGCAGCCATGCATACTCCTTGAGCTCTTCCAAGTTTTAGCATCGATTGCGCATTTTTACCAAAGAATGGTGCTTCAATAGCACATTCATCCGGTAAATGAGTTTTGATCAACTGTATGATTTTGCTGTGGATTGTTTTCAATCGTAAAACCTGGTCCTTTTCCTTAATTTGGATCGCACCTAAACTGATAACTTTGAAATCGCTCTTTTGAACACTTATTAAACCATAACCCATGATTATAGTACCAGGATCGATTCCAAGTATTATTTTCGAAGACAAATTCATTTATTTTCGTAGAATCAGAAATGCAGACTATTGAAAAATTTGTAATAGAAAAATTAGCAGATAAAAAACTGATCTCCTCCCTTTTTACAGTCTTAAAAGTAGGTTTTTTCTTTTTGCTCTGTAGTGGCATTTATTCACAACTTGAGAAGTATGGGACCGCAGAATGGTACACTTATTTCTCAACGTTAGAAACTACTTATTTATTCTTTTCAGTTGCCATCCTGTTTGCATTAATGATATTAAACTGGGGTCTGGAGTCCTTGAAATGGCACATCCTCATCAATAAAATTCAAAAACATAATTTTCTCACTTCCATAAAAGCAATATTCGCCTCAGTTTCGTTTGGTTTTAACACACCAAACCGGGTTGGGGAGTTTGGTGGAAGATTGCTATTCGTGAAGCGTGAAAATATTTTTAAAGCTATAGGTTTGTCTTTTATCGGTAGCTTTTTTCAATTGTTCGTTACGCTTGTTCTAGGCAGCACTTCTTTGCTTATTTATCTCCAAGTTAACGATAACTCTATGATATCCAATAACTTGGTTATTGCAAGTCTGATCATAACCGCTGTAATTTCTCTAATTATTTTAATCAGCTGGAAAAAATGGTTTCCTTTACGAAAACAAAAAAGATTTAAGGAGTTAATTAGTGTCGTATTCTCCTGGAAACCAAGACTCTATTTTAATATTTTTATACTCTCATTATTCAGATACTTAGTGTATACCGGTCAATTTATTCTTCTGCTTCACATTTTTGGCATTGAAGTTGCAAACTGGAAGAAAGGAATCACTGTAAGTACAATGTATCTGTTCCAATCAATATCACCTTCGATCTCTTTGATCGATATGGGAATTAGGCAAAATCTTGCTTACTACCTTTTTGAACCATTCAGTACAAACCTGATGGGTATAACATTGGCAACATTTACAATTTGGCTTATTAATCTGGCGATTCCTGCTATTATTGGCTATGGAATAATACTGAAAACTAAATTGTTTGAAAATGAAGTATAGATTTTTTTCTCTTGTTACTTTGATCACTGTATCATTTGCTTTAATGAGCACTACTCTTTATGATTGCAGCTCAGAAAACTATGTTTTCAAAAGCGGCGAAGAACTTAAGTTTAAAGTATATTATAATTGGAAAGCAGTATGGATCGGAGCTGGAGAGGTTGAGTTCGATCTTAGGGAAGCCTATCTAAATGGTAAGAAATATCTCTACTCCAAAGCAACTGGTAAAACGATGCGTAAATACGATTTGTTCTTTAAAGTGCGCGATTCGTATGAGACATATATGGATCCATACTCTTTAAAACCGAGGAAATTCATCAGAGATGTGAATGAAGGTGGTTATGAGATCTTCAATAATTATGAGTTTAACTGGGATAAGAATCAGATCATTTCAGAATCTGAAGACTACAAAACTCCCTATGGGACTGATACTTTCGATCTGAAAGACTGTACTCACGATGTCCTCTCATCTATATATTATTTACGAACCCTTAATCTGGATGCTTCATCAGTTGGAGATACTATCCCTTTGCGTGTATTTATCGACAATAAATTTCATGACCTCCATATTCGATATCTCGGTAAAGAAATTGTAAAGACAAATTTAGGTAAGTTCCGTTGTATCAAAGTTTCACCAGTACTTATAAAAGGAAGAATATTTGATGAGAATGAGTCCATGCTTGTTTATGTAACTGATGATGCCAACCGTCTTCCAATTTTGATAGAAACACCAATTTCAGTTGGGTCAGTTAAAGCTATACTTACTGATTATGATGGTGTTAGAAACCCACTTACGGCTAAACTTTAAAATCTAAGCGATATTCCCGCCATGATATGAAATCCAGCTTGTGGATAGTAATAATTATAGGTAAAAGGTCCGGATAGCACCATGTTTTGATTTATATCTGTAGATACATACCTCTCGCTAAATGTATAGCCGTTGGATTCATATTTGACATCGAATAAATTGTGGAAGGCTAGTTTTAGGCCTAATTCCTCAAAATATTTACCCTCTATTACATATTTAATGTACAGATCGTTTGTGAAGTATGGGTCTAGAGATCTGCTATCCTGTGATGTGTTATCTAAAAATTGTTTCCCAACATACTTCCCTGTAAGATCAAAGAACAGATTTGGAATTGCTTCAATATGGATACCAAAAGCACCAATAATGGAAGGTGAAAAGGAGATATCGGTATTCTCATATTTATTGATGATAGCAAGTGAATCAACAGCAACATAATTATCGTCAAAAGTGTTAATCACTTCCTGAAAAGCAATTATCTTATTACTGCTGTAAGTTAGATTTGCCCGAAACGAAAGTTTATCAGAAACGGCATAGCTGGCGAGTGCTTCGATTCCAATTCTGTAACTTTTATCTACGTTAGTTCTGATCGCAGTTCCAACATCATTCAACTGACCGGTTAGTACAAGCTGATCTTTATAGATCATTGCATATACATTCGGTTGGAGTTTTAATCCATTTCTATCATAACGGTAGCCAGCTTCAATATCTATCATCTTTTCCGGTTTTATATTCTGACCTGAAGGAGCATCGATAATATCATTTCGAACAGGTTCGCGATTTGCAAGTGCTATTGAGGTGTATACTGATTGATCCGTATCAAATACATATCTCATGCCTAGCTTCGGATTAAAAAAGAAGTATTTATTTTCTGTACTCAAAACTCGATTTCCAATATCAATTCCTTCAACTTCGTAATTTAAACTTCTGATCTGCATATCTGCAAAAACTCCGAATCCAACAGCAGGACTATAGGATGCCTTTCCATATATGTTAAAGTCTCTTTTTGTGCCGGTATTATCATAAAATCTATGACCGATCTCGCTGTTTCCGGAATACTCTGCCCAGATCACCTCTCCAAAATGATCGCCCACATATCTGTTCCAAGCTCCACCCATAGTCAAAGAGATCGCTCCTTTTTCAACTTCAAAAGAAAAAGTACTTCCATAGAAATCATTATCAAGCCAGCGCTGACGAATAAGGTCTGAAGTAAAAACAGTATCACTCCCAACAACAGGCGGGGATATGTTATATGAAGGCAGGAATTGACCCACTTTATATTGTTCGAAATATCCCATTCCACGGGTATAATGAAATCCAATATTAAGATTTATCACTTCGCTTAGGACTTGAGAAAATAGGAGCTGATAATGATCTTGTCTGTAATTATCTACTTCATTGTTGTATGGAATTGCTTTCGCATAAAAATCTGTGCCTGCCAGGTTGAATGTTCTGTTTGTAGCAAGGTCACCTTCAAAAACGCCGTACCATGCTTGATATGTGACCTCTTTACCCAGCATGATATTTCCTTTAATTATGGTATTGTCATCGTAAAAAGTTCCGGAGATAAACAGAGATTGCAGATCTGAGGATGCCCGGTCAATGTAGCCGTCAGATTTGATTTTTGAAAGTCTTCCATCCAATGAGAATCTATTCTTGATCAAACCGGTACCAAAAGTGAGGCTATGCCGAAAAGTATTAAAAGAGCCAAATCCCTCGTCGATTTCAGCGTAAGCATCTTTATTCAACCCGCTTGTTTTGATGTTTACTGAACCGCCAAAAGCTCCTGCTCCATTTGTCGAAGTTCCAATTCCTCGCTGGACCTGAATACTTTGCACAGAACTCGCGAAATCTGGCATGTTTACCCAGAAAACAGTTTGAGATTCTGCATCGTTGAGAGGGATCCCGTTTATAGTGACATTTATTCTCGACGGATCACTTCCTCTTAATCTTAAGCCTGTGTAACCAACGCCGGCACCGGCATCTGATGTGACAACTGCAGAAGGTATTTCATCGAGCAGAAAAGGTAGATCTTTTCCATTATTTTTCACTGCAATCTCCTCTTGAGTTACATTTGAGAAAGTGGTTGGATTCCCGGACTCAACTCTTGTTGAAGACACAATGACCTCATCCGTAAGAACAGCTTTAACATTCAGGGTAAATAAAACTTCCATATCCTGATAGAGGTCAATAATTTTCACTTCGCTCTGATAGCCTATAAAACTTGCTCTAAGTTCAATTTTGCCGGAATTCAGGTTACTAATTCTAAAATTACCTTTGGTATCGGAAACTGCAGCTTTTTGTGAATTCATTAACAATACAGTTGCGCCTTCCAGCGGAAGATTGTTTTCAGTATCTACAACTTTTCCCTTTAAAGTAAAATTTTGAGCACTGCTCAATGCAGAAGCGAAAATCAACATTCCGAATAAAAGAATTTTCATCACATTAAGTTTGGAAGGGAGGATATACTACATCGAATGGAAAGTATCTAAACTTTACATCCCTATCAGGAATTACCCTGCACAGGTTCAATGGGTATGATCTCAGATCTGCATATATAGGCAGAACACCCCCTAAAGTTGAATAATGAGGCAAATCTAACTAAAAAGGTTTAAGACAGCGTAGAGATTTTAGCCGAATTGTTCTTCGATAGCATCGATTGCGTTATTTAACCTGTCATCACCCGAACCTTTGATAATTGCATATGGTATACCGGTTTTTTGGATTTCCGTAAAAAACCTTTCAAAATGTGAGATCCTGGAAAGCTTGTCGGGCATTTCACGAAGTGAATCCTCTTTCCAGACAAGATCAGGATATGTAAGCAGGTAGAAATCAAATGGCTTCTTTTCGATGGCTTCATCTACAATTGTGAGCCTCTTATCATATTTTATGGAGAGCCAAAGTTTAAAATTGATCCACTCGGTATCATAAAACAGGTAATAATTGGCAAGATCTAATAAGTGGCTTTCATTCTTAAAATGATGTTCAATGATATGTTCTATATCCGAATAGGTGTAACTTCCTTTTTTTTCTTCCAAATATGACCGAGCATACTCAGGTAAATAAAAGGTCTGATAATGATTGGCAAGTTTTTCGGCTAACTTGGTTTTCCCGCTGGATTCGGGTCCTGTTATTGCTATTTTAATAATTCTTTCGATCGGTTGTAAGAGTTAAGCCAGGTATAATATCCGGCAGCAGCTATAAAAACATAAATTATATAGAGCGCTGATGCGAAATACAGATCCTTATGTAAGTAAAGATATATAGAAAGCACGTCAATAATAATCCAATAAATCCAGTTTTCCAGAATTTTTCTAGTGGTCATCCAGGTTGCAATAATTGCAAATACTGTCGTAACCGCATCAAGATATGGTAGTGATGAGTTTAAATACTTATCGAATATATAAGCCAGTATAATACATGAGATTAAACCGAATATCAGTATTAGTAAATGCTTTTTGCTGTTCCAGGTGGAAATAACAGCTTTTTCTTCGACTTTTTTTAGCCCTTTGGCCCATTCATACCAACCATAAAATCCCATTAGCACATAGAACAAATATAGGAAAGCTTCTAATTTGTAATTGACTTTGAAAGAGATATACATGAAGATAAACGAGCTTATGATCCCGAAAACCCAACATGCGATCTTCTCTTTCCACGCAAGAATAACATAGATAAGAGCAAAAACAACAGCTATGATCTCAAGAATGGTAAAAGACTGAAAGTCAGATACTATATGTCTAAAAAAATCCATGTGATAGACACGCAAATATGAAACAAATTATCAATTGTATGGTATAAAGAAAAGAGTAATTGTGAATTTGATGTCAAAATTGATGATGGATGATTAAAGTAGTTTACACAAACCCCTACTATTTGAAGGGAGAGATCGAAAAGATCAATGAGTTGTTTGAGGTAGGTTTAGATGAATTGCACATCAGAAAACCGGGGTATTCGAAATCTGAAATGACTAAGTTTATTCAGCAAATTGATTTTAAGAATTGGAATAAGATCGTATTGCATAGTCATTTCGACCTTGTTTTAAAATTCAACTTACGAGGCATTCATGTAAGTCCAACTAAAAGAAGAAAATGGTCGTTTCAGTGGAAACGAGTGTATTACCGTTTTATGAAGGGTAACGTGCAGATCTCCACAACTACCTCTAATCTTGATAAATTCTATAAATTTTACAATTTCGATAAAGTATTCCTCGGTCCACTTTTCAATACGAGTTACCGAAGTGATACCTTGTTTGCTTTCGAAGAATCTGAGCTTCGAAAGGTATTGAAAAATGAGTTTACGGAGGTTTATGCGGTTGGAGGCATCAATGCTGATAACATCAACCGCGTTTACGATCTTGGCTTTAAAGGATTTGCCCTCCAGAGTACTGTCTGGAAAGCTATCGATCCGGTTTTAGCATTCCATGAGGTCTTGTCTGCGGACGATATTGGCCGATTAGCAAGCTAATCGACAGCTTTCAATTCAACGGTTGCTGAATCTACCTTAAAGCGGTATTCTTTTCCAAGAACTAACGTTCTGTTATCTTTTATGTGCCCGGCTGGGAAACCAAAACATACTGGAATAGGCTTGTCTTTCACATGAGATATTATAATTTCAACTGCATCCATTCCATAAGGGATTGTATTATCGTTCATATCGGTCATACCACCAATGACTAACCCTTTTAACATATTTAATTTTCCAGATCTTCTAAAATTCATCATCATTCTGTCGATGTGATAGAGGTATTCATCGAGATCTTCAATAAACAAAAAACTTCCTGTTGGGACACCTCCGTTTGTACTTCCGGTCAAAGAATATAAAACAGATAAATTACCTCCGAAAAGCACAGATGTATCTTCTCCGCCTTTATTTAATGGGTGCGATGGAATGGTATAATTTAATGGGTGACCAAAAAGTGCATCGACCAGAGATTTTTTCGATTGTTCTGTAAGTTCTTCAAATCCTAATGGCATCGGTGAGTGAAGGCTTTGCACCGCTAGTTTAGTGTTTACCATCATATGCAACGCTGTAACATCGCTATACCCGGCAATCCATTTAGGGTTTTTAACGAATTTGCTGTAATCGATCGAGTCGATGATCCTCACTGTTCCGTAGCCACCTCTTGCGCACAGAATGGCATTAATTCCATCGTCATTTAACATAGCTTGAAGATCTTCAGTTCTGCACGTGTCATCTCCGGCAAATTGATGAAATTCAGCCCCGATCGTTTTACCCGTTTGAATATTGAAACCGAAACTCTCTAGGAAGTTGATGCAGTTACTCAATTCTTCTTTGCTTATTTTTCTGGCTGTACTGAGTATACCTATAGTGTCTCCTTTTTTTAATGAAGGAGGTTTTCGGATGGATTTATTTAGCATGCAAAACTCACTTTGGCTGTTAAATTAATCATTTTGATGAATTGGATATCTTTTGAGTCTCGCCTTTCACTTCATACATAATTCATAGCTATCTTTGCCACCTGATGAAAAATTATAAAAGATATACGATCACATCGGCTTTGCCATATGCTAATGGCCCTTTACATGTGGGGCATATTGCTGGTGCATACCTGCCTGCAGATATCTTTGTTCGCTATTTGAAACTGAAGGAAAAGGATGTGGTGTTCATTTGTGGATCCGATGAAAATGGTGCAGCGATAACTATACAGGCGAAAAAGGAAGGGAGAAGTCCACAGGAAATAGTGGATACATATCATACGATAAATAAAAAAGCCTTTGTTGATCTCGGGATCGACTTTGATATTTTTCATCGAACCTCATCAGAGCTGCATCATGAAACAGCCAGCGACTACTTCTTAAAGCTTTATGAAAAAGGAGTTTTCGAAGAGAAAACATCAAAGCAATATTATGATGAGGAGTATGAGCAATTTTTGGCTGATAGATACATAAAAGGGGAGTGTCCAAATTGCGCAAATCCCGATGCTTACGGTGACCAGTGTGAAAAATGTGGCAGGTCACTTAGTCCGCTTGACCTGATCAATCCCCTTTCCACGCTATCCGAAAAACCACCTGTTTTGCGAGAAACGAAACATTGGTACCTTCCGCTTCAGCAACATGAAAAATGGCTTCGGGAATGGCTTGAAACCGGTAAAATTGATGGAGTTGAACAACATGACCCTGCGGAATGGAAAAAGAATGTTCTCGGTCAATGTTTGTCTTGGTTAAATGATGGGTTACACGAGCGTTCCGTTACCAGAGATCTTAGTTGGGGAGTTAATGTCCCTTTAGAAGGTGCAGAAGGCAAAGTTCTTTATGTTTGGCTGGATGCTCCTATTGGATATATTTCAGCTACAAAACAATGGGCTGCAGACAATGCAAAAGACTGGAAGCTCTATTGGCAGGATGAAGAAAGTAAACTGCTTCATTTTATCGGGAAAGATAATATCGTTTTTCATTGCATCATTTTTCCTGCAATACTAAAAACTCATGGTGATTATATCTTGCCGGCCAATGTGCCCGCAAACGAATTCATGAACCTGGAGGGAAACAAGATCTCCACTTCGAGAAACTATGCTGTTTGGGTACATGAATTTATCGACGACTTTCCCGATAAGATCGATGTGCTCAGGTATATGCTATGTGCCAATATGCCGGAAACTAAAGACAGCGAATTTACCTGGGATGATTTCCTGGCTAAGAACAATAATGAATTGGTGGCAATCCTCGGAAATCTGGTAAACAGAGTAGCAGTGCTAACGCATAAATATTTTGATGGTGTACTTAATGGTGAAAGCAATCGGGTAGATTGGGGAAAGATAGATTTGGAATTTGGTAAAGATGGCTTTGCAAGCAAAGTAGAAAACTCTCTTGAACAATACAGATTCAGAGAAGCGCTGAATGAAGTCATGAATGTAGCCCGCGCGGCAAACAAATATCTTACTGATGAAGAGCCTTGGAAACGCATCAAAGTAAATGAAGAAGAAACTGCTGACATCCTGATGGCATGCGCTCAAATTATAGCAAATATTACCATACTCATTCGGCCATTCATGCCTTTTACTTCAGAGAAAATGATAGAGATCATGAACCTTGATAGCGATATATTAAAATGGTCGAATGTTGGTTCAAACTCCATTGTTAAGAACGGTCATCGCATTAATAAAGCAGAACTCTTGTTCGAAAAAATGGATGAAACAATGATAGAAGAACAAAAAGCAAAATTGGTTACAGACAACCTGGAAGTAGATGCAGCTACCAATACAGTTCCTGAAATCTCTTTTGATGAGTTTCAAAAAATGGACATTCGGATCGGAACCATTAAAGAGGCAGAGAAAGTTGAAAAAGCAGATAAGCTGTTAAAACTTAAAGTTGATCTTGGTACTGAAGTGAGAACCATTGTGTCTGGTATCGCAATGCATTTTAATATTGATGATCTTCCCGGTCAGCAAGTGAGTGTGCTTACCAATCTTGCTCCCAGAAAGATCAGAGGTGTATTATCACAAGGTATGATCCTCATGGCTGAACATGGAGATACTTTGGACTTTATCGTACCTAAAAATGGTATTTCAGATGGTAGTAAAGTTAGCTGATCTATCGTAACTGTCTCCTTATATTATCCGCCTGAGCTTTATTCCCTAGCGCTTCGTAAATATTTGCCAACAGCTGATAAGCAGACCTGAAATTAGGATTGATCTCTATGGCTTGTTGAACATAAGTAAATGCTCCGTTTAGATTATTAGCGTTGTATTCTACTACAGCCAGGTAATAGTAAGCATTTGCATTTATCGGATTAAGCTTTATCTGATCGAAGAAAACCTGTTTTGCTTTGTTGATCTGGTTGGTGTTCACATAAAGCATTCCCAACTGTGAACTGGCACTTTGATCTTCCGGATTTATTTTGAGTGCGTTTTGATAGGCATTGATCGCGTCCTGAGCTCTGTTTGTATTCTGATAGGCAGTACCAAGGCTGTTCCACGCAATTTCATTATCCGGATGCAACTCCACTTCTTTCTCAAAATTAGTTATGGAAGCTTGCCAGTTCTTATTATTTAGAGCCTCTTGTCCTTTGCTTGGCCATTTATCCAGATTTTGATAAATAGCACAGACCGGAATACCACCAGCATCAATTGTATGGATCGCACGTGATGAAGGCCACTTACCGGATCGAAGATGGGAGGCATCGATGAATCTGTTAACGAAGATCCCGTAATCCCAATCCTTATCATATCTCGCTCTAAACTGCACATACTGTTTTTTAGCGTTTGGCTGATGATCTTTAACGTAAACTGATAACGAGTAACCAAAATTCGTAGAGATCACGATCGGATCTTCTTCGGTACCACCTTCAAGCAAACCTTCTTCCTCAAGATAACTTACAGCGTCTTTAACAGAAAGCCCCCAATAGTCAGTTTCATAATAACCAAAAGCACCCTCATTATTTCCTATTAGTTGATTGAAGTAGACATAAGCCACAGTTGGATTACTTACAATATGAAAAACAGGCTTAGCCATTCCCGCTATTACAACTGCAATAACAGCGATCTGTATATATCGATTCTTGAATTTTTCTGTGAGGAAGTACAATCCACTTCCACCAAGGACAACTAAAGGTGGGAGTGTAAATAACATATGCCGAAAACCGTCATACAAAACCGATTCTTTATAGATGACATATATTATTGGGAACGCAACAGTAAAGTGTAGAATGAATATAGCGAGTGCTTTAATTGTTTTTTTCTGTCGTATAAAATCAAAGAAAAGCCATATCGAAAGTATACTTCCGAGAAGAATAATTATTGGAGTTGTAATGATGAGATATTTCGGAATGTAATTCCATGGGACACTTCCACTTGAAATTATATTGCCTTCAAACAATATACTGATAGTTGTTCTGAAATTTGTCCATCCACGAAGAACGCTAAGTGGATTGTTTATTGGATCCATCAGTCCGTAAGGCCAGAACAGTAGTCCTCCAAAGTAGCCGGCCAGGGAGATGAGAACCAAGTTTCTCATCGGTATAAAATATTTTGATGCAAATCCTTTTGATGCCACCTTTTTTTTGGATTTGACTTCGCTGTCTGATCTATCCAGAAAAAGTGCAATAGCTGTAAACATGAAGGCATAGACGATGAGTAGAAGACCACCGATTCTGGCACTAAGAGCTATTGCCAGAGATCCTGCAAAACCGATCGCGGTGATCCATCGTGGATTTTTAAGTTCGCTTAGGAATTTAATAAGGAAATACAAGGTAGCTATGTAACCGACAGCAAAAGGAAGATCTTTTGGATTAAAGGTTGCATGGCCCAGGTATCTTGGAGTGAAAGTAAGGAGCAGCATAAACAGAACTCCGGCTTTCCAATTGAAAAGAAACCTACCGATCATACCGGCGAATAAAATCCCAATAAACCCAAACATAGCAATGATCATATGTCTTACCGTATGATACCTCTCTTCTGAGGGATCATTCCCCAGTATATTATTCACAACATTGTTTACCAACTCGATCAAAACACCATAGTCGTAGGTTGAAATACCGACCATACCTCCACCTTCGTCCTTGCTTATCATGAATGACTTGTCTTCTCCCATGGAAGTGTACCACTTCAAACTGTATACACCTTGCGGAATATGGAAACGGTCATCACCGTTTATTCCACTGTCAAGGCTTGCTCCTAAAAGGAAAACCAGGCAAAACAGTGCAGCCAGAGTGAAGTATCTGTTATTTAAGATCCAGTTTTTCATCCTTCAATTTTAATGGTTGTAAATATATGAAAACATAGCAGGCAAAACGCAGCTGCAATTGTGGATATCGAATACACTTTTATCACTTTTCATTATCTTACTGTTTATGTTCTCGCTACGTTATCCATACGTTGTTGTGCTGCTTTCTGTTCTAATAGTAGGTGGTGTTTCAATGGGTATTTTTAATCTGAAACTTAAAACTGATGGCAGGGCACTGCTATCTGAAAATGATTTCAGCTTAGAAATCGATAAGGATATCAGCCTAAAATTTGGCACATCGGATAAGCTGATGGTGGTCGTACAAAGCAGACATAAAGATGGAATCTTTAATGACTACACTTTCCTTCTTGTTAATCGACTAAGTAATAAGTTAAGGGAAGTAAACGGTATTAATCCGGAGAAAGTACTGAGTCTCACAACACTACAGCCAAAGCCAAAACAACGGGATTTTAACAAGTACCCACATTTCATAAATTTCAATATACTGCTTGATGACTTTCTCAAGCTCAAAAGGATCACTTATGAGATTGATTTTTTACGTGGATTTCTCATTTCACTGGATGGCAACTTTGGAAATGGCCCGGAGACATGGGCTCCTACAGCGACAATTATTTTTGCAGATCTGAATAACAGAGCAGAGGCAACTGAGGTGATCGATAACGTGAAAAAGCTGTTGAAAGAGGAACGTGATGACCTTCATGTTCTGTTTGTTAGTGGTAATCCCGTTGCAGAAACAGCGTTGGGTGGTTATATATTGAAAGATCTAAGTAAGCTGATTCCGCTTAGCATCCTTTTCATGGCTATCATCTTCTTTCTCCGATACCGAAGTTTTCCGGCAGTTCTTTTGCCACTTTCAGAAGTTGGCGCTTGCTTAATATTTGTATTTGGACTTATGGGCATACTAGGGATTCCGATCTATATCACAATTATTATTATTCCTGTGATCTTAACAGCAATTGGTATATCCGATGAGGTCCATGTGCTCAATTGCTATAGTCGGCTCATCAAAGAGCATCCGGAATCTGATAGAGAGGAGTTGATATCGATGACATTCAAGATCATGTCCCGGCGTGTGATCCTGACTTCTGTTACTACATCTATAGGATTCTCTGCTTTTGTTTTCTCACCTATCCTGGCAGTGAAGTATTTCGGGATTTTTACTGCTGTTGGAATACTCTTTTGTATGCTGTGGACCTTGCTTGTTATCCCTTCGTTATTAAGCTGGATACCAAAAGAACGTTTTACAAAAAAGGCAATGATAAGTGGACTTGAAAACCCATCTTTCCTTTCACAAGGTGTGCAGTGGGTATTCGACCATAAAAAGCAATCATTGCTGATCATGGCTATTTACATGATATGTTCAGCTTGGCTTACAACTAAGGTTGAAGTATGGGACAGCTGGCAAAGCGGGTTTTCGAAGAATAGTGAGATTCGTAAGGATGTCGATATAGTAAATAAAAACTTTTATGGAACACATCAGCTTCTGGTAAAAGTGAAACTAGATGATCGGATCGAAAATCCCGGTGTATTGAATAAACTTGAAGAGTTGGAGAGTTATTTAGAGACTTTAGTTCAGAGCGGTGAAGGTGGGGTTTATCGGTTTACAGATCAAATTGAATACCTGTATGGAAAACTCTATGGTAAAACAGGCAAGTGGGGGAATGAGTCAGAAAATTTAGAAGTGCTGCAATATTACGGTATGGTACTTGGAGAGCGTTTGTTATCTGAACAGGTTAATCAAAATTCTTCAGAGGCATTGATCCGGATATTTTTGAGGGAACCGGATTACCTTAAGGTTTCGGGTTTGATGAGCAGGATCGAGGAGTATTCAGAAAAGCATCAAATAGATCTAGAGATAGGAGGAGATGTAGCAACGAGTCAGTCTATGATCACAAGTATAGTAGATACTCAGCTTAGGTCTTTGATCATTTCCATAGCTCTTGTATTTCTACTCACGATGATCTTTTACAGATCGTTACGATTGGCTAGTGTAGCGATCCTGCCACCAGTGATAGCTATTGTGGGACTTTTTGCTATGATGGGTGCGTTCGGGATCCCACTCGGTGTTGCGACATCAATGTTTGCCAGCATCATTATAGGAATTGGCGTTGATTTTTCAATTCACTGGATAGAGAGCATGAAGGCGATATCTTTTGACTCCGAAGAGAGTCGCATTTTAAAGGCCATTAAAGAAATAGGTCCAGCCTTTGTTTTAGACTCAGTGATCGTAGCAATAGCATTTGGATTTCTGTTATTTTCTGCAATACCCAGCAACAGCAGACTTGGTTTATTTATTATTTCTGGATACCTACTTTGTTTTTTAGCTGTGATATTTCTTGTACCTCTTATCTATATACGAAAGAATTAGGTTACTGTAGTGATTGAAGCCATCGTGCTAACAGTACGTCGTGAACCAGATAATTGCCGTTGTCTTCAATAACGATCTCTTTTTTCATGAGTGCATTTAGAGCGGTGCTAACCGAGCTTGTTGCACCGAGATCATATTTTCGGATAAAATCCGCAGACAAGTAGCTGGTGAGCGGTTCTTCACTCGCCACTGCACGCAATACATTCCATTGGGTTGATGAAAGAAGTTTTGAGTATGATGCGAACAAAGGAGCTTCTTCTTGTATGAGATCATTAAAGACCTTCTTAAGGTCAGCCGGATTTACCTTATCAAACATTCCAAAGAGCCTGTTGCAGACTAATTGAATACAATAGGTTTGTTGTCTGCTCCATCCATAAATATTGTCGATCTCACTTTCTTGTATTGATTTATCAGCATCGTTAAAGTGCTTCAGTATAAATTTTTTATAATCATTCTTTTCGATGGGATTTAGGGGAATAAGGCGGGAACTGTGGTAAAAGGGTCTGTTTTTTTCTGTAAACATTGATACCATCATGTGCCTGTGGCTTCCACTAAAAATAAATCGGATCGATGGAAAGTCCTGAACCCAGGTTCTGAATAGTGCTTCACCGTTTTCATCTTCAAATTCGGCGACCTGCTGAAACTCATCTAGTGCTACAACAATAGTTTTTTTTCTATCTCTTAGGAACTCTCCAATTGCGTTTAGTGATTTTTTTGCATCTGATGGCTGTTTGTATGATAGCTGTAAAGTGGGCGTTCCGGAGACCGGGTCAAAACTAAGGCCAACACCAATAACACCTAAAAGTCTCTTTAAAGAAGCAGATAAACCAGAAGATGTTTTACCAAACTCCTCATATACAGCTTGAGCGATCAACTGTACGGCAGACTTCATGTTTCTACTTCCAAGTAAATCAACATAAATGTATTCAGCTTTTTTACTTCTTTTCTGCTTACTGAGGAAGTACTTTATCAGGGCTGTTTTACCCATCCTTCTCCATGAGTACAAGACAATGTTTCTCTCATTGGATATGCATGACTCCAGTTCTTTAAGCTCTTTTTTCCTGTTACAGAAGTACTTGACACCGTAGAAACCGGTTAGCAGGAATGGGTTTTTTAATTTTCTCATGGTTGCGTAAAGTACGTAACGTAAAGTACGTAACGCAAGATACGTAATATTAATTAAACTTAAGGGTGATTATTGCTTCTTGTCGAAGGTAAGTTGCAGAAGTCCATAATCGAAATGTTGGCTTTCGACAAGCTCGAATTTGCTTTCTTTAACTTCTCCATTAAACAATGGGATCCCTTTCCCAAGGACTATGGGAAAAGTGGTAAGTATGATCCGGTCTATTAGATCATGATTTAATAATTCGCTATTGATCTGCCCACCTCCTATTAACCAGATGTCTTTGCCAGCTGTTTCTTTGAGTTGTTGTGTAAATCCAATAATGTCTCCATAAATGTACTTAATGAACTCCGTATCCTCATTTTCTTTAGATCTGCTAAAAACGTAGTTAGTTTTGTCAGGATAAGGAAATGGAACATCAAAATCTTCTAATATTTTATATGTTCCGTTTCCCATAAGGGTAGTATCTATTGTTTCATAAAATTTGTGATATCCATAATCTTCTTTGGGCTTGACATAGTCCGGATCTTCCAGCCAATCGACCTTTCCGTTAGGTCTGGCTATATAATTGTCAAGGCTGACTGCTGAGTATAGTATTAGTTTTCTCATAAGTTTAATCAATATTGATGATATGCTTATTCTCCTCCTTGAGAATCATAGGTCCGGTATCACTTTTATTGGTTTATCTGGCTTCTGAATTGTTAAATGAAGACAATTTTAAATCGTATTGTCGTGATCGTTCATGTATAAATTTAAGATGTAGAAATTTATGTCAACCTCGGATTTTTAAACTCGTATCCAATCTATAATGAATTACTTAATTTTGCAGCAAAAATTACCATTAACATGATTGAATCAATGCAAAAAATAGATCTGAATTTCTTGAAAGAGCTAGGAATAGAGCGTGAGAATTCTGGAGTATCAACCGGAGCAAACTGGTTTAAGGGAGAAGGAGGCATGTTAGAGTCTTTTTCACCTGTAGATGGTCAGTTGATAGGCAAAGTCTCGGTTGCTTCTGAGGGAGAATACGAAAATCTTGTCGGCAAGTCTCTTGAAGCATTCAAGACATGGAGAACGTGGCCTGCGCCTAAAAGAGGTGAAGTGGTTCGCCAGATAGGTAATGAACTTAGGGCTAAGAAAGAGGCGTTAGGTAGGTTGGTTTCATATGAAATGGGTAAGAGTTTACAAGAAGGATATGGTGAAGTTCAGGAGATGATCGATATCTGCGATTTTGCAGTTGGGTTGTCAAGACAATTATATGGCTTAACGATCCAGTCAGAAAGACCAAATCACAGAATGTTTGAGCAATGGCATCCACTTGGAGTGGTTGGAGTCATTTCAGCATTTAATTTTCCGGTTGCAGTATGGTCTTGGAACTCAATGCTTGCATGGGTTTGTGGTGATGTTTGTATTTGGAAGCCTTCAGAAAAAACACCTTTGTGCTCAGTTGCTTGCCAAAATATTGTCAATAAAGTATTCAAAGAGAATGATGTACCGGAAGGTGTGAGTTGCATAGTGAATGGAGATTATAAAGTTGGCGAACTACTAACTGGAGATAAAAGGGTGCCTTTGATTTCGGCGACGGGTTCTATACGCATGGGGAAAAAAGTAGCTGCAGCAGTTGGAAGCAGACTTGGAAAGAGTTTGCTCGAGCTTGGAGGAAACAATGCGATCATTGTCACTCCTGAAGCCGACCTTGATATGACTTTAGTAGGAACTGTATTTGGTGCAGTCGGAACTTGTGGTCAGCGTTGTACTTCTACAAGAAGATTGATCATTCACGAAAGTATATACGATAAAGTAAAGGAGGCACTTGTTAGCGCTTATGGACAACTTAAGATAGGTAATCCACTCGATGAAAATAATCATGTTGGTCCATTGATCGATATAGATGCTGTGAAGATATATTCAGCTGCATTGGAAGCTGTAAAGGAGCAGGGTGGGATGATACTTGTTGAGGGTGGTGTAGAAGAAGGAGAAGGATATGAGTCAGGATGTTATGTAAAACC
The DNA here is from genome assembly GCA_013001465.1 of Chitinophagales bacterium. Lineage (GTDB taxonomy): Bacteria > Bacteroidota > Bacteroidia > Chitinophagales > JABDMM01 > JABDMM01. The sequence continues at coordinate 53,990 of JABDMM010000088.1, read as the reverse complement.
GGCGATCGCTGAGGTAACGAATGATCTTCAGATTGTTCAGGATGAAACCTTTGCACCTATTCTTTATTTGATGAAGTATTCTACTTTGGAAGAGGCAATCGAAATGCAAAATGGAGTAGTTCAAGGATTGTCCTCAGCTATTATGACAACAAATATGAGAGAGATGGAGCGATTTTTATCTGCAGCAGGCTCAGATTGTGGAATTGCAAATGTCAATATAGGTACGTCGGGCGCTGAAATTGGTGGTGCATTTGGAGGAGAGAAGGAAACCGGTGGGGGTAGGGAATCGGGTTCCGATGCCTGGAAGGTCTACATGCGTCGTCAAACTAATACTGTTAATTATGGAGATGAGTTGCCATTAGCACAAGGAATACAATTCGACCTTTAATGGATCAACATAAGTATGTTTTTGTATCTGGTCTGCATCGCAGCGGAACTTCTTTAATGTTTCAAATACTGCGAGAGCAGGATGATTTCAGTGGTTTCAGGGATACCGGAAAGCCCGAAGATGAAGGTCAGCATGTTCAGACAGTTTTCAAACCTGCATATTTTTATGGAGGACCAGGTAAATTCGGTTTTGATCAAGACGCATATTTAAATGAGCATTCATCACTTTTAACTCCGGAGAATAACAACAGGCTAAAAGAAGAATGGGGCGAATACTGGGATTTAAGCAAGACGTATCTTCTTGAGAAATCTCCACCAAATCTGATCAGATCGAGGTATCTGCAAACTATATTTCCTGACTCCTATTTCATAACAATTCAAAGGCACCCAATCGCCGTTGCTTTTGCGACCAGGAAATGGTCAAAAACCAGTATTCAATCTTTGATAGAGCACTGGTTAACCTGTTATGGAATTTTTGAAAAAGACAAGGGTCATCTTAAGAACCAAATGACGATAAGGTATGAGGACTTCGTCTCCCAGCCAAAAGAAACAATCTCGAAAATTGGTGAGTTTCTAGGAACAGATCTTGTCTTTCCGGAGGAAATAGAAGTTAGAACCAACGTCAACAAGAAATACTTCGAAAAGTGGGAAAAATACAGCAAAGGTCTATTCAGCAAGAAAAAAGCCGTCAGAATTAAAGAAGAGTTAGAAGAGAAAGTGAACGAGTATTCTTATAGCCTGATATCTTACTAAGCTACTTCTTGAGAATCAGGAAAGAAAGTATTATTTTGAACAGAACATAAATCGAAAAATGGATCAGAAGGTAGACAAACATTTCTCTGGGAAGGAGTATAACGCAAAGGAATATTGGACAGAACGTGCAAAGGAAGCTAAAGATGACCTTCATGCTGTCTGTACAAGAGATGTGAAAGGTATCAGAAATCAGATCATGGATAGGGTCCAGTCGAGGATCCTTTCGAACTTTATTAAAAATGAATCTTTTGCGGGTAAAGAGATCCTTGAGTTAGGATGTGGCGTTGGGAGATGGGTTCCTTTTTTCAGGCAATTCGGACTAAAATACAGCGGAGTAGATATATCGAAAGAGATGTTGGAAATCGTCAAGGAGAAATATCCTGATATTGATTTTAGTGAATATAATCCGGGAGACAGACTAAAATATGATGACAATCACTTCGATTATATAGTGAGCATTACTGTCTTGCATCATAATCCCCAGGAAGACCAAAAGAAGATCATTAAAGAACTCTCCAGAATATTAAAACCGGGTGGAAAGATCTTTATAATGGAGAGCTGCAGGAGCGAGTACTTTACTACATTTTCTAACACCGAGGAAGAATGGGAAGCCATGTTTGCGGAGTCGGGAATGAGAATGAATAAGAAAAGATTGTATCGGTACTTTTCGGTACAAGGGATGTTAAGGAGCATTAAGAAAATTTTTAAACCGGAGAAAGTCGATCGAACAAAAGCGGGTGGAATCGGAGGAGGTGCAAAGGATAATGAATACTCTGCGGCAAGATCTTATGTTTTAAAACTCGGCTTACTTGATCCATACCTGATGGATTTTCTTCCAAAAAGATTTTACAAAGGGATCATCGCAGAATTTGAGAAGTAGGTATTAGTTTCCAGCTAAAGGTGTCCCAAATATTCCTACAGCTAATTCTGCCCATATCAATAGTAGACCAACAATAAGCACTACAGATAAGAGAATTCGGTGCTTTACATTTCTTACTTTTTTCAGAATAAAATTTAAAGTTAAACCTGTAGAGAACAATAGGAAAGCTGCGATCAAGTAGTCGAAAGATGTCCAATTAACCTCATCAGTGAATTGTGAAGCGATCAGCGGAAATAACAGTATTACCACTACAACTGAGCATATTATCAGAAATCGTTTCTTCATCTACTATTATAACAAATTTAAGCTGAAATTATTTTATAGGTATAAAATTAGTTTAAGCCATGCTTTCTAAAATCCGTAACCAATGTGCAGACCTAAACTGATATGGAAATCTTCAGGATCGTAAGCAAACTCGAGAACAGGTCCGATGTGAAAGTCGCTTATTTCAAACTCATAAGAAGTCTCCACATGTACGCAAAATTGACATGTGGTTCATTATCTTCAAAAGTGATTCCCGGAGAGAGCTGAACAGCAAATCTGTCTAAAGGCCGGTAGCTACTTACCAACGTAATTGTATTGTGTTTATGCTCGTCAAAAATTCTTTCATATCCAAGCCCAATACCGAATCTGCTTTCTCTAATTGTTCTAACATAATGGAAGTGCAGTCCGTAAGCGATTTCCTTTTCTTTCACAAAGTAAACCGGAGCATTGGCGATTCCAATTTCGTTTTTGTGGTCGTGCATATGGTTGGAATGGTCGTGATGCTCTTGGTCATGATGATCAGTATGATCATGTTGGGCTATGAGGGTATTTGCGCTGAAAAAGAAAATTAGTAAAAAGAAGTACTTTGAGGTCATTCAATGTGTTTTTTATTTCAATCGCTGCAAATATCTAGAATTTTTGTTAAAATGTTTCAAGGGGAGCCTGAATAAGAAGTAAAACAAACATGCCAATTTCTTGTTCAACGATCAGAGACCAATTCAACCTTTATCCTATCCGGATCTTCAAAAAAAACAGCATAGTAATTTTCGCCTCCGGCATATGGATGTTTATCGGCATAGAGGATTTTTATATTCCTTGCCTTTAGTTTTTCGGTAAACTCATCGACCATTTCACGTGAATTTACATGGAATGCCATATGATTTAAGCCGGTTCTTTTTCTATGGTAAGGAATATCGAGATGTTGGTCTTCTGTTTGGACGAATACGATGTAAGACTCATTCAGTTTATAGCTGATGCCTTGATCCCACTGCTGAAATTTCTTGTAACCTAATTCAGTAAGCAACCAATTCCAGAATTCGGTGGACCTGTTTAGATCGCTTACATATATCTCGATATGGTGAATTACACCTTTCATAGCTTACTTCATTTTCGTTATAAATCTTTCGATCTGCCTTCTATGCCTTAATATATGAACAATGGCATGTTCGAGTAACTGTTCGATATCATACACCTGTCCCCAGCTTGTAAGTATTTTGTTCGAGGATATTTCATCTTCGGTTATTTCCATTTTATTTTCCAAGGTCTCGTTAGAATACAATAGCATAAGGTCAAGTTGATCGCAAGCTTCTTTTGCTGACTCGAATTTGTAATTTTCTTTTCTCTCTTCCAATTCATTGCTGAATTGCTTACGAATATAATTGGAGTAACCATATCCAGCTCTAACTACATGGTTCATGATGGAGCGTATAGACCGGCAGTCTTCATCTTTGGTTTCATGGTCAACCACTTTTTTAAAGTCATCGTTATTCACCGTTAATATTATACGTTTCAGATCCGCTGTGGCTCTTGCATATTCGTCGATCAATGCTCCTATTGGTCCTTTTCTGTATTCTTTGATGTTCCTTTCCATTACGTGGCATTCAATGCTTTTTGCGTTGTCTGAATAACCAGTCCATCATCATTGTGTCACTATAAGCAGGGACCCACGAAAAATGGCCCGTTTCAGGATATAAAGTAAATCCGGGATGAGCTCCAGCTTCTGATAAGGCACTAACCATATTTAGCGAATGTACCGGACTAACCGCCTCATCAAGAGCTCCATGAAAAATCCAAATAGGAATATGGGCAATTTCTGATGCCTTTGAAACATCTCCTCCACCACAAACGGGTACTGCCGCTGCAAACAAATTCGGGTATCTTGAAATTGCATCAAATGTGCCAAATCCTCCCATGGAAAGACCGGTTATATATATTCTGTTAGTATCTACGGGTAGTTCTAGTATGATCTGATCAACTAATTCTCTTAATAGTTTCATGGGTTCAGTAGAGTTATGCTGAAGTGACCCATTATCAAAAGAAAAATTTGCCCAGATCTTATTTTTTGGGCATTGAGGTGCAATGACTATAGGACGATGGATTTTCATATTTCGATCGCTGGCAAAATTCAAGACTCCCCATTTTAACTGGGATTCGTTATCGTCACCTCTTTCCCCGGAACCATGCAAAAATATTACCAGAGGATATTTAGATATTGTATCATAATCGGAAATCAATTGTCTGTAGTTCAACGTGTCACCATCAGCATTAACATATTTTTCAAAACTGAAAAGTGATGATTGTGAAAACGAATTGGTAATGCACCCGAAACAATAAAGTACGACCAATAAGGTAGTGAAACAAGATTGTATAAATTTCATTATTATCTTTTCGAAAATTATTTTCAAGTAACGGACTCTAACTTTTTCTTGAATACTTATATTCATTTCTAACAAGCCATTCTTCTGAGTTTTCAAATTTGACTTCCTTCCGGATAATAAACTGATTGTTTCCCATGATATAGACACTCCTGATCGTTGCATTCTCACCATTATCTTTTCCGGAATACTCAATTGTAATATGGACATTGCCGTTCGACATTATTTGTTTTGACGTTACATCCTTTTTGTTCAATTGAGAACCGCTTTTATTGATCTTTATCTTCTCTCTACTATTCGCTTTTGGTTCGTTAGGATAACTAATGAAGAGAAAAAGCTGATTCTTTTTTCCTCCATTTTCAACAATTAGATCTGAAGGCATTGTGAAAGGTTTGTTTGATCTATAATCCACATAGGTTAGTGTTCCGCTCCATTCACCTATTACAATGTTCAAGTCCTCATGTGTAATTGTATTTTGAGCATTACTACAAGATGATAAGAAGAGCGCAGACAGAAGAAAAAAGGTACCCAAAGTGATCTTCATATTGTTTGTTTTATTATAGATAGCTTTAATATAATATTCCATTAACAACATCTTCAGTACCCAGAATCTATATCACAGAATACTCAGAGATGATGCACAGCGACTTTGTATGATCGTTCACTTTAAGTTACTGAATATTCTAGTTACACATATTTTCTATTCAGCGGTTGCTGTCTGCAAGTTTACTATTGATTTGATCCAACTGTTTTAATATTTTATCTGAAGTTGAAGCAACTTTGTGATGCATTAAAATAAGTTTAACAGAAACTAAAAGCACTCCAGCTTCAAGAAGGATCTCTTTTGTTAATCCCTTTACGAATAATGCTACAATAAATAGTATTGCAGTTATTAGAATGACTGTAATATCAGTTGTTGAGAGATATTTTTTCATATCATGATCTATTTAGGTGTAACTTACTTCAAAATACAAATCATTTTAAGCAAGCTTTTGTTTAAGATTCCGCTATCATTTTAATTTTACTCACATACTCTTCCGGAAAATCTTCTTGTTTTGCCAATTTGTATAATGATAGTGCATATTTTTTATTGCTGCCACTATGTGATTCAACAGGAAGATTGTAACATGTCGCAGTCACCGGATCATTCGAATCAGTGACTACTGTCACCTCTTCCGGAATATAATCTGCTGCACTCGATTCGGAATAAAGTTTATTGATAGCTTCCTCATCAATTGTCATCACAATTCCATATGATCTTTCATTCTTGCAGGGAACAAGCGTCGCCCGATCACCAATTTTTAACTCATAGTTTTTTAAGCATGCCATTCTGGGATTAGAGGGCTTTAATCCTCTTTTCTCCAGAAGATCTATGTCCATAAACAAACCGTAAAAGAAAACCTCCATATTATAAAATTACTCAATGACTCAATTTTCTCAATACTTAACCGCTTTTATTGAATAGGTTAACTGAGACCGTCGCAAGTTCGGAATTCGGGAATTTTCTAAACTTGTCTTTATCAGAGGTCAACCCTGCTTCTTCAACAACTTGCATGAATTCATCGATCTCAAGGATGTACTGGTCGGAATAGCCATGTGTCGCGTCGTATGCTGTTGCGGCAGTCTTGCCCAGATTTTGTGCTACGAGTTCTGGTTTTACAGTATGCAATTCAATGAGAAGCAACCCAAATTTTTCAACGTAAGGAACCCATTTTTTAAAATGCTGTTTCAGCGATTCTGAGACAAGATTGTTATTGAGCCTTTTGCCTTTGTAAGCATAAGCACCGCTTGATGAGCTGTTTCTTAAACGTGTGGTGTTTTTGGGTTCTTCCCATATCCGGTTATGGTCAAGAAAGGTTCTAACGTTAAGAAGTTCTTTAAGGTCAATTCCATATCGCTCTTGAAGATCTGTTGCCAATAATTCGGGCTTGCCTATATCACCCCACATGATCTTAGCCCAGATCTCTGCCTGGATTAATTTTTCCTTGGATGCTTTTAGCGCTGCTTCGTTATAATCAACCCCGATCAAAGCGAGTGGGTATTCGTCTAATATGGTTCCTCTAAGAGTCTGACTTTCGATCACCGTAAACAGGTGTTGTAGAAATGCTCCATTTCCACATCCCATATCCAGAACCCCTTTCGGTTGCTCTGAAATTGGTTTGTTGAACAAGTCAATGATGATCTCATCGATCACCTTAAAGTACGAAGCATGCGCACCACCGCTTCCCCAGACATTCATTTCGCGATCAACGTGTTTCTCTTCCTCGCCTTTGACGGTATCTTTCAGTATCAGAGGATTTCCGAATATTAGTTCGTTGAGTTTTCTTAATGTCGGAATATAAGAAACGGTTACACCATAAGCGCTGGCTCTTTTAGCAAAGAACATTCCTTCTTCGGTAAACTCAAATGACTCTCCGGTTTTGGTGAACCAATTCAAATCGGTAAGAATGTCGAGTAAACGTTCAAATCCCAGAGGGTCTTTATGAAATTCCTCTGCTTTGAATCTGGTTTCCATAAAATATTTATGAAACATGCCCGACATACCCAGATGCACAAGCGTTGGTCCAACGATGATCCCTTCAATATGCATCATCACCTGATCCTGAATTTTTCGTTTTTCAGTATCAGAAGAAAGCTCGATCCCAAAGTTGTTTCGGTAATTCTTAAACAGGCTTTCTAGCTTAACGAAGGGTTCCATTTCAAACTTACGCGGACTGTATCTCTCAGACATTTGCAATAGGTCAACTACCTCTTCATAACATTTAAATAGTTCGAATGCTGTTTCAGAAAGTTTGTTTGTTTTGTATTGAATTCGGTCTTCTGTGTTGTTTACATGCTGGGAGAGCCATCCTTGGGAACATAATGTTCGCAATGCCACATTAAGGTATCCATCATTTGCATTGAATTCCTTAGAAAGCGTTGATAAGTCTGCTGTTCCATGATCCAACAAGTAATCGGTGATCCCATTTTCTTTCAACGCAAATGCAGATGGAGCAACGACAATACCGTCAAGGTGCCGGAATAGCTTGCTTCGCAGGTTGGATTGTTTTTCTTTAGAAAGCATTTCTTAATATTAAGAGGTAGAGGAATTGAGATATTGAGCATTCTACAAAACCAAACTTAGTTTCCCAATTTTACCACTTTATATTGGTGTATCACATTCTTATTTTCAACCTGTATAATGTATACCCCATCAGCATAATTATTGAGGTCCTGATTTAAAGAACGATTAGTTGTGATCAGGTTACCATCACTATTATAAATTGAAATAAAGAAATCTTCAAAAATGGTGGGTAAACTGAATTTTCCGCTTGTTGGATTTGGAAATAACTTTATGTCGTTGACCTGAGATTCAACTATAGTGTTTGTAACCTCATTCCTCTGGCAACTTGCCATGTCCGTGAATGTAGCGCTGGCAAAGTAGATCGATTCTCCTAACAAGGCAGAGTTTCCTACGATCAACACAGGATATATGGAGTCTTGATCACTCCCAATATATAAGGTGTCGTTCAAAAAGAAAGAACCAATTGCTGTGATGTTGAATGATATATCGTATGATGCTATTTTCCCGTTGCGAGTATAAACCTTTACACTATCGACATTTGAGGGAGCTGCACCCATAAAAACCCATGCTCTTCCAGCGGTATCCACAGCGATATCATGTGTTCCGGCAAAAAATTCACCATTTAAGGAATCGATAGTAATTGATTTTTGGCCATCCCAGTATTTGATCACTTGAATTACTGCACCCTCAAGCATATAAAAGTGGTCATTCTTATGACATCCGTTATTATTTACGACATGGTTTCTTGGGATATTGATCCATCCTGAATCCTGATCGTAATAGATGATCCCTACCTGAGTATAGCTATTCGAGAAAAAAGTAGGAGCACTGCTATCACCACAAAAACTCAGACTTGTTCCTCCACCGGATAAAATAGTATCACCGCCTGTAATGGTTCGATTAACCATACTCCACTGCTGAATAAAACCATCAGAGGTTATCGTCCAGAAATCAGTAGCACAATTGTAAGCTGTCTGACTGAAAGCCGTTAACCCATTTATGAAAAGTAAAGCAGCGAGCAATATCTTCTTCATGAGATCATTTATTTGATGCTATCAACAACATTCTTTTTCTAATTGAATTGGTGGACATGCCACTGAGCCATAGCTACAATAGACACAACAATCACCTTCCTTTGGCTTCAGCATTTTTTTACATTGTTCGCATTGATAAAGAAACTGGCAGGAATCAGTAGGCATGGTCTCTTCTTTTTTATGACCACATTCAGGGCAGGTGATCACCGAATTGAGAATAACATCAGGACTTTTAATACTGTTGCGTTGCTTTAAGTATTGGTATATACCAAAAGCAAGAAGACCGATACCTATGAATATGAAAACACCGCTAAAGCTTTCAATACCGTTGCTTATCCCTAGCAATGCGCTGCCACCTCCGATAGCTATTATTACTGCCGGCAGCCAGCAACAACTCGAAGCTATTATGAAAGCTATAGTACTACCGGCGATCGTTTTTTTATAATTCATTTATCATCGGAAGTTTTAGGATCATATCTTTTCCTAAAGATAAGTCGTCTAAGTGACCCGAAACATTGTTTTCTTTACTTTTTACATGCAAGTGCATGTTTGTTGAATGGTGTGTAAAGATACCATGGTGGTTTTTGGAGTAAAATCCCAGAATTTCAACGCGCTCGTTTTCGAGGCTTCCCTTTAAACCGGAGTTTATATGTTTCTCGTGAGTATGTTCCGTATCCCCATCTTTCCAGTTGATCACGTGCCAGGCTGCAGTTTCTGCAGTACCCTCGACCAAAAATGGAAATGGTCTATCGATATCTATTCCATGCTCAATAGCTGCCTTCGATATATACTTTTCGAGTTCGCTATAACTAAAGATCTCCCCGGGAATCTCGGATTTACTCCAGCTTTCAATAGTAGTGTACACCAGCAAAGTTGCATTCAGATCGAAGGACTTAGTCACTGTCAATCTATCCTCCTTTACCTGCGATATGAAAGCCTCTCCATCCAGGATCAGAATTTCTCCCTTTAGATCTTCAACCGCCCCTAAAGCATAAAAATTGTTTCTGTTCTCAAACTCCAGCAAGTTTACCTTTGCTGTTAGGTCGCCTTTGTGCATTATATTTTTCAAGGCACCTTTATATCCAACATCAAATCCTTGAGATCGCTTTTTAGAGTTTGAGCAGGAGAGGAAGCTAAAAATGATAATGGTGTACAGAATTCCTTTCATATCCCTAAGGTTAGTAGTTGCTTTACTTTGTGTTTTCCATCACTTTTCAGTTCAACTCAGCAAACCCCATGCAACCGCATGTTTTCTAATCTCTTCAGAAGATTGAACAAGAACAGCATCGACATGCGTGCTACCCTCGATCAATTTCTTGATCCTACGTGCGTTTTTGGTATCCCGGGTTTGACGAATGTAAATCGCTTTGATCCTATCTGGAAATTCTTTTGCTATATCAATATAGAAATCAGCATCTTCTTCCGCAGAGTCTCCTAATAATACAAATGGTAACTCAGGATACATTTTCAGAATTGTAGCAATAGATTCGATCTTATGATTAGCATAGTGACCTGAAGGTGTTATACCATAATCGCGCAACAGGATCGGGCCTTTCGGGAATCTTTGCAATTCCAGAAACTGTTCAAGCAAATCATAAATATTCCACGGACTATGGGATACATAAAAGATCGGATTCTTTTTTTTACCATCTCCACCTTTTACGAACGACTGAAAGAGTTCAGCCGTGCCTTCCATAGGTAAGCGTTGGTGTGCGTTTTTCAGGAATGTCGTATAGAGCATCTTCAGCCTAAAAAGTGACGTGACATGTGTTTGAATTACCGTATCATCCATGTCGGTTATCACACCATAGTCGGAATTACGGGAAGGAAACAAAATCTCGGCTCTCGCTGTAATTCTACTTTCATTTTCTTTCAATGGGTAGAGTAGTTCGACTTCGGCTTCCAGCCAGTCATTTGCAATTTCTTTTAATGGACTATCCCACTTTTCATTGAGTACAAAGTACCCTTCTACATCCGATTTGCACCCGAATTCTTGACTGTTGCATTTTATTACGATGTTAGCTTCAGGTATTTCATCTGTTTCAAATCTTTTCAGATTGTTGATGATGTTCCTGATCTGACTTTCGGTTTTACCCTGAAATATATTTTCATCTTCCAAAACCCTGCCTTTCAGGAAAATTTGTTCATGATTCGCAAAACCACGATAAGGTGTAATTATAAGCGGATCTTCTGAATCAAATTTTTCAGCGACTTGGCTGATCCCATTACCAATGATTTCGGCCACTCTTTTCAAACTCCGGAGAGGGTTGTCCATTTACTTTCAATAATTTAAATTCTCGTATGCAAGCATTACCTTAAAATTATAAACTTCTTACTTTGATCACCGATCCTTACTATGTACAATCCCGTTGCCCAGGAACTCACATCGACCTTGCTGATCAATTCTTCCGATAAACTTTCACGGAACATGATATTTCCCTTACTATTTGAGATAAAAAATTGAGCATGATCTGTGTTTGGATATCTAATGGTTATGATATTATTGACCGGATTCGGTTGTACAGAAATTGTAGTATCTCTTAACTGCGATGAACTGCTTAAGGTTGTAAATGTATCCGGTGAAGTGTAAAATGAACTTCCTTTATTGCATACCGCTTGTACGCCCCAATAATAACTGCTTGATGTAGCGAGTCCGTTGACATTTAAATTGCTGCTGTTCCCACCGTTTACAGGAAGTTTAATTAACTGGCTATTACCGAGCTTCTGACCCGCAACATAATAACCCAGGGCTCCAGGAACATTTGCCCAGTTTAACTTTGCGGAAGTATTAGTGATATCGCTTGCCCATATATTAGTTGGTGTTTGACACTTTGTGAGAAATGTGTCGGCGATACTCCAGTTCGAGGTGTCTGCATCATTGTTGCAAAAAGTACGAAGCTGCCAGGTATACCATTTATTTTTTGAAAGTCCGATAGCATTATATTGTGTGTTACCAGTAGCCTGATCTAGGTATATCCAATTACTTGAGCTTATTAGTTTGCCTCTGATCTGATATCCGCTATTGTCCTGAATATTACTCCAGTTCAGCTGAGCGGTGGTAGGAGTAACGGGAGAACTAAAAATATTAGGCTCCGGACATTCCTGCGTAATTTTATAGACCTTACTTGCTCTTGCACTCATACTCAATGGTTGCCATGATGTGAATCCACCATTGGTATTGATAGTAAGGTTTCCGATGGTGGAGTCAGTTAACAGATCATTGACATAGTAGTTTCCAGGGGTCAATGAAGAAGCATTGAGCGTTAGTTGTGGTGAAGAAGGTTGATCACTTAAATTGCCAAGGAAAATTACTGCCTCATTATTAAACACTCTCATGTAACTGATCACATTGTCTCCAACTTCGTCGAGAAGCAAAAGATAACCCTTCTTCAAAGGTTCATTTTCATTTCTGATCTTGATATAAGTTTTATATTGTGAAAGAAGGGAGTTAGGATCACTATCCATGGTTCCGACATTATTGCTGGGATAATTACTGCCAACCCCATACCAAGGTGATCCACTTGTAAACCCAGCATTGCTTCCAGCTGACCATTGCATGGGAGTGCGGATATTTTCGTGCGCCCCGCTTCCCATCATCCCGATCTCTTCTCCATAATAAACAAAAGGAATCCCCGGAAGCGTAAGGTAGATCGCTGCCGCTTGCTTCATTTTATCAATATCTGCACCCATCTGGTTTAGGATCCTGTCCATATCATGGTTCGTCAGGAAAGTAGCATACTGAAGCTTTGAATAAGACGACTGGACGGTTTGAATTTGCGCTTCCATCGGAATTGCTGATTGGGAATTCACTCCATTGATGATAGAACCTGCCAGATCGAACTCAAAGCAAACATCGAGTCGGTCATTTTGCACGTAAGGAACAATAGATGCAGTATTCGACCAAACTTCTCCCACTGTAAAGGCATCTGCATCGACTCCTTTATAATGAGTATTAAAATCCTCTAGAAGCTGATACGTTTCCGGAGTGTTTTCCAAAAGCGAACCGTCTTCATCAAGATATTTAATTGCATCTAGTCGAAAGCCATCGGCGCCTTTATTCATCCAAAAAGTGGTGGCATTGAATATGGCTGTTTTAACCGGTGGGTGGCTGAAATTCAGATCAGGCATCCCATTCCAGAACAAACCATAATAGTAGGATCCGCCATAGTTGTGCCATACATTCTGACCCCAAGGTCCATTAAAGCCGGGATGATTGGGCGACCAAACATACCAGTCACGATAGTTGTTTTGATTATTGGCAGACTGAGTGAACCACGGATGTTGGTCTGAAGAATGATTCATCATGAAATCAAGGATCACTTTTATACCTCTGGCATGTGCAGAATCGATAAACTCCTCAAAGTCCGCCATTGTACCATAATCCGGATCGATAGCCTCGTAGTCTGTAGCATCGTATCCATGATAACTTGGTGATTCCATTATGGGCATAAGCCAGATACCACCAATTCCTAAGTCTGAATCTGTATTGGGGTCACCATCATTGAGATAGTCCAGTTTCTGTATAAGACCCTGGAAATCTCCAATTCCATCGCCATCGCTGTCGTAGAAGGACCTCACAAAAATTTCATAGAAAACCACATCGTTCCACCAGTATGTATTATAGTTAGTTGAAAATGAAGGATCGCAAACAATGCAGCTATTGTAGCAATATATTGGTGTTTGGTTAAGACCTCTGGCAACGGTTATATTTCGATAGTAATTTCCATTGCCATCGTCAGCAGTGCACGATGCAGGTGGGCTTTCGGCCTCAGGACCAGTGTTCCCATTTACATATAGATATTGATAGGTTCCGGGAGGTAGCTGAATTTCAACCTCGTAAGTTCCATCGCCATTTCCATCCTGAAGTTCGATACTTGAGGGGTCCCAATCCGAAGTGAATCCGGCAGCGCTTTGGAAATCTCCCATCACATGCAAGCCGCTAGGAGAAACGGGGTTCCCATCGAGATTAACAATAAATCGAATGATCGCGTTGCAGGAATCAAACATCACAGCCGGAAGGTTGAAACCGGAAGAGCCAACTGCGACTTGTCGGTTGAAATTCCCACCACCATCGTTTAATGAGCACTCAGAAGGAGGTAACTCAGGTTTGTCACCCCAGGAATCACCATTGACAAATTTGTATAAATAAGTTCCTGGTGGAAGTGAGACAGTTAACTCATAGGTTAGATCGCCATCAGGATCGGATAATGGTGTTATTCCGGGATCCCAATTGGCACTGTATCCTGCAGCCTGTTGAAAAGTACCGGCGATATGGACACCGTTTGGAGATACAGACTCATTCGTCATATCCACTTTAAAGGTAAGAGATACATTTTGGGCTGAAAGATCTGCAAAACAGCAAATGAAGAGAATAATTATCGCAATTCTAAACACTTTGATGAAATTGGTATGTATAAATATAAAGCTAATTTATTGAAGGGAGGTGATTAGCGGAGACAGTTCATTTTTTAGATCTTTTTCTATTCATAAGCCAGATAACAAACTTTCTCAGGAATAGTGGTGGATATTTATATCCTACTTTTCCAAGTCTTTCAGCCATTTCTAAATATTCGTTTTTGTCTTCAGGAAGATTTGTACCAAGTCCATCAACGTAGCGGTTATACATGCAAAAAGCAGCTGCAATTAAAACGGTATCGTGAATGTCTTCATCAGAAGCTCCGTTTCTTCTGGCATTTTCAGTATCCTCAAATGAAACTTCGCGGCCACTTTTTTGAGTCTTGGCTGCTATCTTCAAAAGGGATTTCATCTTTCCTGAAACGGGAGCATTGTCAAGATCAGAAATGACACAATTGATAGTTTGCCCATCGTCCTTTAAATGAAAGTTTGCGACAGCACTATGTGATTCACTGCAAAACTCGCAGTCATTAAGTTTGGAAACATAGGCAGCAATTAATTCTCTTTCAGCGGAAGTCAATTTTGAAGGGCCTCGAAGCAATGTATGAGCTAAATTGGATAGGGCTTTACCGGTAGAACCTTTGTAGAATAACAGTTCAACAATTCCCGCTTCGTTAAGGTTTGTTTTAATGTAAGTCATCTTTTTAACTTTTAAGTTTCAGTATGATCAGAGATCAAGCTTTTAATGTATTCAAGTTTTCCCGATGCCGTTGGAACTACAAAATTTTAATTTTCATTTTCAGAAGTCTGCATCAATAATGATGAAAACATATTCGTGCCTTGCTATTGCTCTTTGGTCATCAACGTTGGAAGACCAATTTGACAGTAGTTTGTAATCCCTGATCAAAGTATCTCCTATGGAATTAGTAATTATCAGATCATTCCCAAACATTGTAACTGGTTCAAAATAGCCTGTTTCCTTACCTCTTTTTGACCATCCTGACACTCTTTTCTTTTGCCCTGAATTTATTGAATTATTAATGTAAGTAGAGTGAATAATGTTTGAACCAAAAAAAGAGATTGTACCGGAGGATTGGTTGTCAATAAAATAGTCGACATAAGTTTCCTTTTCGCAAGAACTAAAAAGCAATGATCCTAAAATAAATATTGCAAATATTCTTATAGTTGTTATTTCAAAGTTCATTGTTTTTTTCATATGCCTAACAAAGTTTTCCCTGGTGTTTCTGCTGATGTCATCCAGCCGGTAGTTACAAGTACATCTATGATTAGTCCATCAAACGAATACATAATTCAGCACATTTTTTTCTGAAACGGTGAACATGGCCAGCTTGCCTAAATGCCTCATATGGACCTGTCAAGTCAATGATCTGAACGACATCAAAGATAAGAATCAGTAGAATATTTCTCATGGGTGTTCATAGGATCTTGTGCTTGTGTGATAATTTGTTCGTTTCCAAAATCTCAAATTAAAATTTGGGATGACTGTTTTAAAGTTAGGCTACCAGACTTATCTCCAAACTCATAACAGACAAGGTTATTCAGAGATCGACTCAGGATCTACAATGGGGAAACATTTCACTAATCTAGCTAATGATAACAATCATTGCTGGTAGTGATCATTATCATTGTTTGGTAGCTGGACCACCTCCACCTTGCTAAATGAGGATAATGAAAAGTGATGGTTTTTTGTTATTGTTTATTTACGAAAGGAAGATTTTAAAAAGGAGTATTATCCTTCGTAGTAAGCATAAAAACAACTGTTATGAAACATTTTAAAGCATTTATTCAGATTGTCATTCTCAGTATATTTACACTGGCTATAAATGCTCAAAATTCACCTTTCAATTTTGAAGAGTCAGTCAATGGATCGGATGGCATTAGAGAGGTTTCTTCTAATGAAAATCTACAGCAGTATCCGAATATGGAGCGTATGCTTCCGGGTACAGACGCATACCCAGGCCAACTGGAAATATCCCGATACAAAGCGGCTTCTGTAGGCATGCTTGACAGCACTATTTCCTGGTCATGGGACACCAAACCGATGAACGAGCCAATAACTCCTAAGTGGTCATTCAGATGGAAACATACTTCTAAATACGATGCAAGTAGTAATCGTATAATTTTGAAAAGTCAAAAATGGGATGGAAAGACTTGGAAAAATATTACTCAATCGATTTATACACACGATTTCGACAATAACCTTATTAGTGCAATCGGGAAATCCTGGAATGGATCCGTGTGGGTAAATGATTATAAGTATAACTATACATATGATAAGAATAATTACCTGATAAGTTTTTACAAGCAAGTTTGGATTGGTTGGGCAGAAAGTGATTGGGTTAACGATGTTCAATTACAGTACACATATGATGCTGTTAACAACATTACAAGTATAATGTGTTATACCTGGGATGGATTTATGTGGGAAAAGGATTATGCGCATAACTATACTTATGATGGAAAAAACCAGATAAGTTTTACAAAACAAAAATGGGTTAACAGCACCTGGAAAAATTCGAATCGGAACTTATACGCATATGATGCAAATAATAACCGAATCAGCAACACAGGACAACATTGGCTGAGTTCTTATGATGTGTGGATATACGCAACACAAGATTTGTTTACTTACGATGAAAGTAACAACCAGACAAGTTATGTAAAGCAGTTCTGGAATGAAAACTCCTGGGAAAATAAATCCAGATATTTCTATACATATGATGGGAAAAACAATCCAGCAAGCTTTACAGAACAAAGATGGGCTGATAACTCCTGGATAAATTTGAAACAGAACGTATACACTTATGATGCAAATCATAACCGTATCCGTAACTTAGAACAAGAATGGTTGGGTATTAATAAGTTGTGGGTATATACTTCTCAAGAACTTGAGAAGTATGATTCAGATGGCAACAAGGTAAGCTACTTACGGCAAACCTGGAGCCCTCAAATACAACACTTTACAGATGGCAACTCTGGAAAAGTCAGCAGGTGGATAAATGAAGATTCGACTCATAATTATTATCGAATTGGATCAATCATTTCCGAATATGAATTACCTCAACAGATAAATGTTTATCCTAATCCCGCGATAAATAAAGTTTACTTTGGAGAGGCGGATAAGTGCTATTTGTTTGATCTTACCGGAAAAACTTTAATGGAGTATAGCGATCACATCAATTCAATTTCAGTTGATGCTATACCAAATGGTATTTACATCTTAGAAGTTCGAAAAGGAGAACAGAGATACTTCGAGAAATTAATGATTCATCATTAAGCATAGTATTTCTAGGATTAAGGAAATGTAAACAAGGCTTTAGGTGAGAATCATCTAAGGACTTCTTCTAAGAGCCCCTGAAAAATCAGGGGCTCTTTTTTATCCAAAATGGAGCCTATACAATTGGAAATTTGTAAATCAACCGTAATATATGTGCTTTAGTACCTCCTATGTATGGTACCATTGCTACTTTAGCAAAAGTTCCAAAGTAAAAAAGAGTTTGTAGTAATCTCATTTTCAAACATTGGCTGCAACTGTTCGATTAAAATGAAGTAGCTACGTTTTACGACTATTGAATTCTTAACTTTTGTTGAGTATGGAATTTTTAATTTCTTCAATTAGTAGAATTAGTTTTTCAATTGTCACATGATCCATAATTACAATTTTGAACCATTGCGGTGAAGTATGATTATCAGGAACCAATCCAAATTTAGATGCTACTTCTTTATTTATATATTTGCTTTTTATAGTTATGATGTTAGACATTTCATGCCTGTAAAATTCAATATTTAATTGACTAAGTTGTTTACACATCCACTCGGTTCTTTTCTGTAAAATGAATACTTTTTCCTGCCATCCGAATGGTCCATTTTTAACTAATATCATCCATACTGCAATTGCATTTGCTCCAGATCGACTCCCGATGAGAGTCAGGTCTTCTCCTTCTACATACCTGGCTTGTTGGGTATTTACATTCTGAATATATCCTTTGCGAATCAGAAAGACACCTGTGCCGTATGGTGCTTGAGCCATTTTGTGAGCATCAAGAGTGAATGAAGTGATATTTTTGTTCTTAAATGTCAACAGACTATTCTCATTTGTAAACGGATAATAAAATCCTCCATATGCTCCATCTACATGCAGTTTGAATTCACAAGATAAATCAGCAAGTTGGTTTGTATAAGCTTCAATATTGTCAACAGAACCGAACATGGTTGTCATCATATTACATACGACAATGAAGTACTTTTTACCGTCATTTTTAGCCTTCAGAATAACATCTTTTATTGTTTCTTCCTTTAACTCACGAGCATCATTTTCAACTGATATTTTATAAATATCTATTGCTAATAAGTTTGCAGCTTTATCCATAGAATAATGGCTGTCTTCACTACACATAATACAGATGGCATCTCTTTTAGCAGAATGTTGATTGATAAAGTAATTTCGATAGATCCAAATTGCTTGAATATTGGCTTCTGTTCCTCCTGAAGCTACGTACCCATCTTGTTTGCCAGGTTCTCCATTCAAAATATCAACAGCACAGATTTCAATAAGCTCTTTTTCGATTTCTTGAGTTCCTTGAAAAAAAGATTCTGATTTTCCCAAAGTATGACATCCAATGTGATTGGGATTTTGAATAAGACTTGATATAAAGGGTGCATCATTGACAAATGAAGCATCCTGATTAAAAACTTTCTCATCTAAATATGATGCAGGGATCCCTAAAATATTCTGTGTATTGTAATTAACATTTTTTTCAAGGCTGTTGAAAACAGTTGATTTAATTTCTTTTTGTGATCTCTTTTGCCAGTAGGTATCCATTTACTTTACTTTTGTTACACAACGGTTTATGTAAGATGCGTTCTATTGCATTTTTTGCTCTTTGTCGTAGCCATTGCTCAGACTAATATCATATTATAATTCTTTTCCTTATCACTTTCAGATTTCTTTTTTACGCTTATTAGTTTTGCATTTGTTTTACAGGATCAATCGCAACAACACATCTTGTGTCACTTTCTTTTTAAGCTTTGTCCTTTCTGATGAAAGGGACACTACCTTTTGTCAAATCCACTACCAAATCTACTCCTCCCTCTTCCTCTGTATGTCATACCAGTCGATCTTTCTCGAGGTATACATCACCACCGCCAACACTATAAACAATCCGATACTGCCCATTAGCAGCGCATAATCCTGCAGTTGTATGATCGAATATATAAACAAATATAGCAGCACAAGTATCCCTCCGATAAGGTTCGTGACTTTCCTGTCTTTGGAAATGATATATGCATAAGAGATGATCAGGCCAATTATAGCAACACTAGATATCAAATAGCTGATCTTGAATGTCAGGTGTTCCGAGATAGCAATAAGTAATGTATAGAAGACACATAAAGCCAATCCAATAATGATGTATTGTATTGGATGGATCCTTACTTTTACAAGGATCTGAACAAAGAAGAAGATCAGAAAGGTAAGTGTGATGAACATTGCAGCGTATTTAGCTGCCCTCATACTTTTTTGATACTCATCCACCGGTACGATCAGATTCACGCCGAAAGCAGATTCATAAACACCACGACCACCACCACGAAATTGTTGCGGATAAGGTCGGTTCAAATGCAGTACATCCCAGTCTGCAGTGAAACCATCTTTGTCTATTTCCCTTTTATCAGGTAAAAATGCACCATCAAAACTAGGATTAACCCAATCAGAGCGGATGCTTACATTTGTTGATTTCCCAATGGGAATAAAATTAAGACTTGAACTACCATTAAAATTCAAACTTAAGGAGAAGTCATAAGCGCTGTTGGTCGACCCTGCTTTGTTCACGGGTATTCTCGCACTGATACCATTACCGATCACGTCATTACTTTCGACACCGGGATTGAAATCATATTCAATTCTATCCCATTCAACAGCTACATTCTCCTGAATGCCACGCAGATCAGATAACCCTAAAGAAAGAAAGGCATCTTGCCAGATTATATCTTTGTCATCGATCTTCCATTCTTCAAAATCAGGAGTGCGGAATGAACCGGTCAACTCCAGTTTTGAATTGTAAACAATTACCTCGTAGATACCGCGGTATCTGAGCTCAGGTAGAATTTCACCATCGATGTTTAACTGCTCCGGAAGAAAGTGAGCATATTCCCTGGTAGAGACTAATTTGTAATCTTTACTTTTCTCTTCATACACTTTTTTATAAGCATTGTAAGGCACGGTTAGGATAAGTCCGTTAACAGTTTGGGCATTTCCCCACTTTGAACTTACCTCACTAATTGCATTTTGTTGTCGGTATTCCCTTTCCCGGATCAGGTCCTGAACCATGTTAACCGGTATGAGAAGCAGCAGGATGAGGATGGCTACTGTTAGCAATCGAATCATAATAGAGCTCTTTAACCAGTTGTTGGCTCGCTCGAAAAAGTTAGGTTTTTCGTTTTCCATTTCTGAGATTTTAGACATTTACAATATCCCACACTAGCTGTAGTGGGGCAGAAGATCTATGATCTAAACCATCCATGATCTTACCAACGTTCTTTTTAGCGGTCTATTTCAATAAATATCCGAATTCTATATTATAGCTTTGAATTGGAAGCAACTAATTTGAAATGGTAAATATATATGCGTCTCTCTTCACTATGAGTATTCTTCTTTCCTGCACTTATTCTCAAGTGAATGAGTCGAAAAATCAAGAGGGAAAAACATTAGATATAGAGGTGCTTCATAATTATATGACCGGCGCATTTTCAAGTGCACAGCAGGCGGCCGAGGATTCATCTTTTTTCGACATCAGCCTTGTCATGTTTCCAATTTGGACCGATGATAAGGAATTCAATTGGCTTTATGTAGAGCAGGCTGTTACGAAATTTAGAGAGAAACCATATCGTCAAAGAGTATATCAATTAATTCCTTCAGCCGTTGGTATAATTGAGAGTAAGGTTTTTGAATTACCGGATCCGGCAAAGTTTATCCATGCCTGGGACGATCCTTCATTATTTAATGAGCTTCAAAAAGACTCTCTGATCCTTAGAGATGGCTGCTCTGTTTTTCTTCAGAAGCCAGAAGATGGTTGTTTCACAGGATCTACGAAAGACAAGGAATGTTTGAGTTCTTTACGTGGATCGGTTTATGCGACCTCGCAAGTTCAAATTTGCGTCGATAAGATCATATCCTGGGACCAGGGATGGAATGCTAAAGATGAGCAGGTTTGGGGAGCAGAAAAGGGAGGTTATATATTTATCAAAACTGACTGATATGCGACGATATAAGTGAATTGGCTATAGGTCTTTGATTGATGAAATAGAGCTGTATGACTACTCGACAATGATCTTCTGTGTTGCCTGTTCGTAAGGTGTCTCGATCGTCAGGATGAAAACTCCTCCCTTCCTGATACTTTTGATCTTACGCTGATACGTGTTTTCACCAACTTTCAAATTATCCAATATGTCTTCTTCCAGTTTTTTACCTTTAATATTGTACAATGACAATCGGGTTTCTGTTATCTTTCTAAGATTGAATTGCACTATAAAATCGCCATTGTTGGGATTTGGATAAGCACGCATATTGAGCGTACCGGAACTTTGATGATTGAGCTCATGATCTCCTAATGGGTCGCCTTTTAAAACGTATACCTCGAATATTTGGCTGCTTGCAGTGCTTTCAGTACCGGTGTTGATCCAGAAAATATTCTTCGCTGTGCTGTTGATACCACCGTAGATGTAACCAACCATCGTGCTGTCTTCGTTAAGATCGTCAAGTCTGAAAACCTGATTGCTAAATTGCGGAACACTCTCCACAGGTATAAATTCAGAACCCGATCCTAGAAGAGCCGGCATTTCAATGGGAAGTTTATACTCTGCCATTGATCCATCCGGATCTCTCGTTACGCGAGCAATTGTTCTTGTAAAGGGTACGTTATTGTCCTGCACCAATATTCCTGAACTGTCATAGTATTGAGCGATCCCCCCGAAAAAGACAGTATGCATTTGATTGTTTGATGCTGAATAGAGAGGTAATACCGCACAATGGTAATGATTATAATACTGCTGAAATGTGTTATTAACCGAATAACTTGTGCTGTCAATTGTTACACTATTGAGAAAAGGAAGATCTACTGTTTGCTGAAATACTCCGGAGAAGACAGTTAAACCCTCAGAACCATCCGGCAAGATCTGTTGAACGAGGTTGTAATCTCTCCTGTGTAGGTTTACACTGTCTATCACTGGAGATAGATGAGTGATCGTTATATTGGTCCCGTCATCTGATAGATCGAATCTCCTTATAGCATCGGTATACTCCTGAAAAAATCCAGGTCCGTGGTTTGGCCCCATAGGATTATATCTACCAAGGAATTTTTGTCCGCCTACGAGGTAAAATGTGTTATTAATTTTCAAGAGCTTTCCGCCAGTCACCTGGAAATTGGCATCTGAAATTTGCCTGAAGAATGAGATGAAATTTGTATTATTTATTACTGCGTCGATCACATCGTCAACCTTTATTGCAGTCAATTTATCATATGTGGTGTGATCTCCGGCAATTGAACTATAGCCATATCCACCAACACAATACAGATAGTCGCCTTCCTGGAAAAACTGCATATTAGTCGAACTCAGTTGTTCTTCAATGGAATCAGGAAGATTGGTGAGTGGAGCAGTCCACACTTGTTCATTTGTAGGATCAATAACAATAATTTGGTTATTGTGACCGGCAATGTCAAAGGATGCAAAGGGTTGCCTCCTGTGAAGTCCGTCAAGCCTTCCACCAACGATAAGCCATTTACCGTTATGCTGCCCGAAGGCGTAAGATTGAAGTCCACCAAGCCCTGATATATTGACCTGTTTCAGGTGAATATCAAAAGGTGTTGTTTGAGTGAAGCCGGAAAGACTGAATAGTATTAATGTAATGACAGCAGCTATTTTCATTTTATCGTATTTTTCACAATACAATTCTACATACATTCAGGTTGATCATCTGTGTCCAATGTTACATAACTGTTTTGTGTTGGTCTAAGGTTGAGACTGATGGTTGTTCATTCACTTATCTCTTTCAGGATCATCTTAAAGAAATTTTCTTTGGCATATTTTTCTTTCCATGGTATATGACCGCACTTCTGTAATTTGATCATTTTGAAATTCGATAATCTTTCAGATAGCGGTTCCTCTACTCCTGATAATGGATGCGGATCATCAACACCATGTATTGCAATAACCGGACAGTGAATGCTTTCCAGCGCATCCTCTAAAATACCATTGTCTCTGAGATCAGAAGCTTCACTCCAAATACTTTTGTAAATATTGATGTCTGGAAGAATTTCATCATTCATGTTTGACTCATATTTATAGGAATCAGAAACTGACGTTAATTCGCCAAGCTTCCCTAATGTACTATTGTCTTGCATTCCTGATTCCATAATCGATAACAACTTTTGGAAATCCTTTTTTTGATCGCTATCTAACCGACGTAATCTATTGGTTAACAGCTCCCCACTATATTTATTATTCAATGCCGGGGTTCCGACCAACACTAATTTTTTTACAAGTTCGGGATATTTTCTTGTGAATAATATCCCCAGCCATGCTCCCCATGAATAACCAATTAAGACAACAGCTAAATTTACCGTCTCAATAATTTGTGTTCTCAACTCCTCAATTTGCCCATTGATCGTTTTCTTCGTTTGCAAAAACTCCAGGATCCCGTGAGACTTCGAAAGTTCTTTGGCCACAGGTTCCAACTCTCCCGCAGCGCCGGGGCCACCGTGCAAAAGACATATATGAAAGGGCTCTTTCCCGTATTCCCTTATCGTCTTCAATTGATTAACTATTGTGTGTTTTAGATTCCTACAGTTGGTTATACAATTTCATTGGTCAAGCTCAAACCAGCCTCGAATTCCTTAATATTTTTTAAGGTTGTGAGGGTGATCTCATCCATTGCTTCTTTTGTGAAGTATGCCTGGTGGGATGTGATCAATACATTTGGGAAACTATTCAACCTTAAAATGAAATCATCCTGAATGATACTTTCAGAAAGGTCTTTAAAGAATAAATTTTCTTCCTGCTCATAAACATCAATCCCTAAATATCCGATTTTCTTATCGGTTAATCCCTTGATCACGTCAGCAGTATTTATCAAAGCTCCCCTGCTCGTGTTAATGATCATAACGCCCTGTTTCATTATTGATATGGATCTCTCGTTTATGATATGTTTAGTAGAGGGGTTTAGTGGACAATGGAGTGATATTATATCTGCTTGTTTGAAGACTTCATCGAGAGGTTGGTAGTCGACCCCAAGCTTAACCAACTCATCGGATCTTGAGATGTCATAAGCTGTGATCTTGCACCCGAAGCCCTTTATAATTTTGCAGAATGTAGCACCGATCTGACCCGTGCCTATCACACCAATTGTCTTTTCATGAAGATTAAAACCTATGAGATTGTTTAGTGAAAAATTACCCTCCCGGATCCTGTTGTAAGCTTTGTGTGTTTTCCTGTTAAGAGTTAGAATCAAGGCAATGGAATGTTCGGCAACCGCTTCCGGAGAGTATGCCGGAACCCTTACTACCTTTATGTTATGACTCTTAGCAGCTTCTATATCGACATTATTATATCCTGCACATCTCAGAGCGATCAATCTTACTCCATTATCAGCGAGTATTTCTATAATGTTTTTGTCGATCTTGTCATTTACAAAAACACATACGATATCATATCCTGTCGCAAGACTCGCAGTATTCTGGTTTAACGTTGTTTCAAAAAATGAAAAATCCAGTGGTTCACCAGTTAAGTGTTTTTCAAAGTATTCCTTGTCATAAACTTTTGTGCTGAATACTGCTGTTTTCATATCTGTTGGCTGTAATGGTTTAACTTAGTTTCTTAAGATCGTTAGAAGGATACAAAGTTATAAATGAAATTATATAAAAAGAGGAGAATAAAATTCTGCGAGACGGTCAAGATCGACAAATGGTTTGTAAAAGTGTACACGATCTTTCAGTTTGAAAGTTTTCAGTCTCCCGGGGATTATGATCTTGCAATTTCCAGTTTGTCGCGATGGCTTGCAATGGGGAACAGCTTTAATTCTGAATCGAGCAATATTGCTTTTCTTATTCTTCACGAGGGCAAAGAAGGAATCTTCGCGATCATTAATTGGTGGGTTGGTGAAAACATGCTCAACACCCACATTTTTTTTACAGAATATGAGCGGTCAGATTACCGGATAATTTCTGGTGACGGGCTAGCACCATGCATTTGGGAGCTTGAGGTTATCAATCATGAAAGATTAGCCTGGATCGAACATGTGCTCAAACAAGCTGAACAACCTGACTACACTTCCTATATGAAAGAAGTATACAACGGCGAGTTATAAATCCCATCATTTGTTTTAAGTCCTGATTTCCTTGCGTTCTTGCAATGTTACCTTCAATATCACTCCAACACAAGTTCCTGAATTTAATCATTCAATGAGACCATCATCCTGATGTAGTCCCTGATCTCTCTGCTATACACTTCGATCTCTGTCGGGTCTACAGTCTGCATTGCTCTTAGTGTATTCACTTTTGCTCTGACATTTGCGCGAAAACACTTGTAATAATTGAACAGAAGTCGTTCTTCATCTGTATTCATACACGGAGAAAGCTCAAGGTAGTGGTTCATAAAACCATTGCTGAGGTCATTCCTGCCGTGCGCTTCGAGGTCCATACAGAAAAATGCAACTTCATTCAGCACATCGATCTGGCGAAAACTGTCGTTAAACTCGATGCAATCAAAGATCACAGGATCCCTGTAAAGAAAAATATTTCGTGAATGCAGGTCTCCATGTACATCGCGGTAGTAGCCTTCCTTTATTCTTTTTTTTATGAGTCCCGAATGTTTGTCAATAAATCGATCGGAATATATGATCATGCGGTCTAGATCGCTGGCATATTTACTTGAAAGATTTTCCTTGATCCAATCCCGGACAGATCGAATTTCATTAAATGTATTTTTCAATATCCTCTTGCTAAAGACGGGTCTCACGATCGTAGCTTTCAAGTGAAATTCAGCGATCTTCTCCGCCAGATTCAACATTTGACTCATTTCTACTTTATTTTTAGTGAGCATGATATCCATTCGTTTCCCCGTTTGCATCCTTTTCATCCTGACCGCATAGTCAATAGTTTTTCCTCTGCCATCGACATATATTTCTCCCTTTTCGTTTGTGATGGGCAAAACATCCAGGTAGATGTTGGACAACCTGCTGTTTAACTTCACTTCATTTTGACAGTATTTTTTTCGATCCTTAAGCGTACTAAAGTCGAGGAATGGGTACTTGATTGGCTTTTTGATCTTAAAAACATGTTCCTTGCCGAGTAGTACCCATGAAATGTGAGTTTCCAGAAGTTGGAATCCAGAGATAGACGCTAATTTAACTACTTGCTCCTGTAACATACTTGTCTTTAATGTAAGCTAACGAAGTTTCGATCATATGGTCGATATTGGAATTGGTGGATCGCAGACGCAGGTGGTCCTGTTGTATTGACTCGAAAGACTTTTTGACTTTCAGGTATACTTCAAGATCAGCCTCACTATACTTTCGATTTCTTTCTAATCGTTTCCTGCTGATGGATTCGGAAGCCCATACCTCGATCATTATCGTTTTGCACTTAAGACTAATAGCTGCATCTAAATATTTTTGTCTAAGGTCATTCTTGTAGAAAGTTGCATCGACGATCACATCTCTGTTTTTGGAGAGGAGCTGTTGAGTTCTGTACAACATTTCATCGTATACCCGATATTTCTCCTCCTGGCTGTATTCCCTTTCGCTCAGCAATTCCCGTCGTATAACATCACTGCTGAGATATTCTGCATTGATCCTTTCAGCAAACCTATATGCAAAAAAACTCTTACCCGAACCAGGAAGTCCGGCAACTATGATTAGCATGATGTAAAGGTAAATAATGCGAGTGAACTGGCTAAACTGTTCTTTTTATATTTTCATAAGTGTGAATATTGACACATTACTTCCTTTTGTTTCGGCTACATTCATTTTAGCGCTTATGCCTGGACCAGATAACCTATATGTTCTGGTTGAGAGCCTGAACAAAGGAAGGAGAAATGGAGTAGCAGTTTCATTGGGACTTGCCAGTGGAGTTATGATACATACATTAGCAGCAGCACTTGGATTATCGGTAATCATCGGAGAATCCGAAGCAGTATATTTTCTATTTAAGATCTTGGGGGCTGCCTATCTTTTCTATCTGGCATGGAAGGCATGGAATGAAAAAGGAATCGAAAGTGCGGGATCTTCATACATGGAAACAAAAAGAGATCCTTTCTTTATAATGGTAAGAAGGGGTTTTATAATGAACGTGCTCAACCCAAAAGTCTCTCTATTCTTCATCGCTTTCCTTCCTCAATTCGTTGATACTGCTGCAGGAGGAATAATACTGCAGATGATCACCTTGGGATCGATCTTTATGATAGTAACTATATTCATATTCTGCAGTATCGCTTTGATCTCAGGAAGGATCGGGAATTTATTGAAAAGCAAGAAATTTTGGAATGGGACAAGAATTACTAAAACTCTGATCTTACTCATTCTTGCAATCGGTCTCCTCATTTCAGGGAAATAGTTGAAGTAATTAAAGTTTGTAAAAAGAAAATAGGGCTCAACCATATCTTCGTCTCTTGAAATCCTTATTTAGAGAATAAAAAGAGGTTTACATATAAACAATTTTATTGTTTAAGCGTTTTTGTTTAATAATTAACTAAAAACTTTAAACAAATGAAGGCACTACTATCTAGAAAAGGCAAACTATATGCAGCATTCTGTATAACTGCCATGTTTTCTCTCTTCACTTTTCAATCTCATGCTCAAAATTATTGTACTTCGAGCGGATCTTCCACCTATTATTCTTACATAGAAACGGTGGATTTCGACGGTATAAATAATACAAGCGGTGACGATGGAGGTTATGGAGACTACACCAATGTAAATGGGAATCTATTACCGGGATCAACTTACTCTATCACTTTAACCCCCGGAAGTAATTCATATTGGTCAAATAAGAAAAACCGTTGGAGAGTATGGTTCGATTTTAATGGTGATGGTGATTTTAATGATTCAGGTGAGCAGGTTTTTCAAAAAAAGTCAAAATATTCAGTAAGCGGAAGTATTACGATCCCAAGTGGAGTAAGTGGTTCCACGACAATGCGTATTTCGGTGAACAGTTTTTACTACCCTTCACCATGCAGTAATTTTAGCTTTGGAGAAGTCGAGGATTACACGGTCAGCTTTGGACAATGCCTTGCAGATGCAGGATCAATGACAGCCACAATAGACACAGTCTGTGCTGCTGGAAATAGTATCAACTTAACAGCAACTGCTGATGGAAATGCAGTAGTACCTCAAGGATATGTGAATGCATATGTTCTTACTTCAGGAGTGGGTCTCGTGATAGAACAAACTAATACTGCACCTCAATTTACAGTTAGTGGAGGTGGTACTTATACTATCCATTCCTTAGTCTTCGATCCGAATACTCTTGATCTTAGTATTGTAACTCCTGGAGTTACTACAGGTTTTGATGTCAATGGTCTTTTGTTACAAGGTGGAGGTTCGATTTGTGCTTCTCTCGATGTAGCTGGAGCACCGACATACATCGATAATCCGGATGCCGGAACGTTAACGGCCGATGTATCATCGACTTGTTTGGTTAATGGGTCAGCGACTTTAACAGCAACTGCAGATGGAAATATCAATGTACCTCCGGGGTATTCATCTTTGTTTGTTCTTACTTCAGGAAACACATTAGTAATCGAACAAACCAACACGATCCCTGAGTTTACAGTAAACGCTAACGGTCTTTACACCATTCATACTTTAGTTTATAACCCAAACACACTGGATCTGAGCATAGTAGTTCCCGGGACAACAACCGGTGTTGACGTCCTAGGACTAATTGTTCCAGGAGGAGGAAGCATTTGCGCATCTCTGGATGCTGCAGGAGCTCCGATAAATGTAGTGCCGAATCCTGAAGCAGGCGGAATGATAGCAGGTCAGGATACAGTGTGTTCAGCAAGCGGAAGTGTTACACTTTCCGCAACTGCAGATGGAAATGCGATCGTCCCACCGGGCTTTGTAAATGCTTATGTATTGACATCTGGAAACAATTTGGTCATTGAGCAAACAAACACAATACCACAGTTCACAACAAGCGGAAGTGGCGTATATACAATTCACTCATTGGTGTTTGATCCAAGTACATTGGATCTAAGTATCGTTGCTCCTGGTGTAACAACCGGCTTTGACGTTAACAATTTACTAATTCAAGGTGGTGGAAGCATTTGTGCATCACTCGATGTCGCTGGCGCGAAATCATATTTAGAGAATCCGGATGCCGGAACCATAACTGCTGATATAGCTTCGACTTGCCTGGTAAATGGTAGTGCAACTATAACTGCAACACCTGATGGAAACATAGATGTTCCTGCCGGATATGCTTCTATTTATGTATTGACATCCGGTGCTAATCTTGTCATCGAACAAGTAAATACCACAACACCTGAATTTACAGTCAACTCTAATGGAAATTATACTATTCACACGTTGGTCTATAATCCGGCGACTCTTGATCTGAGTATTGTTATCCCGGGAACAACAACCGGAGTTGATGTTTTTAATCTTATAGTTCCGGGTGGAGGATCGATCTGTGCTTCACTTGACGTAGCAGGAGCTCCAATCGAAGTTACAAATCCTGAAGCAGGCGGAATGATAGCAGATCAAGACACTGTTTGTGGAGGAGGAAGTGTAACAATTTCAGCAATTGCTGATGGGACTGCGATCGTTCCTCCGGGATATGTGAATGCATACGTTTTAACATCCGGAGCTGGTCTTGTGATCGAACAATATGGAACAAGTCCATCTTTTACAGTAGATCAGGGTGGTCAGTATACTATCCATTCACTCGTATTCGATCCGAATACACTAGATCTAAGCATCGTAGTGCCGGGCACGACAACCGGAGTTGATGTTCTTGGACTTTTAGTTGCCGGAGGAGGAACCATCTGTGCATCTCTGGATGTGGCAGGAGCGCCGATCTACGTAGAGAATCCTGATGCCGGTACGCTCAGTTCGAATAATCTGTTCAGTTGTGTGGACAACGGTTCAGGAACGTTAAGTGCAACTCCGAACGGAGATATAAATATTCCTGCCGGATATACAAAAGTATTTGTGCTCACGAGAGGATCCGGACTTGTTATAGAGCAAGCAGGACCAAATCCATCTTTTAACATCAACTCGCCTGGATTTTATAGAATACACACTTTAGTATACAACCCAAATACACTGGACTTAAGCATAGTTGTACCTGGTGTAACTACCGGTTTTGATGTCTTTGGTCTTATCGCTCCGGGAGGAGGAAGCATTTGTGCATCTTTGGATGTAAGCGGAACGGTCTTCTTTGTCTTTCCATCCTTTGTTTGTAATTTTTTCAACTTTGGTGGAAACGGACATAAAAACGGATTAACAACTCAGATCGATAATCCAGAAGAAATGTATAATGCCATGTTAAGCGATTATACAGATCAAATGGAAGCATCGATTAGCGTTTATCCAAATCCTGTGAGTAGCATAGCTACGATCGATGCACGCTTTATAAATGCAGACAAAAATTTAACAGTTGAAATTTATAACACGATGGGTCAGCTGGTTTTCAACTCTGATATGGAAGATGATCGAATGATGAATATTGATGTTGACGGTCTACCGACAGGCATTTATCAAATTCGATTACAGTCAAGTGATATTGTAATTACGAAGCAATTGAATGTTCAATAGATAGATAAGTTATATCTTAAAGAGATCCGGGATCAGACTTTTGTTTGGTTCCGGATTTTTATTTTGGGGATGTGTAGATTTTTACTCCTCTCAATTTCTCAATACCTCAATTTCTCAATATTACAGATATAGCCCCCAAGTGGACCTCTTAAAGTATTCTACTAAAAATTCATTCCAGTCTAACTAAAGACTTGTTATTATTCTCCATTCTCAATCCTCCATTCGCCATTCACCGAAGTAGCCCCGCCAGGACTCGAACCTGGATCTAAAGTTTAGGAAACTTTTGTTCTATCCCTTGAACTACGGGGCCGTGATTATCTCACGATGCTAATCTTATGGAACATTTTTTTCGAACCGCTTTTTACTTCAATTATGTAGATACCTTCTGCCAGCGTTGAAACATCTAATTCATGGGAGCCAATGATCACTTCTTTTAACATTAACTGTCCAGATAAATTCACAATAGCTATTTCGACGTCTTCTTGATTTGCTAATTCTATATTGATATTTCCGCTAGCTGGATTTGGATAAATTGTGGTTTCTATACTTTCAATTCCAGTAATTGAAGTGAGCGTATCTTTGACGTAGTTTACAGTATCACTCTTTAAAGTGATCTGACCTCCGCTGCAATCTAAAGACTGATATAGAAAATCTCGGACAAACTCAAACATCAAATCGTAATCCTCTGCAATAACTGACCACGGAACATGATCACTCTCCCAAAAAGTTCTCAATGCACCAACTCCTCCAACCTGATCAATCCTTTCCTGCATTTTTCCTCCTCCGCAAAGATCAACAACATCAACAAGTCCTTGCGTGATACTGGTTAATGGATCGCCACAATTATAAGGTACAGTAGCATCTAACGTGCCATGACAACTTACAATTGCAGGATCAGAAGAATCGATCCAAGCCTTTTGATTGATAGCACCGGCAAGATTTACCACTGCTTTTACTTGCGAGTTATATCCAGGATTTCCACTATTGCCTTCGATCCCTCCATTATTATTAAATGCTGTTTCTACATACCCTGAAACTTCGCTTGAGTCTACAACAGCGGCATGAGCAAACAAAACACCGCCTGCAGAATTTCCTCCTGAATAGATTTGGTTGGGATCGATCCCATATGGATTACCATTGGCATGGCTATCTCTAAAAAAACGAATAGATGCTTTCCCATCGCTAACGGCTTTAACGACGATATCTATTGCAACAGTCGAATCGAGAAGATCAAACAAACTTCCGGCAAGTCGATATTGAATAGAAGCGGTAACATATCCTCTTCTTGCAAAGTCTGTACAGAGAGAAACCATGGTTCCACTCTCTTTATTACCCGTATAAAATGCCCCACCATGTGCAAATATGATAAGAGGCCTTTCAGAAAATGTGTCTCCAACAGGCTGGAAAATATCTACATCGAGGTTATAGACTGAGGAATACTCAACAGTTGTTGTTGTAACAGAGTCAAAGATTGGATCAAAGTATCTGTTATCACACTGTCCGAACGAAAAATAATAAGTTACTGATAATAAAATTGTTGTTATTGCTTTCATCGTGCAAAGATAAGGTTTGAACGATTCTACTGCAAGGACAGTAAGTATGTCACTCTATAAACTTAAATCTTTCAAAGTAAATAAATACATATATTTATACTTATGTTTAACCAATTGCCCTTATGAAAATCCTTTTGTGCAGTATCTTGATATTATTCGTGGGTTTTAACCTTCATGCTACCGACCTGAATTTGATCTCTATCAATGTTCCTGAAGTTATTTGCAACCCAACTAATGCGTTGCCAATTTCAATTACAGTGAAAAACAATGGCCCTTCTGCTATAAGTAGTTATTCTGCAGGTGTGTTTATAAGCGGTCCTATCAATAGCGGGCCACATACTGATAGCGTCAATCAGAGTATCGCAGCAAATGGAACTAAACAATATACTTTTAGCGCATCCGCAAACATTTCTTCACCAGGGAAATATACTATTTCATGCTGGGTTATCTTGAATGGGGATACCATAAATAGTAATGATAGTCTTCAGAGATGTGTTCAATCACTAAGCACCGTTTCAAGCTTCCCTTATAAAGAAAGTTTCGAGAATGGAGACGGTGGGTGGTTCGTAAAGGGGAGCGGTAGCAGTTGGTTTCTTGGGAAACCCAATAAGGGAAATCTTACTAAAGCATCTTCCGGACAATCAGCCTGGGTAAATGGTGGATTGGATACTAATTACCTCAACTCTTTAAACGAAGGCGGCTATTATAATCCCAATGAGTTTAATGAAGTGGCAAGTCCTTGTTTCGATTTCACATCGTTGGATAGTGTTAGTGTGGAGTTTGATATTTGGCACGAAACGGAGTTCGGATGGGATGGTTCAATTTTTCAGTATTCGACAAACAATGGTGGATTTTGGAACAACCTTGCTACTTATACTGGTAGTAGTAACGGTTGGCAGCGAGTATCTATTCCCTTAAATCAATTAGCAGGATTATCAGGAGTGCGGTTTAGATTCCCATTTGCCTCCGATGGCTCAACACAGAACTATGGATTAGCCTTTGATAATGTATTGATAGGCGAACCTTGTAATTCAAATACACAAATGACAGGCCTTTCGAGTAAACCAGGAATTGAATCTGCGAAATTATTTTGGGATCCTGTTGTTGGAGCGAGTCTTTACGAGATCAGGGGGAAAAAAACAGCTCCAGTGATTGACAGCTCAGTGACTGTGCTCACAGTCAAGAATACATTGGGTTTCTTGAATGTTTTTAACCTTTCTGCCAGTGCAAGTTATGAATGGCAGATGCGTGTATTGTGTGATACAGGAGGTGTGAAAGCTGGACCATGGTCTGCTGTGCAACAGTTTACAAACTTTACTTGTGATAACCCTACAAATACTTTGACCACTGATATTAGCACAAATTCAGCAAAACTCAACTGGAATCCTATCTCATATACAAACACTTTAGGATACAGGATATTTGGTGGAACTCAAGGAAACTTTAATGTAGTGATTGATGTCCCAGGAGCAAATGCATCTTTAAAATCAGTTAACGACCTTCTTCCAGCTAACAATTATAATTGGGGAATTCTGGCTGCTTGTTTTGACAATGGCAATATCATTTTCTCAGATTATACCGCTGCAACTGTCAATAACTTCACCACTAGTTCACCGACACAAAAAAATCAAAACGTCCGGATTGATTGGTTCTATCCAAATCCTGTTAAAGATATTATTCATTTGAAAAAAGACATTGTCAAAGTAAAAATTCTGATGTCAAACGGATCAGAAATCTATGCTTCGGAGTCAGATCAAAAAGTAAACGTATCCTCATTCCCTGGTGGTCTGTACGTAATTCAAGCTGAAGATATCCATGGCAATATGTTTAATGATAAGTTCATAGTACTGTAAATAAATCATCATTCATAGCTTGTTTCATAATAGAATAATACCTTATATTTATCCCGAAACAATAAAACCTAATTTATATGAAAAAGTTACTCTTATTGATCTTTGCAGCATTGTCATTGACTATGACAAACGATTTGACAGCACAAACTATGGCAGCAGGAGCTGAAACCGGACCGCAGATATTTACCGGATTTGGAGGTGAGTTTTGGTATAGGATTGGAGGACTGTATCAATATAATATCAATGAAACTCATTCCGTAAAAGCAGGGATTGACTTTGCGGTTGGGAATTTTAACTTAGTATTGATCAATCCGGAATATAGATATGCATTTGAAGAAACCTTTGATGGATTCTATGTTGGGGGTTTTATCAAATATGGAATTGTGATCGAATCAGCTTTAGATGGTGGGAGTTATTTTGGTTTAGGAGCAACCGGAGGTTATGAAGTTCCGATTTCTGATTCCTTCATTTTAGATCTTAATGGACAATTAGGATATGCAAGTTTGGGATATGATTTTTTGGGATTTGGAAAAATAAATGATGGAGGTCTTGACTTTTCCTTCGGTGCTGCAGGTAAATTCTTGTTTTAAACAAAATCAAACTAAAATAGTTAAGGTCCTTCTTCTGAAGGACCTTTTTTTATTCCATGGCCATACGGGACTGAAGGCTTTAACATATGTGATAATTATAAATATTGAAGATTTTTTCGTAAATTCAATGAGATTATTTGCGTTAACTCACCCAGAAGCAACGTTTAGATGCAAATCTTCAACGTATACTAATTTGGGCTAATATTGAGCAAAACTTCGTGTAACTTCAAAGGAGAATAAGCTCAATTGATCAATTTGAACTAATGTCACTTAGCACTAAACTAAGAATGAAACTCTTCGGGGTGAATAAGAGTCAAGCGACTTTTAAAAAAAGGAAGTTTACGTGTGACGATAAGAAGCTCCAAGACCATCTGGAACAAATCGGGTTTTATTTTTTAGATGGATACCATTTCGCGCTAACCTCAGAAAGCCATGAAGAGCTCAAGCTTAAACTTGAGACAATACCTGATTTCTATAAAGGCTTTTCCTATGAGGGAGCAGCAATGGGACTTACGATTATGGAATATGTTCCTTTTATAGGCAATGGCTCCTTTTCTAAATTTTTGGATGGCATTGGATCGGTTCATAATTATATGTCATTTGTTGGTGCTGGATGGGCCTTGTCAAGATTGCCGGTTAAAGTAAGCAAACATGTACACCGTTATGATAACCTCTTAAAATACCTTGTTCTTGACGGTCACGGTTTTCACGAAGCTTTTTTCAATACTGATAAAATTGTTCGAAGAGGACATATTCCAAACTATCCGGGGTATCAAAAATGTGCTTTTGCTCAAGGAGCAGGGCGAGCTCTATGGTTCGTATTTGGAGCAAATCCGGAACAAATAAAAGACGGCATTAACAAATTTCCTGAAAAGTTTCATCCTGATCTTTGGTCAGGCGTTGGTCTTGCAGCAACCTATGCTTCAGGGGTAGGTGAAACAGTGATCAGAGATTTGAAAAGTATAGCGAATGGTAACGGACAGCACCTTGCTCAGGGAGCTGTTTTTGCAGCCAAGGCTCGAAGAAAAGCAGGGCTAATAGATGAAAGAAACGAGATGGCATGTTCGATCTTAACCGGAATGCCTGTATTTGAAGCTGCTCAAATAGCAGATGATACTCTTACAGACCTGCCAGTAGTTAATAGTACAGAACGACCTTCCTACGAAATTTGGCGGTCCCGGATCAGATACCGTATCTCAGAACAACCGGAAACTCAATTAACCAAGAAAAACCAAAATGAAAAAGCTATTTTATGAATATAGATCCCGAGTTCTAGCCATAACAATTTTGATAGTACTCTACGCACTTGCTGCACCCGAAAAGGTCGACAAGTTTGAAAAAGCTATGTTCGAAAAAGAGTTTTCGTTTTCATCTTCTACATTGTTCCAACCCGAAGATCTCCAATCTAATTCTGTTCGCTCTGTACATCCTCAATATGAACATATCTCCGCATGGATTTCCTCCGTCGGAGCTGCAGTCAGTTTTGCAGATCTTGACAATGACCGCTTATACGATGATATAATTCACGTCGATCCTAGATTTGATAAAGCGTATATAAGTAATTTGAAAGATCCGGCTAAATATACACCTTTCAGCCTTGAAGCTACGCCACTGCCATATGATGAAAATACAATGTCGCCAATGGGTTCTTTGACTAACGATTTCAACGGAGATGGTAAAAATGATATTCTTCTTTACTATTGGGGACGAACACCGATACTCTTCCTGGCTTCTGAATATGGATTCAGTCCGGTCGAGCTTAGTCCAAAAAAGGAACGATGGTTTACAAACGCCGCAACCACTGCCGATTTTGATGGTGACGGCCATCTAGATATCCTGATCGGTAACTATTTTCCAGACGGTGCCAAAGTTCTGGACGAAAATGCCGATGACAAAGATCAGGTAATGCAACACAGCATGACCCGTGCAGATAATGGTGCACGAAATCATATGTTTCTATATAATAAGAAAACAGGATTTTATACTGAAGTCGAAGACTGGTATGACGATTTTGAAAGACCCCTCGACTGGACGCTTGCACTTGCAGCTGCGGATCTAAATGGAGACATGAAATGCGATATATATGTATCAAACGACTTCGGTCCGGATAAACTTCTTTACAACAATTCTTCTCCCGGCAAGCTGAAATTTACCATGCTCAAAGGCAAGAAAAAATTGAATACCATCAGTTCATCCGTCTTGGGTAAAGATTCTTTCAAAGGGATGGGTGCTGATGTTTCAGATATCGATGGAGATGGACTGCTTGATATTTATGTATCCAATATCGCAGATGAATATGCATTAGAGGAGAGTCATTTTGCTTTTATCTCAACAGGGCAATTTGATCTTATGGAATCTGGCATCGCTCCATTTGTTAACCGTAGCGAAGAATTAGGACTGTCGAGAAGTTCATGGGGTTGGGATTCTAAATTAGCTGATTTAAATAACGATGGACTGGCAGAAGCGCTTCAGGCAACTGGTTTTGTAAAAGGGAAAATCGATCGTTGGCCTGAACTTCAGGAGCTGGCAATGGGAAACGATGAGCTGCTCGCTATTCCGGGTGTATGGCCAAACTTTCAGCCCGGAGCTGATCTAAGCGGCTATGAAGCGAATCCTTTATTCGCCAGAAACGATCAGGGTTATTTCTTCGATATCTCTGAACTGGCAGGTGTGGCTCATGAGCAGGTTACCAGAGGAATTGCAACTTGTGATTTCGATGCTGATGGCGATCTCGATTTTGTAGTTGCAAATCAGTGGGAGGATTCCAGACTTTATAAGAACAACTACAATGGCAGCAATAGCTATTTAGCAATCGTTCCTGTTCAGGTGTATCATAATTTACCGAAAGTAACTATAGAGAATAATGAAAACTACAAAGGTAGAATTGCTACCGGTGCAATGGTTTCATTTAACATAAACGGAAAACAGTATATCGATTACTCTGATGGAGGGAATGGACATTCAGGTGCGGACGGACAAGAGATCTTTTTCGGCCTTGGTTCTTACGATGCAAACGAAATAGAAGTGCTCATTACATGGAGAGACCTTAATGGAAATGAAAAGAAAGAAAACATAAAGCTACCACTGGGTAGATCAGTAGTTTATTTACCATAAGAAATTACGATCATGACAGCAACAAAAGATTTAAGATTACCTGCATTAAGACGTTTCGCATTTGCGATTACGGCGCTTAATATTGCTGGTCACTTTTTTCTTGGCTTTGAACAGTCTGTCGCGCATATGCTTGTCGCTTTGCTCACGGCTTATGTTATTGAGTTCGTTTTCGAAACTTTAAATGCAAATCAGTTTGGGTATAAAGCGCGATATAAGGGAGGTCCTGGTAATTTTATCGATTTTCTCTTACCGGGGCACATTACAGCATTAGCAGTGTCTATGTTGCTGTTCACCAACGCCGGACTTATGCCGATTGTTTTTGCTGTAGCGATCGCACTATTATCCAAGCAAATTTTCAGGGTTAAGTTTAAGGGAAGATCAAGACACTTTTTAAATCCTTCGAACACAGGTATCGCGATCATACTGATTTTATTCCCATGGGTCGGAATCGCTCCTCCCTATCAATTTACAGAGAACGTGGTAGGAGCTCCGGATTGGATCATACCTATCGTTTTTATATTCGCAGGTACATTCCTGAATGCGAAATACACAAAGAAAATTCCTCTTATCGCTGCTTGGTTGTTTGTTTTCATTATCCAAGCTGCAGTAAGAAGCTGGGCTTTTGAGACATCGATGATTGCAGCGTTAATGCCAATGAATGGCGTTGCATTCTTACTGTTTACATTCTATATGGTGTCCGATCCTGCGACCACACCTTTTAAAAAGTATAATCAAATAGGCTTTGGAGCCGCTGTTGCTGTAGTTTATGGTTTGCTTACAGCCTTTCATATAGTATTTGGATTGTTTTTCGCGCTTTTTGCTGTTTGTATTCTCCGCGGAGCATATCTGTATGTTTCCGAAAGAGTAGATGTTCCTGTTAAAACCACGGGCGGAGTTCAGCTTGGCGGTGGCGTTGTCCCTTCAAGAAATCCTGAAGAAATAGAGATGAGATCATGAATGATTTGAAACATAGAATTGCAGTTGTGGGCATGGCCTGCATTTATCCGGATGCGGATAATTACATGCAGCTATGGGAAAATATTCTTTCAAAAAGAAGGGCTTTTCGTAAAGTACCCGATTGCAGACTGTCATCAGCATATTTCAACCCGGAGCATCCCGATGCTGTCTATATGAATATTGCGGCAGTAATAAAAAACTACGATTTCGACAGAGCAAAATTTCATATTTCCGGAAGCTCATTCCGCACAGCTGATATTGCTCATTGGATCGCACTTGAAACTGCCGATAACGCTTTAAGAGACTCTGGCCTTGATATTTCAGACCTCCCTTTAAGCAATACCGGTGTCTTTGTTGGTAATACATTGACCGGCGAGACTACCAGATCGAATCAACTTCGATTGAGATGGCCATATATTGCAAAAACTATAGCCAAAGAATTCCAGGATCTGGGATGGTCAGAAAAAGAGATCGAGGTATTCCTGAGAACATATGAGCAGAATTTCAAAGCTCCTTTTGCTCAAATGGAAGAGGATTCTCTGGCAGGAGGTTTGTCAAATACCATTGCGGGAAGGATCTGTAATTATTTTGATATCAAAGGAGGAGGTTACACTGTTGATGGTGCATGTTCTTCTTCGTTGCTTTCTATTATTGAAGCATGTCAGGCTATAGAAAGTGGTTCTTTGAAAGTGGCTATTGCCGGAGGTGTTGATATTAGCCTGGATCCATTTGAATTAGTTGGTTTTTCCAGGACCGGTGCTTTGGCGAAAAAAGAAATGTCGGTATATGATAAGAATGCAAATGGTTTCTGGCCCGGTGAGGGTTGCGGATTTGTTTTGCTGATGGACTATGAAGAAGCTGTTAACCGATCGCTCAATATATACACTGTAATAAATGGATGGGGAATTTCGTCCGATGGTCAGGGTGGTATCACCCGACCTACTATCGATGGCCAATTGCTGGCGATGGAAAAGGCATATAAGAAGGCAGGTTATGACATAGATCAGGTTCCATATATAGAAGGTCATGGAACAGGAACGAAAGTAGGAGATGAGGTTGAGTTAGGCACAATAAAACGACGACTTCAAGATTGTGATGCTAAGTATCCTTCTTATGTAGGATCTGTGAAAAGTAACATAGGTCACGCTAAAGCGGCTGCAGGTATTGCCGGATTTATCAAAGCTGTTCTGGCAGTAAAGAATCAACTCATCCCTCCGGTAAGTGGATTAAAACATGAGAACAACATTCTCGCTTCATCCAACGAATTGAATATCTCTCAATCAGCAATGTTGTGGGATCATGACCGACCATTAAAAGCATCTATTAGTGCGATGGGTTTTGGTGGCATCAATACGCATATTACGATCGAGAATCCAACAGGTCATCGTAGGTCAAAACTGACCGATAAGGAAAATCAATTGATCTCCTCCTACCAGGATGCAGAGGTGTTCATATTTACAGCAAAAGATGTGAAGTCGCTTTCTGAAAAACTAGGAAATTTGCTTGCAACCGCACCCAATATTTCATTCTCTGAAATGAGTGATCTGGCTTGTAAACTATACGATGAGAAACAAGAGGAGAAAAGGGTAAGAATTGCTTTTGTTGCGAATAAACCCAAAGAGCTTGAAAGAAAATTACACCTGATCATCGATCATCTCAATAATGAAAATACAGATCTACTCGATACCGAAGAGCAGATATTCATAAATATTGAAAATACTGAAAAGCGCATCGGCTTGATGTTTCCCGGACAGGGAATCGACATGAAGATCCAGGGAGAACTCTTTCAAGCCCGATTTCCAAAATTTGATCAGGAAATAAAGCGTATTCATGAATTGAAAAACTCGAGTGAGCGTGTAGATACTGCTATTGTGCAGCCAATGTCGACGCTTATCAGTAAATGTGGAATCGATCTATTGAAACTGATGAATGTGGAAGCTGAAAGAGCCGTTGGACATTCACTCGGAGAAATACCAGCTCTCTACTGGGCTGAAGTGATCGATGGTGAGACGATGGAGAAACTAGCTAAAACGAGGGGTGAACTGATCAATGAATTTGCAGGTAAGAATGGAGCTATGCTATCTATAAATACGGATCTGAAAACCGTTTTTCACTTGATAGGAGATAGTACTTTAAAGGTAGCAGTTGTCAATGGTGAAAACCATTTTGTTTTATCCGGTGAGCAAGATGAGGTGGAGAGGGTTTATGAGAAGGCTCAAAAAGAGAAGGTAACATGTTTTAGATTAAAAGTTGATCATGCATTTCATTCACCTTTAATGGAAGGAGTTCGAACTCCATTCGAACGTTATCTATATTCTTTAGATTTCCAAGAACCTCAGCGAAAGATGATCTCCTCTGTAACTGCAACAGAGATCACATCCAAAACCGATTGTAAGCAGGTTCTCATAGACCAGCTGACTTTCCCTGTTAAGTTTCACAATGCTATTATGATGGCCTCGAAAGATATCGATGTCTGGATCGATATGGGATCAAATGCCGGATTGAAGGCCATTGTCTCTCGTTTCAGCGAAAAACCTATACTAACTCTTGGGACATTTGCAGATTCGTTCGAGGATCTGTTAACTGTATCTGCTTGTTCCTTTGCTTTCAAAGAGACTACGGATCTAAACTTTTTATTCGAAAACAGATTCAGAAGGGAGTTAGATATTTATGGTAATGACACATTCATCACGAATCCTTGTGAAACGGCTGATTCAGTAGAGTTGATAGATGAATTGATCCTAACTTCTCGAGATGATAAAACTAGAGGTAATGATGATATAGATTGGCAGAATGCGAATGGAGATCTTCCTCTTCTATTCAGGAGAATGTTAGCTGAAAGGCTGGAGTTGCCTATAGAGACAATTAGTGAAGAGAGTAAAATGCTCGATGATCTGCATCTCAATTCAATTACGGTTAGTGAGATCGTTACATCTACTGCAAAATTGATGGGAGTGAATATCCCATCTGCTCCAACTGAATATGCCAATGCATCGGTAGGGGAGATATGTTCCGCACTCAATGTTCTCTCCAGTGGTGAAACATCAGTTTCAGAGGAAAATGAATATATCGAAGGAATCGAAAAATGGGTTGAATCCTTTATGCTCGATTTCCGACCTGAAACTCTTGAAATAATACCTGCCAGAAAAACACATAAAGTCTCTCTGTTTAATTTCTCTGAAAAATATAATGCTGACAGGTTTTATACTGAAGATCCCACATTTGTAGTATCCCTTGTTGGACTTAAAGAAGACCGGGCTGTGAAACTTCTACTCGCTGCTTTTGCTAAAGCTTCAGAACTGAAGACTAAGAAGATCTTGATTTTGCAGAATAAGCCGCTCGCCAATGGATTTGCTAAGAGTTTTCATCTTGAGAATCCAGCTACAAATGTAAAAATAGTGGAGCTCTCCTCTCTTGATGATATTATTATCGAGCAAGAATTAAATCAGATCAACGGATTTGAAGAGATCTTATATGATGGAGAAATTAGAAAGAAAGCATATTTAAGATTAAAGGAAATTCAGTCTGATAATTTATTATTGGAAGAAGACGATGTTGTACTTGTAAGTGGAGGTGGCAAGGGGATAACTGCTGAGTGTGCACTTGCTCTTGCGAGAGAGTATGGGGTTCGGCTTGCAATCATGGGTCGCTCTGATCCAACGAAAGATGTGGTTCTTTCGAACAATCTGGAGAGATTCAAGAAACACGGAGTGGATTGTTTGTACTTATCAGTAGATGTAACTGATGCTGATGCTGTGCGAGAAACTCTTGAAGCTACATCACGCCATTTTGGAAAGATCAGTGTAGTCGTGCATGGCGCCGGAGTGAATATCCCTTGTCAATTTGCACTGCTTGATGAGAATAAAGTCAAGGAGACTTTAAACCCTAAGTTTTACGGTTTGAGAAATATCCTGAAGTCATTGTCTGTAGATGAGTTAAAGTATGTTTTTACATTCGGTTCCATCATTTCGGAATCAGGCATGGCTGGAAATGCAGATTATGCGTTGGCAAATCAATGGATGGCAAATTACCTGAAAGAATTTCAAAGCAAGAACCGCCACATTAAATGCAGCAATCTGGCATGGTCTGTATGGAGTGGAATAGGAATGGGCGAGAAGCTAAATGTGCTGGAATCACTTATGAAAAATGGTATAGAACCTATAACTATAGAGCAGGGTGTTGCGTCTTTTTTGAGAGTGATCCGACATACTGATCCTTATTCAAATTTCATAATTTCAAGTAGAGTTGGAAAGTTAAAAACTGTTCATCTGGAGGATAAGGATAAGCCGCTTCTGCGTTTTCTCGATGACATAAAGGTTTTTTACCCAGGAGTAGAATTGATCTCAGAATGTGAGATCAACTATCAAAACGACCCTTATCTTGCTGATCACGAGATAGACGGACTTGGAATTTTCCCTACGGTTATGGGTTTAGAGGCTATTCAGCAATTGATCTTGATTTTGGTTGATCAATCCAGAACAACTACGTTTTCAAACATTAAACTGAAAACAGCAATATCAATTCCTCCGGATGGAAGTGAGAGACTACGCTTCATTGTTCAGAGAGTCGGTAACAATAAGTATAAAGGTGCGATCAGAAGGTCATCTAACGGGTTTATCGATGATTGTTTTACGATGGATATCGAAGTGTCAAAAACAATTAATAAAAGAAAGGAGATAGTCGATATCGTCGAAGAAGATTTACAGATCCAGGCTGATGAGTTATATGGAAATCTCTTATTCCACAAGGGAAGATTTCAAGTGATTGAGTCATACAAAATTGCAAGTGCATATGAATGTATGGCTGTTCTAGGTCCTTTGACTCAATCTTTATTCTATGGTGATTACTTACCACAAAAAATAACTGGCAACGATCCGGCAGTAAGAGATGCTATCCTACATGCCGTTCAGGTCTGTGTTCCCTATAAAACGTTATTACCGGTTGAGATTTCATCTATCAAAAAGTATAGAACCGATTTGAACGTTGAAGCTAAATATATACACGCCAAAGAGAGCAGTCACGACAAGGATTCTTATGTATACAATATTTTCCTGCTTACATCGGAAGGCCATGTCTTAGAAGAATGGACTGGTGTAGTTTATAGATCAATGAGACAATCAAGACCTGGCTTGAAAATGAATACCTGTTTCAGTAGGAATTACATCAGACGGATCCTGGACGATCACGCTAAAAGCACGACTGCATTCTCATTTACAAATGGCATTGTGCCAAAACCAGAACTAATAAAGAGACCAGATGGCAAACCGGAATTGAGTGATCACTTATTTATTGCAAAGTCAAAGAGTGGAAACTACTCGATATCAATAGAGTCGAATAATCCAGTGGGATGTGATTTGCAGAAAGTTGCTGATGAAGAAAAATCCTGGGTCGACTTGATCGGTAGTAACAGGTATGAAATGGCACTT
The DNA here is from genome assembly GCA_013001465.1 of Chitinophagales bacterium. GTDB lineage: Bacteria > Bacteroidota > Bacteroidia > Chitinophagales > JABDMM01 > JABDMM01. Next base: position 9,554 of record JABDMM010000088.1, on the reverse strand, counting down.
GCAATTTCTGAGAATACCTCTATTACAACTGAGGAGGCATGTTATAGGATTTGGGGAATCGTTGAATCATTTAAGAAGGCAGGAATGCCATTGGATTCGCCATTTACACTCGTCGAAGTTGAGGATGGAAATATACTTTTTAACAGCGGTGAAGCAGATATCCTTTCATTGGTCTTACCAATGAAAGCAGCGAGTTATGTACTCACTATTCTTGAAATGGATAGGATCCAGGTACCAGGAGCAAAAACAGCAATTGATGAGAAAGTTTTATAGATATGAGCATATAGTAGGATTTGAAGAGACAAACCTGGTAGGGAATGTTTACTACGCAAATCATATCAAGTGGCAGGGAAGATGTCGAGAGATGTTTTTAAAGGATCATGCTCCAGCAATGCTGGAAGAATTAGAGAAAGGAAAACTTGCACTGGTGACGCTCAATTGTAGTTGTGAATATTTTGGCGAGTTAAAAGCATTTGATCGTGTAGTGCTTGAAATGGAGTTGGGAAAGCTCAATAGGAACAGACTTGAAATGTTGTTTAGATATACATTGAATGATAAAATAATAGCAAAAGGTAAACAAGAAATCGCATGTATGATAAGAAGTGAACATGGTTTAGAGCCATCTCCATTTCCGGATTATATGCAAAAAGCTTTGCACGAATTTGAAATGCCATGAGAGTGCGATCACAATATTATTAAAATTTATTAACCTAAATTATTATCATGGATTTAAAGCCCTTATTTACAAACAAATGGAAGCATATACATAAGCTTTTGCTGATGTTGTTGTTCTCTGTTGCAGGAAGCGGGTTATTGCTTGCTCAAACCGTGCCTCCTGTCTGCGGACCCGGAGCCAACTGGGTTCAAACGTGTGCCGCTGGTACAGACATATTCAGCACCAGCGCATTGGTAGGTCTGGATTTACACCCCTATGATGGATTCTGTTTCCGGGAGTTTAACCTGGTTCTGAACCCATCAACAGGAACTACCGACCAAATTTTAAGATCTGCACCGAAAGATGCAATTTCAAATGCTGCAATTTTGCCACCAGGTCCGGATTGCCCAACCCCAACTTTAGATGGGGTATTAGATGTCATCGAAACTGAAATGGTAAGTCTGGATATTACAGACGGCAGTTTCAGACTTCGTGCGGGCACAGGTGTTGGATTGGGATTACCCGCGACATTGGGAGCAATTATTGAGCTCCCTAATAACGACTCCTGCGCTTGCAGTTATTTTGATGTCTTCTTTGAAGTGTTGACTCCTTGTGGTCCTTTATACAATCACACTCCATTGCGTGTGACATCGATCATCAAAAAGGTACCACCTCAATCAACTTACTTTCATCCGGTGGGACTTTGCATTGATCTATACCCTACACCTCTTGGGACGCCAAGTTGGCCGGTAGCTCAGTTAGTAGATGCTCTGCATCTTGCACAACTTCCGGTCGAATTTGGTTGTACAGATCCGGCTGCTTCCAATTATAATCCATCGGCGACTGTAGATGACGGTAGTTGTTGCTATCCAGTGTTTGGACCAGGTCCGGGGTGGTTTGGCGATGCATTAGCAGGCCCTCCTGGTTTTGATGAGTTATTAACAGGAGCAAACATTTGCATCAATCTAAATCCAAGTAATTGTCAGCCTTTCCCTGCTGATCTTGAACTTAATCTTATTGGACCAACCGGTGTTTCTAGGGTTCCACAACCTACAGCTGGTGTAATTCAAACAGAAATGGTTAGCATGTCACTTACAGGAACAGACCCAGGGTTCCCTGTTCAATTGCGTGCAGGAAATGATGCCTCGGTACCATTACCTCCTTCAAATGGAGTTGTTCAACAAACGAGTCCACCTGATCCTTTTGTTGCTGAGTCATTTTTTGATGTGTTTTTCGAGGTTGAAATAGGAAGCCCGAGTGGTGGTCCACCAATTCTTGGTTACAACCATCAACCGGTTCAACTGGGAGCAGTGATAGATCGATTGCCACCAGAAAATCCATTACAGGGAGCACCAGGCCAATGTATTCAAATATTTGACCAACCTCCGGGAGCACCTACGGCAATACTGATCGGAAATCTTGTGAAGACAATCCACTTTCCGAAGATCGTGCCTGGTTGTACAGACCCGACAGCCTTGAATTTTAATCCGTCTGCAACGTTTGATGATGGGTCTTGTATTTTCGGTGGAATCCTTTGTGGACCTCCGAATAATCCTGCTACAATCAAAATTTTTGATAATAAAGCAACCCTCACATGGGAGCCTTTGTTTGGTGCGACCAGCTATGAGATTACTGGAAAACCTTGCACCGGAGGACCTAGCAGTATCGTAACGATTACCTTGCCGGGTACTGCCTGTGAATATTTGGCTACAGGATTACTACCTAATACATGCTATGAGTGGGTTATTAAGGTAAATGGTTGTCCCGCATTTGGTTGTGGAACTTCTGCCGCTTCAACATTGGCAACGTTCCTTACAGCTCCACTTTGCAAAGCGCCTAATCCGCTTTCCACTACAAATATCACGACGACAACTGCTAAGTTGAATTGGAATAACGACGGCAATTGCTCTAGTTATAAGATTTACGGAAGACCTGTTGGGACAGTACCTGTAACAACTATTACTCAACCTGGTACAGCAAGTATGCTCACTGCCACAGGTTTAAGTTCAGGAACAACTTACGAATGGAGTGCACAATGTATTTGTAATAGTGGTGAAGCATCTCCACTTGCAACTAAAAATACATTCACAACTCTTGGTCCAACAGATAAGAATGCTAAACCATTATCATTTGGAGATAATTTAGCAATATCAGTATATCCTAATCCTGCGAAGGATAAAGTGAATATAGGCTGGTATGGTGTTAACGGAAGCACAGTTGATATTATCATCTACGGTATCGATGGTAAAGCTATCCAAAGGCATGAAAGCCTCACCGGTGCTAACTTAGAAATAGCAACTTCTGATATACCTAAAGGTGTCTATACTGTAGTAGTAAGATCAGGAGACAGTATAAAAGTTGAAAAACTCATTATAGCGAATTAATTGCTGTAAAGAGATTTTGGTTAATTGAGCAAAGGGGCAATTTTAAATTGCCCCTTTTTCATTTATCTTTTATACTCGCTCAGCAGAGGTTTTTTCCCATTGAGTATATTTTGAGACAGAATATTCCGCGAAATGGCTAAATTTAATTGATGAGGTACATTTCTATATTTCTCTTTTTATTCTTCTGCAGATCAGTCATAGCTCAGGATTTGTTTAAGGTTGATGATGGAAAAGCGCACTTTGTTTCCAATGCACCACTTGAAATTATAGAAGCAGTTTCGTCCGAAGTGCAGGGATATTTAAGACTTTCCGACCAGTCTTTTGCTTTTAAATTAAATGTTTCATCATTTTATGGTTTCAACAGTGAATTACAGAGGCAGCATTTTAATGATCATTACATGGAAATCGATCAGTTCCCCGATGCCAGCTTTTCAGGAAAGATCATTGAACAAATTGACCTTAATGTCGAAGGAATACAGACGATACGAGCGAAAGGTTTGTTAACAGTTCATGGAGTTACTCAAGAAAGGATCATAAAGTGTAATCTTATTGTTGAGGATGAGAAGATCAGTGCTAAAGCAACCTTTTCACTGATGTTGGAAGATCATAACATATCTATTCCCAAGATAGTATATCAGAAAATTGCTGAAGAAATATTTATTCAGGTCGAAGTGGTATTTCTGACGCAATGAAAAATCGCTTTGTCATATTAATACTCTTGTTATCAGCATGGCAGTACAGTAATGCACAGAGACCATACTTTAATACACACGAACTTCCACGAGAGCTTTCCGGTAGTAGTATAGAAGTCCTTTACCAGGACAACTCTGGTTTTATCTGGCTGGGATCTTCTATCGGACTAATACTTTTTGACGGACTCGACTATACGTTGATCGAAAACCCGGATACAAACTGCAGTAACATAGTCTCATCAATTGGAGCTGTTGGCAATGACTTATGGATAGGTTATAAGGATGGATGCGTGGCAATGCTAACCAACTTTGAAATAAAACCACACTACGAATTCGAAGGAATTACTACTCCAATAACAGGAATTATAGCTTTGGAAGATCGCAGTATTGCTATCGCTACGTATGGTCAGGGTTTTTATTTTAAAACTGATGACGTTATTCAAAATATGAATTCCAATTCCGGTTTAGCTGATGATTTTCTCTATTCGATCTTTCAAGATGAATATGGCAACATTTGGGTTGGAGGAGACAAAGGGATTGACCTTATCGATCCGTCTACCGGATCTATTTCTTCATACAATTCCGCTTCTGGTTTGCCTGATGACATAGTCCTGAAAATAACCGCTGATGACAAAAAACAAATTTGGATTGGGATGCATGATCGCGGAGTCGCCTATTTCGATAGAGATCTAATGAGCTTTACAGTTCCTGAGTTATTAAAAAATTGGAGTTATGGACCTGTAACGGATATTCTACCAATGGAAAATGAGATCTGGATCGCGACGAAGAGAAATGGAATCGTCGCTCTCGTCGATCAATATGATAGCTATGTGAGAGTATATGATAAAGAATACGGTCTAAACCAGCACCTTGTAAAAGACCTGTTGATAGATCATGAGTCCAATATCTGGATCGCGTCCGGAGTCAATTATCTGAAGTCGACAAATAAGCAGTTTGAGTTTATCTATGATCATGAGGAGATCAATTTTGGGAATCTACATACAGTAATGGCTGACCAAAAAGGAGTGCTTTGGTTTAGTAATAACGAAGGCCTTTTCAGCCATAAAATTGTTTTCACCGGGTTCAATGTTCTTCGAAAATGGTTTGATATCACTTCGCTTAATAATCAGCAGATATTGTCGCTTTATCCTGATGTAAACGGTAGGATATGGATAGGCACTTTTGGCGATGGTGCATATTGCCTCGATCCGGTTGACGGATCGATCTTACAATTTAATGAGGCCAAGGGACTGATCAACAATAATGTTTTCTCTATCGATGGTGGTGGTAATGAGATCTGGTTTGCTACCTTAGGTGGTACATCCAGGACCAGTATTGATGTCAATACATTTCCAGACCTGATATTTAATAATTTCCAAAGCCGCGATGGGTTGGCAAATGATTTTATCTATAAGGTCTACACAGATTCCAGAAATCGAACCTGGTTCGGTACAGACGGAGGTGGAATGTCTGTGTATGAGAATGGTGCATTTATAAACTATTCTGAGATTGAGGATAAAGTAGTACTCTCAATTGTCGAAGATGGTTTAGGAAATATTTGGTTTAGCACAGCATCCAATGGCATATATAAATTCGACGGACAAAACTTCACCAATTACGATCAGAAAAAGGGAATTGCTGGTCAGGAGATCACAAGCCTGGCTATCGATAAAAATGGCGACTTGGTAATTGTAACAAACTGGGGTATTAATATCCTGAACATTTCAAATGACAAGATCAGATATTTTGGAGCTGAAACAGGAATACTAAGCTCTGAGCAAGAGTTAAATGCTATTGCCAAGGATATCAATGGAGATATATGGATACCCACAGCATCTGCACTGATCAAATATATGGCAGAGGAGGGTGAAGGTTGGCGGAATCCTAAGGTCAATATGACGGCTGTGAATATTTACTTTGATGAAGAAAATTTTATTGACAATGCTAAATTTGATCATGATCAGAATCATATCACTTTTAAGTTTGTGGGACTATGGTATCAAAATCCAGGTCAGGTAAAATACCAATATAAACTCGAAGGTTACGATCTGGATTGGATAACTACCAAGGATAAATCGGTGACCTATCCTAAACTATCTCATGGTAATTTTGCATTTAAACTCAGGTCATCATCGAATAATGATTTTGATTCCTCTGAGATCTTAACTCATCACTTTTCCGTTTCAAAACCATTCTGGAAGCGACATTGGTTTCTTGCACTTATTGGATTGATAATGCTTGTCATGGTTTATTGGGTGATAAAGAGTAGAGAAGACAGATTAAAGAATGAAGCAGAACTTAGAAAAGCTCATGTAGTGCATCAGTTTGAAACATTAAAAAGCCAGGTGAATCCTCATTTTCTTTTCAATAGTTTTAATACCCTGGCATCGATTATTGAAGAAGATCAGAAAATGGCGGTAGAGTACGTGGAGAAATTGTCGGATTTCTTCAGGAATATTCTTCAGTATCAAGAGAAAGAAGTGATCATGGTGCATGAGGAGATAAGGTTGTTAAACGAATACTTTTATCTTCAGCAAAAAAGATACGGGGAAAATCTAAAGTTAAATATGGAGATCCCATATACAAGTATGAGTTATAAGATCTCGCCACTCACATTACAACTTCTTGTAGAAAATGCGATAAAACACAACGTCATTTCTAAGCGGAATCCACTTGAAATAGAAATAAGAAGCGATGGAGATTATCTGATTATTGAAAATATGATCAAAAGTAAAAAACAGGAGATAAGGTCAACAAAAACCGGATTGGCAAATATTTCCGACACTTATAAGCTGTTAACCAATAAACCTGTGACTGTGAAATCTGATGGCTTGAAATTTAAAGTAGGAATACCATTGATCAAACAAAGCTAAAATGAAAATTTTAATTATTGAAGATGAACCGGCAGCAGCAAAGAGATTGCACAATCTGATAGAATCGCTCGATAAGGAATATGAAGTTATAGAGATCACCGATTCTATTGAAGGTTCCATTAAATTTTTTAACTCATCTGAAGTGCAACCTGATCTCATCATTTCTGATATCCATCTTGCAGACGGCTCATCATTCGAGATATTCAAAGAGTTAAAGATCGAAGTACCTGTAGTATTTGTTACAGCATATGACCAATATGCCATCGATGCATTTAAAGTAAACAGTATTGATTACTTGTTAAAGCCGGTTAAGAAAAGTGAGTTGGAAGAAAGCATCAATAAGTTTAAGAAGTTGAGTAAAATGAGTAGCACACCAGCGGTTGATCTTACTGCTTTGATTGCCATGATCAATAAAGATGAACATCCCAAGCGGCTTGTTGTCAGATACGGACAAAACCTCAAAGCCGTGAACATAGTCGATGTTGCTTTCTTCCATACCGAGAACAAGATCGTCTTTCTCACCAATTTCAATGGAGAGAAATATGCTGTCGACCAGACCTTAGAAGAATTGGAGAGCATGATAGATCACAATATTTTTTTTAGGATCAACAGGCAGTTTATAATTAATATCAATGCGATAGAAAAGATGATCTCATTTTCTAAATCCAGGGTTAAATTAATACTAAAGCCAAAAGTTGAATTCGAAGTGATCGTGAGTGTTGACAGATCGCCCCATTTTAAGAAATGGTTAACTGGTTCTATGGACTAGGTCTGCTAAACTCCGGTTCGGTTCCTTTTTCTTCCTGTTCAATATGATTTTTTTTGATAAAGTGTTTCATGACATCATCTTTAACAAAACATTTTATCATTTAAACTCTTTATCATGAAATTCTTATTTACATCGTACTCAAAATTTTTAGCAGTTTTAATAACTGTTTTTTTTACAATTCCCTCAGAAGCACAGTGGGTATCCGTAAGTTCTGGAACAACACAAGATCTTAATTCTGTATACATGATCAGTAATACTAAAGCATTTGTAGTTGGAAACTCAGGTACCATCCTTGTCACTAACGATGGTGGGTCGAATTGGGCAACTGTTCCAATCGCGACTATAGAGGATATCAATGCAATTCAGTTTATCGATGCAAATGTTGGATATGCTGCTGTCGATAATGGTATTGTCCTCAAGACTATCGATGGGGGAGCTACATGGAGCATTCAATTCACAGGAAGTTCCAACAGCATGCGCGATCTTTTCTTTGTAAATGCAAGTGTTGGCTATTTCACTGGAGAAAATGGAGAGATTCTGAAAACAACAGATGGGGGGCTTACTTTCACTTCACAGGTTTCTAACACCACCGAAAGAATGGAGTCTATATTCTTTACCTCAATGACAGTAGGTTATGCAGTGGGAAGAAATGGTGCTTACGTAACTACAACAGATGGTGGTGTTAATTGGATCTCAGGTTCCGCGGGAACGACGACTGATCTTAAAGACGTTTTTTTCGTTGACGCAACAACTGGATTCATTGCGAGACAAAATAATTTTGTTCAGAAAACAATTGATGGTGGTACTACCTGGTTGAGCATACCAACAAACATCGGTAATGGATTTGATGCGCTTTATTTTTCCGATGCGAATAATGGAAGAGGTATAGGAAATTCAGGTTTCGCAGCCAGCACAGCGAATGGTGCGACTTCATGGGTCGTCGATCCAACAGGAGTAGCTGTAAATTTAAACGATATCCATTGCGCAGCTACAACTGCTTGTATCGCGGTTGGTGATGCAGGAACAATTGTTACAGATGTTATCGCAGGATGCTCAACTCCCACAGGACTCGCAGAAAACAACATTACCGGTAACAGTGCAATGTTAACCTGGAATGTAGTACCAACAGCAAGTACGTATACAATTACAGGAAGAGAAAGTGGTTCTGTCCAATCTGTCAGTATCACAATCAACGATGGTAACATTAACACATTCAATGCAACAAGTCTTGGAAGAGGTAAAAATTATGAATGGCAGATCATGGCTAATTGTGGAGCAACTTCTTCGACAATTTCACCAATAAAAACATTTTCAACTGTGGCTTGCGCGACTCCAGATCCAATAAGTACTACAAATGTTACGATGACTTCAGCCAGATTAACCTGGACTGCTGAGCCGGATGCAATGTCATATCAGATCTTTGGTAAAAGAATGGGTAATGATCCAGTGGTTAAGCTTAACGTAGGAACAGCATCGAATTTTTTGGATGTAGGCGGATTATCTCCGAATTCAACTTACTTCTGGACGATAAGAGCAATTTGTAATGTACCCGGAGCAACTTCTTCAGGGCTTGCGAATATCGATACTTTCAACACCTTACAAATAGTAAATAAAAATGTAATGGAGTTTGATTTTGTTCTTTATCCAAATCCGGCGACTGATATTGTTAATGTACAACTCCCAGCAGATGAAGTAATGACAGTTTCTGTGATGGACATAGCTGGACACGTTTTAATGGAAGAAGAGGCGAACTCAACTGTGCATCCAATCAATGTGAGCAATCTTCCTGTTGGGATCTACAATGTTTCAATCAAGAGTTCTTCATTTGTCATAAGCAAAAGAATGACTATAAACAGATAATTTCCAAAACACATTTTGGTTAAGGAAGCATTAAAGGCGGTTATGTACAAACCGTCTTTTTGCTTTTATGGCATTTTGAAAACTTATTTCCGGCATATAAAATCTTTATTAAAACAGACCTATACTATGTGTCCCAATCATAAGACGAGAATTAAAGGATTGTGCAGAATTGTGTGCTGAATATTTCAGGATAATTGCGGAATAATCATAAATTTGCATCAACAAATTCAACCTAAATATGAAATTGATATTACAATTCTTCGTACTGTTTTTGATCGTTTCTACTACTTCATGTGTAAGCAATAAGAAGTTTACTGAAGT